>NZ_JBWZNF010000007.1:0-376252 GCF_056945715.1 Rhodococcus sp. MurmanLake-1 | reverse complement strand
AGCTTGTCGCCCTCGACTCCGTCGGCGCGGATCTCGTCGGCGAACTGTGAGATGTTGTCCAGAACCTGACCCATGATTTTTCCGGCTTTCTGGTTTCGCTACCCGGCGAGTGCCTGGGCAGAATGAAAATCTGTTGGTGAAACGGTGGCAGGTAGCCCGCCGAAGTGCAGAAACGCTTCCCGGTGAGTGGGAGCACCCCCTGTGCGCCTTTTTGGTAGTGGGAGCTACCAAAAAGGCGCACGGGGGCGAAGCCCCTACTTGCCTTCTGGACGCGTCAGGAATGCCAGAACGGACGCGACCCAGGCGTCACGGGCTTCGATCATCGTCCAGTGTCCGCAGTTGGGGAAGATGTGAACTTCGCCGTTGGGGATGTCGCGCATCGGCAGTATCGCCATGTCCACGGGGCTGACGCGGTCGTCGCGTCCCCAGGTCAACAGCGTCGGCGCCTTGATCTTGTTCAGCTGCGCCCAGTACGGCACGGCGGTCGACGCAGCGGCAGCCGCGCCCATGGCGGCCATGGCCTTGCTGCTGTACATCCGTCGGGCGATCTCGAGCGTCATCGGCTCGGTGGCCAGAGCCCAGCGCTCTTCGATCAACTGCTCGGTGACGACCGCGCGGTCGAAGACCATCGAGTGCAGCCACCGCACCAGAGCTTCGCGGGTGGGGTTGTCGGTGAACTCCATGAGAAGTTTGATGCCTTCACCAGGGCCGGGAGAGAAGGTGTTCTTGCCCATGCCGCCGATGGTGACGAGCTTGCTCACCCGGTGCGGTTCGTCGATCGCGACCTTGGTGGCGACGATGCCGCCCATGGAGTTACCGATCATGTGGACAGGTCCGAGGCCGAGGCCGTCGAGGAACATCCCCACCGATGCCTGCGCCATCATCATCGGGTGGTCGGGGCCGGGATCGCTGACGCCGAATCCGGGGAACTCGAGAACGTAGCAGTGGAAGTGCTCCGCGAAGTCGGCGAGAACGCCGCGGTAATTGCGCCAACCGGTGACACCGGGGCCCGAACCGTGCAGCAGCAGGAGCGGCGGGCCGTCGCCGGCTTCGTGGTACCGGAGCACACCGAGATCGGTCTGCAGTTCCTTCAGGGTTCCCTCGTAGCTCAGTTCAGTCGTCATGGTCCGAACGGTGCCATCAGTACCGCTGAGCTGCTATGACTCGTCCCGATCAGCGAGACAAGTCGATCAAAATACGTCAGATCCAGTGGTCGGACGACGCTGCCAGCAGGCGATCCATCGTCTCCGCCGAGAACGTATTGGTCGGAACGGGAGGCGTCTTGCGGCCGCGTCGAGGAGCACCCAGTTCGGGGTACAACGTCCGCGAGACCTCGCGAGCCGCGTCGACGACCAGCGGAGCAACTCGCTCGAGCTGAGCGGTCCGCATGTCACCACACAACGCGATGCTGCCGACTGGACCCTCGTGTCCGCGAATTGCCGAAGCCACACATGCGACTCCACGCGCCGACTCCCCGCGTTCGAAGGCCAGTCCCCGACGCTGACGGATGCGGTTCAGTTCCTGATGGAGCACGGCGACGTCGGTGATGGTGTTCTCGGTGCAGCGGGGAAGAGCCGACCCGAACAGAGCGTCGACGCGCTCGGGGTCGATCCATGCCAGCATCGCCTTGCCGCCGGCCGTCGAATGAGCGAGCACTCTGCCGCCGACGCGGGACGGCAGCGCCGCGGCGAATCGTCCGCCGACCTTGTCGAGGTAGACGCTCTCGCGTCCGTCGAGCACCGACAGGTGAACGACCATGCCGGTCTGCAGGTGCAGTTCGTGCAGAAGCGGTGCTGCGGCTTCGCGGATCTGGCTGTGGCCGCCGTCGCCACCACCGAGGCCGAGCGCGCGGCGCCCGAGGCAGTAGCCGAACGATGCGTGATCGACCCAGTCCAGCTTGACGAGCTGATCGAGAATGCGGTGGACGGTGGACCGCGGCAACTGAGTGCGGCACGCGACTTCTTCCAGCGTCAGCCGCGCGGCGCGGCCGTCGAAGGCGTCGAGAATCAATGTCATCCGCTCGACCATCGACGGCGGCAGATCCTTCTTGGGGTGCCCGGCGGCGTTCTGGACGGTGGACAGTGTGTCGTTCATGTCAACGATGGTCATGGACGCCTCCCGAAAACTGGAATTGATTCTACCGACTATAACCCAGGTCACAGTTTCTGGAAAGTGAATCGGTCGTTTCGATCCCGATCAGCGGTAATTCACCCGCCGCCGCGTCGGTGGGAGCGCTATAAACGCCCGATGCACCTGGGAATCGTCACGCCGGTCCTGATTCAGCACCCGAGCACGCGTTCGGAGTGGGAGGCGAGTGCTGACATCGGCGAGATCGCCACAGTGGCTGCCACGGCGGATCGACTCGGTTTCCATCATCTGACCTGCAGTGAACACGTGGCGGTTCCCGAAGAAATTGCCACCGAACGCGGCGGAACCTATTGGGATCCGCTCGCCACGCTGGGTTACCTGGCCGCACGCACGTCGCGGATCCTCCTGGCGACGCAGGTGCTGGTACTGGGTTATCACCACCCCCTCGAGATCGCCAAGCGCTACGGAACGCTTGATCGCGTCAGCAACGGACGCCTGATACTCGGTCTCGGAGTGGGGACTCTGAAACAAGAATTCGATCTCATAAATGCTCCGTTCGTCGACCGAGGAGCACGTGCCGACGACGCTCTGGCAGCACTTCGAGCATCACTGTCGACTCCGACTCCGGAGTATCACGGCGAGTTCTACGACTACTCCGGATTTGTCGTCGAACCCCATGCCGTCCAGAAACGTGTGCCCCTCTGGATCGGCGGCCGGACCAAGAGATCGTTGCGCCGGGCCACCACACACGGCGACGGGTGGGTGCCGTTCGGGCTGCGATTCTCCGAACTGAAGGAAATGCTCGACGCCACGACGCTCCCCGACGGATTCGACGTAGTGCTTCCCGCCGGTGCTCCGCTCGACCCCCTCGGCAATCGCGAATCCGCCCTTCGCGCCTTGACACGCGTCCGTGACGCCGGGGCGACCATAGCCAGTTGCTCGGTCGGCGCTCGAAGCGTCCAGCACTACTGCGAACAACTCGAAGAACTTCACCGAATCGCCCTCGCCGAGGGCTTCGCTTTCACCACCCCATGATTCGTCAACCTTCCTATACAAAGGACGTACCGATGACCGACTCGACCGCCCTGATCGAATCTCTGCTCGCCCGAGTGGAATTGCTCGAGGACAAACTCGCGATCACCGAACTGCTGACCACGTACAGCCCTGCCGTCGACAGTGGATCAGCCGACGAGGTCGCGAACCTGTGGCTCGAGGACGGTGTCTACGACGTCGACACCGGCGCGATGCACGGCCGCGGCGAACTGCGCGCGATGGTTCACAGCGCCTCTCACCAGAACTGGATCATGAACGGCGCGGCTCACATGATGACGCCCGCGCACATCCGCATCGACGGCAACAAGGCCGTCGCGACCTGCCATTCGCAGTTGGTCATCAAGGACCCCGAGAACCCGACGGGGTTCAAGGTCCTCCGCATCACCGCGAACCGCTGGGAACTGATCAAGACCGACGGCGAGTGGAAAGTCGAACTGCGTACCAACGCCCTCCTCGACGGCCGACCCGAGGCCCGCGCTCTCCTGGCCGCCGGGGTGACGGCCTAACCCCCTGTGCGCGGTTAGGGACCCTCTGGGGTCGCTGACCGCGCACAGCTGTTGAAAGTTCGGCTCCCCGAACTCTATAGTTCACATATTCGAACCAACAGGTCCGAGCACGTGTGACCAGGAGACCGATGAGCACCAGTACGCAAGAGCCGACGACTCCGCGCCGACGACCCACGGGAAGATCCATCGCCCTGCTCGGTCCGGCGTTCGTCGCGGCAATCGCGTACGTCGATCCGGGTAACGTCGCCGCCAACCTGACCGCCGGCGCGAAGTACGGCTACCTCCTCATCTGGGTACTGGTACTCGCCAATGCAATGGCCGTGCTGGTGCAGTACCTGTCCGCGAAACTCGGGCTGGTCTCCGGCAGATCCTTGCCCGAAATGCTGGGTCAGCGCCTGCGTAAGAACAACCGCCGCGCCTTCTGGCTCCAGGCCGAGATGATGGCGATCGCAACCGACGTCGCCGAAGTCATCGGCGGCGCCATCGCACTCAACCTGCTCTTCAACATCCCGCTCTTCCTCGGCGGGCTGATCACCGGATGCGTGTCGATGGTGATCCTGACGATCCAAAGTCGGCGCGGACAGCGCACTTTCGAGTTCGTGGTCATGGGATTGCTGGCCATCATCACCATCGGCTTCCTGACCGGGCTCGCCTTCACCGACGTCTCCGGCAGCGAAGCCGTCGCCGGGTTGGTCCCCCGCTTCGAAGGAACCGAGACCGTACTGCTCGCCGCCAGCATGCTCGGAGCAACGGTCATGCCGCACGCGATCTACCTTCACTCCGCATTGGCACGTGATCGCCACGGCCACATCAAACCCGGGCCACGGTTGCAGCGACTACTCAAAGTCACCCGTTGGGATGTCGTCGTCGCGTTGATCATTGCCGGTGGCGTGAACATCGGCATGCTGCTTCTGGCCGCTTCGGCGCTGCGCGGAGTACCCGGCACCGACACCATCGACGGCGCGCATGCCGCGATCGAGAATTCACTCGGTCCGGGCGTAGCCGTGGTGTTTGCGATCGGACTCCTCGCCTCCGGACTCGCGTCGACCTCCGTGGGGTGCGCGGCCGGCGCCGAGATCATGCATGGTCTTCTGGCCATTCGCATTCCGGTGATCACACGCCGAATCGTCACTCTCATCCCGGCACTGATCGTGCTCGGACTCGGCGTCGACCCGACGCTGGCACTCGTGCTCAGCCAAGTGGTCTTGAGCCTGTGTATCCCCTTCGCGATCATCCCGCTGGTGCGAATGACCTCGGACTCCGAACTCATGGGCGACGCGCGCAATGCCCCGTTCACGACCGTCGCGGCATGGATTGCGGCCGGCTTGATCGTTGCACTCAACGTCGCTCTGCTGGTTCTGACGGTGACAGGCTAGAGCACCGGAGCCACCCAACGCGTCCCTCACAAACGCGCTGGATGGCTCCGGCCGGACTAGGAAACTTGCTCGGCGAGAGTGGCCTTGGCCCAGCGATAGTCGGCCTTTCCGCTGGGAGAACGCCTGATCGACGGAACGTTCATGACGGTGCGCGGCACTTTGTACCGAGCGACCTGCGACGCGCAATGCTCACCGATCTCGGCAGCGTCCGGGACGTCGAAGCCTTCGCGGGTCGTGATGACCGCAGCGACGCGCTCACCGAACTTCGCATCCGGAATTCCCGCGACCAGAGCGTCGAGCACCGCCGGGTGACTCTTGAGTGCCTGCTCGACCTCTTCGGGGTACACCTTCTCCCCGCCGGTGTTGATGCACTGAGAACCACGCCCCAGCAGGACGATCGAGCCGTCGGCTTCCACGCGCCCGACGTCGCCGAGCACCGACATCCGCACCCCGTCGATCACCGGGAACGTAGCCGCGGTCTTGACCGGATCGTTGAAGTAACCGACCGGCACGTGACCACTGCGAGCGATGTAACCGGTCTCGGGCGATCCCGGCTCCAGCGGCCGCATCCTTTCGTCCACGACGCGGGTCTCGTCGCGAGCGGCGATGCGCATCAGGCCGTCTTCGCCGATTTCGAGATTGCCGTCGACGCCCGACTCCGAGGAGCCGAATCCGTCGCGGATCACCAGGTTCGGAAGTATCGACTTGAGCTGCTCCCGCAGTGAGAGCGAGAACAAGGCCCCGCCGGACGAGACCATGCCGACCGTACTGAGGTCGTAATCTGCTGCGTTTGCTGCCAATTCGTCTGCGAGCGGACGGGCCATCGCGTCTCCGACGACGGTGATGGAGACGGCCTTCTCACTCCCGGCGAGCTGCAGGGTCGTCTTCGCGTCGAACCGCGCCATGAGAATTGCGTTGGCGCCCATGAAGAATCCGGTGAACAGCGAGTACGACGCCGCACCATGCATCAGGGGTGCGGTACTGAGCATGTTCATCGCGGGGACGTTCGGCACCGCGGCGAACAGAGCCTCTGCGGTCGTGTGCGGCGGACCGAACGGATTTCCGCCGGTGAGCGCCGCGAAGTAGAAGTCTTCATGACGCCACATGACACCCTTGGGCATACCCGTCGTGCCGCCGGTATAGATGACAAAGAGGTCGTCGTTGCTGCGGGGCGCGAAGTCACGAGTGGCGGGATGCTCCGCGGCAGCGTCGGCAAATCGAACGACGTCAACGCCTTCGATATCGCGGACGGCTGACTCGCCGACGACAACGACGTGCTTGATGCCGGGCGCGGCCGGGAGAACCGTCTCCACGACGGAAACGAACTCCTCGTCCACGATCAGTGCCACCGACTGCGAATCGTTGTACAGGTAGGTCAGTTCGGCGTCGACGTAGCGATAGTTGACGTTGATCGGGACCGCACGAATCTTGAGGCAGCCGAGCAAACTCTCGACGAACTCGACGCTGTTGCGCATGTGCAGAGCGACGTGATCGCCCGGCCCGACACCGACACTCGCCAAGTGGCGGGCAATGCGGTTCGATCCCTCGTCCAGTTCGACGTAGGTGCGACGACGGCCATCGCACACGAGCGCCGTGCGGTCCGGAATCAGATCCGAAATGCCCTCGTACAGATCTGCCAAATTCAGTGACACTGCTGGTGCCTTCCTTGATGTCCGGCCCGGTGAATTCGGGGCCGACCGTACTGCGTTTTCGGTGAGAACTATCCGACCCTGGAGCCGACGAATGCGGCCGAGAACTGAGCGGATCGGTGGTGACGCAAACGCGTACGCGGTGGGATCGCCGCGTCGACCCAAGGTGGCATGCAGCGCTCGTGACCCAGATCACCGCTCCCGCTGAGTGAGACTGCTCCTCAGTTGGTCAAACTTCTGCTCAAAACTAGAACTAATTCTGATTTCGCTCGAATGATTTTTTCGGAAAGACTGCCGAACTCTCGACTTCAAATTAGAATGAATACTAATTTTGCTGTACCTACCCGCCAGACCGGATCGAAGGAGCACGACATGACGCAATCACTGAGCTTGGAAGGCAAAGTTGCCGCCGTCACCGGCGCCGGCGCCGGCCTGGGTCGCGCCGAAGCACTCGGACTCGCGGCTGCCGGTGCAGCCGTCATCGTCAACGACATGGGTGCAGCGGCCAACGACGTGGTCGACGAGATCAAGGCCGCAGGTGGACAGGCACTCGCCATCACCGGCGACGTCTCCGACTGGTCGCTCGGCGGGCGCATCATCGAAGAGGCTGTCAAGAACTTCGGATCCTTCGACATCCTCGTCAACAATGCAGGCATCCTGCGCGACAAGATGATCTTCAACCTGACCGAATCCGATTGGGACGACGTCATCCGCGTGCACCTCAAGGGCCACGCCGCCACCTCGCACGCAGCCGCAGTCCACTGGCGCGCAGCCAGCAAGGCAGCCGACGCACCGGTCTACGGCCGCATCATCAACACCTCTTCCGAGGCCTTCCTCTTCGGCAGCGCCGGACAGCCCAACTACTCGGCAGCCAAGGCCGGCATCACCGCTCTGACGCTCTCGAGCGCAGCAGGTCTCTCCCGCTACGGCGTCCGCACGAACGCGATCTGCCCCCGTGCCCGCACCGCCATGACGGCAGAAGCCTTCGGCGAGAACAACACCGGCGTCGTCGGCCTCGATCCGCTTGCACCCGAGCGCGTCGCGACCCTGGTCAGTTACCTCGCATCCCCCGATTCCGACGAGATCAACGGACAGGTCTTCGTCGTCTACGGCAAGATGGTGGCGTTGATGGAAGCACCCAAGGTCGAGAACCGTTTCGACGCAGCCGGATCCGCGTTCACCGTCGAAGAACTCGGTGGTCAGCTCTCGTCTTACTTCTCCGGCCGTGGGCCGTACGAAACCTACGCTGCCTACAGCATCGCCGGCCTCGAAAAGATCGCACTTGCAGTCGACGAGACCGCAACAGTTTAAGCAGCACTTACGAAGAGGAGCGTTTTCATGAGGTTGAACGGCAAGGTAGCGATCGTCACCGGCGGCGCCGGTGGAATCGGTCGTGCCATCACCCGAGTCTTCGCCCGTGAAGGCGCGAAGGTCCTGTTCGTCGACATCAACGACGAGCAGGGCCAGGCCCTCGAACAAGAACTGGCCGGCTCCGGCAAGTTCCTGAACGTCGACCTTGCTGCCGCCGGTTCGGCCGAGCAGATCCGTGACGCCGCGCTCGAGGCTTTCGGCAAGCTCGACATCCTGGTGAACAACGCTCACGCATCCCGTCAGGCTCCGTTGCTCGAAACCACGCAGGACATGTTCGACCTGTCCTTCAACACCGGTTTCTACCCCGTTGTCCACCTGATGCAGGCATGCCACGACGAACTCGCGAAGACCAAGGGTTCGGTCGTCAACTTCGCATCGGGTTCAGGTTTGGACGGAATGCCCACCCAGACGTCCTACGCTGCGGCCAAGGAAGCTGTGCGAGGCCTGACGCGCGTCGTCGCCAACGAGTGGGCGCCGGAAGGCATTCGGGTCAACGTGGTCTGCCCGTTCGCCGCCACCGAAGGCGTCGTCAAGTGGCAGGAAGCCTTCCCCGAGCGCGCAGCCGCATCGGTTGCCAAGGTACCTCTCGGACGCATCGGTGATCCCGAAACCGACATCGCTCCCGTCGTGGTATTCCTGGCGAGCGAGGATTCCAAGTACATGACCGGACAGACGTTGATGGCCGACGGCGGCAGCATCAAATTGCGATGAGCGAAATACTTCTCGGTGGGCTCAGCTCACCGAGAAGAGTTTCGCAGCGTTGTCGTGCACGACGGCTCGCAGCCATTCGTCTCCGAGATCGAAGCGCGTAACCGCTTGCAAGGCTGTGAGATACGGGTACGGAATGTTCGGGAAGTCGCTACCGAACAGAATCCGGTCCTGCATGTCGACGAGCCGTGAAACGTCTGCCTTCGGGAAGGCGCACTGCTCTTCCGTGAAATCGGTGAACGCCATGGTCGTATCCAGGCGGACGTTGCCGTAAGCCTCTGCCAGATCGAGGAATTCGCTGTACTCGGGCATCCCCATGTGGGCGACGATCAACGACAGGCGCGGGTACCGTGCGAGCAGCGAAGCAATGCGATCGGGTCCCGTGTACTCCCCCGGCGCCGGTCCCGATCCACAGTGAATCACGATGGGCGTCTCGGAGTCCTCGAGCTGACCCCAGACCTTGTCGAGCAGAGGGTCGTTCGGGTCGTAGTTTCCGACCTGGATGTGGGACTTGAAGATTCGCGCGCCCGACTCCAGAGCCTTTCCGACGTACGACGCCGCCGACTCCTCGGGGTAGAACGTGGCCGTGTGCAGGCAATCAGGTGTTTGCGCGGCAAATTCGACGGCCCACTGATTGAGCCACTCGGCCATCGCGTGCTTGTGCGGGTAGATCATCGACGTGAAAGCCCGGACACCGAACTCGCGGAGACGGTGTACCCGCTCCTCCTCGGCAAGTCGGTACGCGATCGGCCATGGTCGACCGATCATCGGTCCCGCTGAATCGAAGTAGCCCCACACCTTGTCCATGACGCTCTTCGGCATGAAATGGGTATGGACGTCGATCACGCCAGGAACACCCAACTCGCGCCAGAAAGCCCGAACCTCGGCGATCTCCTCCGGTCCGGTCGATGGGACCTCTTCGGTACACACGTCTGACACCCCTTTCGTTCGCTCGACCATACCGAGTGCCGTCGCGCTCACCGGGACAGGTCGTTGACGGCCCGCGCTGAGCACCCGAATGTGAACCCATCTTGCCGATCACCGTTGGAGGTTGAATGTCTCAGGCCGAGTCCGAAGTGGGATCGATCAGTGCCGTCGAGGAACTGCTCGCAATCGAGGAAATCAAACGTGTCTTCGCCGCGCGCCTACGCTGCATGGACACCAAGCAGTGGCACGTCTACCCAACCCTGCACACCGCAGACGTCGTCAGCGAGACGTGGGGCGGACTCCCGACAGACAAGCAACCCAAGACCGGTGACACCTCGAACCAGGTAGTGGGCATCGACAAACTCACCGCGGCAATTCGGAACATGCTCGACGGCGACATCCCCCTCACCACGGCGCACCACGCACACACTCCCGAAATCGTGCTGACCTCACCCACCACCGCAACCGGTATCTGGGCGATGGAAGACATGCTGTGGTGGAACGACGGCGAGAAAGAACTACACCTGCACGGCTACGGCCACTACCACGAGGAATACCGCAAAGAAGACGGCAAGTGGCTGATCAGCTACCGAACCCTCACCCGGCTCCGTGTCGACCAGGACCCCGGATTCTTCCGATTCATGAAAGCGCTGTGACGAAGTGACCAACCCGCTGTTTCAACCGCTCCGCATCCGTTCGCTCGAATTGTCCAACCGCATAGTCATGTCGCCGATGACGCGCACGTACTCCATCGAGGGCGTGCCTGGCCGCGACGTCGCCGACTATTACCGCCGACGCGCCGAGGGCGGTACCGGACTGATCGTCACCGAAGGCGTCGCGATCGATCACGAGACTGCTGTCGACCACGCCAACGTCCCCAACCTCCACACTCCCGCTGCTCAGGCCGGATGGCGCAAGGTAGTCGACGACGTGCACGCTGCTGGCGGCAAGATCGTGCCTCAGCTCTGGCACGTCGGGCCTCTGTGGGGCGCGATGACGCAGATGGACCCTTCGCTCAAGCCGATGCGTCCCTCGGGTGAGTGGGGTCCGCTGGGCGTCACCTCGTACTCCGCGGCCTACGTCGAACGTGCGCAGGCGAGCACCGAAGCGATGACCGAGCAGGACATCCAGGACGTCATCGACGCGTATGTCCGTAGCGCGAAGCACGCCGTCGAACTCGGCTTCGACGGTATCGCGATCCACGGCGGTCACGGCTACCTCCTCGATTCCTTCTTCTGGGAGGGCACCAACCAGCGCGACGACGCGTGGGGCGGCGACTTGGAGCGTCGTACCAAGTTCCCGGCCGCCGTCGTCGCTGCGATCCGCGCGGCCATCGGACCGGATCTGCCGATCATCTACCGTTTCTCGCAGCACAAGCAGCAGGATTTCACCGCGAAGATCGCGGAGACCCCCGAGGAGTTGGGCGTCATCCTGGGCGCGCTGGTCGACGCCGGAGTCGACGTTCTCGATGCCAGCATCAGGCGCTTCGACGTCCCCGCCTTCGAAGGCAGCGATCTCTCGCTGGCCGGTTGGGCGAAAAAATTGACCGGCGCCGTCACGATGGCCGTCGGCAGCGTCGGTATCGGAAAGTCGCTGCGGGACAGCCGCATCGAAGGCGTCGCCCCTGTCGTCGACAACATCCCACAGCTCGAGGAGCGCATCGGCAGTGGAGAGTTCGATCTGATCGCGATCGGCCGTCTCCACCTCGCCGATCCGGCATTGGCGACAACCCTGCGCGACGGTAGTCCGCTGCCGGCCTTCGATCGAGCGGTGCATGAGGGCAGCTTGATCTAGGGGCTCCGCCCCTGTGCGCCTTTCCGGTAGTTCGCACTACCAAAAAGGCGCACAGGGCCGAAGGCCTTTATGTTCGACCCATGACTACTTTCAACGCCTGGGTCGCCCGCGAAAGCGACGGCACCATCGACTTCGCCCCCGAAACCGTCGACGAATCCTTCCTCCCGGCAGGTGAGGTCACCATTCGCGTCGAGTATTCGAGCGTCAACTACAAGGACGCGCTCGCGGTCACGCCGAAAGGCGGGGTGGTTCGCGAGTACCCGATCGTCCCCGGCATCGACGTCGCCGGCGAGGTCATTTCCTCCGAGTCCGACGCATTCGCCCCGGGCGACAAGGTCGTCGCACATGGCTACGAGATCGGGACCGCCCGCAACGGCGGCTACGCCGAGATCGCCCGTTTGCCTGCCGAGTGGGTCGTGAAGCTCGACGGCATTTCCACCGCCGACGCTGCTGCAATCGGCACGGCAGGATTCACCGCAGCCATGAGCGTCCAAGCCATTCTGGCCAGCGGAGTGAAGCCCGCCGACGGTCCCGTCCTGGTGACGGGCGCGAGCGGCGGAGTCGGCACCGTCAGCGTCGACCTTCTGGCAAGCGCAGGCTTCGACGTGGTCGCCTCCAGCGGTAAGCCAGGCGCGGCAGACCTTCTGACGTCACTCGGTGCGTCTTCGGTGATCGGCCGGCTCCCCGAAGATCCCGACGCCAAGCCTCGCCCGCTCGGAAAATCTCAGTGGGCGGCGGCCGTCGACTGCGTCGGTGGGAAGACTCTCGCTCACGTTCTGAGCACGATCAACTACGGCGGTGTTGTGGCCGCCAGCGGATTGACCGGCGGCGCCGCGCTGCCTACGACCGTGCTGCCGTTCATTCTCCGCGGAGTCTCACTGCTTGGCATGGACTCGGTATTGATGCCGATCGAACCCCGTCGCGCGCTGTGGGCCCGTCTGGGCTCCGACTTGGCCCCACGTCATCTGAAGGAGATCACGAACCTCGTTGCCGTCCGCGACGTCGTCTCGGTGATCGATCAGGTACGCGAAGGCAAGTACACCGGCCGGGCGCTGGTTCAGGTTGCCGACGGTTTCTGAACCGCTCAGAAAAGTGTGAACAGATCTGCCGGTTCTTCGGCCGTCGTGGACTTCTCCTTGTAAGGGGAGTTCACGGCGGTCGGTTCCTTCTTCACCGGGGCAGCAAGCGGGACCGATGCGATGTCCCCCGAGACGATGGCGCGTGCGGCTTCGCCGGCCAGCTTGTCTGCCATTTCGTTGTAGTGGTTGCCGACGTGCCCGCGCACCCAACGAAAGCGCACCGGACCGACTCGATCGGTGATGGCTCGGTCGATGCTCTGGACCAGTTCCAGGTTCTTGACCGCCCCACCGCTCGCGGTCTTCCAGCCCTTGCGCTTCCAACTCGGCAGCCATTCCGACGCGCACTTGATGGCGTACTGCGAGTCGGATTCGATGAGCAGAGGATCAGCACCGGGATGGGCGACGACGGCCTCGAAGAGCGCACGCAACTCGGCAATCTGATTGGTGCCGGACGCTTCTCCGCCGGACATGCTCGGACCCTCGTGATTGACCCACGCCCAGCCGATAGCCCCGCCGGGGTTTCGCAGACAGGATCCGTCGGTGCTCACGATGATCATGGCTCGGACAATACGTTGCGCCACCGACACACGCCTTAACGGAGGATGGACGGTGGCGATACGCTGACCTCGATGACGCCGCTATCTCCGGTCGACGAAGTCACGGTGACTTCTCAGCGACCGCTCGATGCCGCGCTGACGCTCAGCCCGCATCAGCGCGGACCCGGCGACCCCGCACATCGACGGTCAGCCGACGGAGCGATCTGGCGAGTTTCCCGCCAACTTTCGGGTCCTGTGACCTACCGCATCACGCAGTCGGATCGCCATACGGTCCGGGTACAGGCCTGGGGTCCCGGCGCCACGGAATTTCTGACCGGCGCCGAAGCTCTGCTCGGTCTCGACGACGAGGCCGAAGATTTTGCGCCCGAGCATCCCAAGCTCGCCGAAGCTCATCGACGCTTCCCTCATCTGCGCATCGGCCGCACCGGACGCGTCATGGAAGCCCTCGTTCCCGCGATCCTCGAGCAACGCGTCCACGGCATCGACGCGTTTGCCGCATGGCGCCGGCTGCTGACCAAATTCGGGGAGCGCCCACCCGGCCCCGCGCCCGACGGAATGCGAGTTCCACTCACCGCGGACCAATGGCGACGAATGCCGTCGTGGGAGTTTCATCGCGCAAATGTCGATCCCGCGAGATCCAAGACGATCGTTCAGTGCGCTCGGGTCGCCGACCGCCTCGAGCAGGCGTCATCGTTCCCCCGGGCCGAAGCGACCAAACGATTGCGAGCGGTGCCCGGCGTCGGGATCTGGACTGCCGCGGAAGTGGCTCAGCGCGCCTTCGGCGATTCCGACGCACTCTCGGTCGGCGACTACCACCTCGCTGCGGTCGTCGGCTGGTCGCTCCTGGGTGAACCGATCGACGACGCCCAGATGGTGCAGTACCTCGCTCCCCTCCAACCGCATCGATACCGCGCGGTGCGGCTTCTGCAGGTCAGCGGCCAAGCCGTCAAACCCAAGTTCGGTCCGCGAACTGCCGTTGCCGACCACCGCTGGCACTGAGCACCAGGAGATAAAGAATGTCGACCCGATACGCACACATCGCCTTCTCCCCCGCTGCGGTGGAGCGTCAGCGGTCGACCGGGAGTTTCACCGTCTACGGTTCAAAGCTCGATCAGCCCGACGAAGGTCCGATGGAATTCGATTTCCGCGCTCAGGGATTCGTGAAATCCGTGGATTCCTTCTTCATGTCCACGGTGACGCCCGACGGTTGGCCGTATGTCCAACATCGCGGCGGACCGCGCGGATTCCTGCATGTGTTGGGCCCGAATCGAATCGGATTCGCCGATCTCCCCGGCAATCAGCAATTCGTGACGCTCGGCAATCTGGAAGAGAACAATCGCATCTCGCTGTTCGTCATCGATTACCCGACGCGAACGAGATTGAAGATCTACGGGCGTGCACACGTGATCGAAGCGGACGAGGACCCTGAACTGCTGCAACAACTCTTGCAGGTCCCCGGCGGCACCATGACAGCAAAAGCGCAGCGCTCCATCGTCGTCGAGGTCGAAGCGTTCGACTGGAACTGCAGTCGAAACATCACACCTCGCTTCGACAAGGAGCGCATGGACGAATCCCTCGCTCTGGCACGCCAACCCCTGCAAGCCGAGGTCGATCGGCTTACTGCCGAGGTCGAAGAATTGCGCGCGCGGTTGTCGAAAAACGAATGAGACTGGGCGGTTTCAGGGCCCCCGGAGTCGGGTAGCCACCAAACACGGCCCGTCGCGCGGAGACGACGGGTCCCGTTGTGCCCGAGGAGGTCCGCACGATCGATCCAGACGGTGGAGTTCAGGCTGACGAACTGCACCGCCACCATTCACGACTGGTTCCACACAGACAGATTGGCCGTCCCCATGAAACTGTCCCGAACTCTCACCATGTCCGTTCTCGTCGTCGCCGCTGTCGGCGCCGGAGCCGGCACCGCGGTCGCAGCGCCCCCGAATGCGGGCTTCGATCCGTCCCAACCCCTATTGACCCCGACCGCCGAGTCGAACAGCCAGGCGGCGTTGATGCTCTTCCCCGGTAACGATCCGAAGCAAGCCGCGTTCGACACGATGGCCAACGAGGTCAATATCGGCTGGAACAACGGCGGCGTGCAGTCGACGCTCATCGGAGCCAACCTCGGCGTCGGAATCGGCTGCCTGTCGATCTTCCCGAACTTCATCGCCGGCTGCATCGTCGGTGGAGTCATCGGCACGGTTGCCGGAGTCGGCGCGGGAATCACCAACGGAAACCCGAACGCTGCGCCGGCCGTCGAGAAGTTCTTCGCGACTCCTTGAGAGACGCTCAGCTGTGCGTGTGCCCGGGGGTGGGTGTCTCGTCGTGAAAATGTGTGGCGCCGATCGAATGCAACAGCTGGTGAACGGTGTCGTCTGCCAGTTGGTATCGCATCGATCGGCCGTCGCGCGTCGCGCTCACCCACCCCTGGCTACGCAGTAGCCGCAGCGCATGTGAGACGGCTGTGCCGCTCATCCCCAGCGCCACGGACAGATCCGTGACGCAGATACCCGGTGCGTGGTGAAGGCAGAGCAACAGACGCAGACGGTTGGCGTCGGAGAGAAGCTCGAAGCGACCGGACCAACTGGTGACATCGAGACCCTCGAGTGCAGCCCTGGCGCGACGAACATCCTCGACGCTCAGCGCGCCACTGGTGTCTGCTGCGCCTGCATTCGTCAACCGACTGCCTCCGTAGAACTTCCGATCCCCCGCCGCAAGTGTACCCAGAAGCGAACCTCGTCAGGCAGACTCCACCACGGCTGCCATGCCCTGGCCACCGCCGATACACATGGTCAACAGCGCTTTTCCGCCGCCGCGACGGCCGAGTTCGTGAAGCGCGGTTGTTGCCATACGCGCACCCGTCGCTCCCACGGGGTGCCCGAGCGAGATGCCGGAACCGTTGACGTTCAGTCGATCGAGGTCCTCGAAGCCCCATTCCTTCACTACGCCGAGAACCTGGCACGCAAACGCCTCGTTCAGCTCGACCAGATCGAAGTCGGCAAAGCCTGCCCCTGTGCGAGCAAACAGTTTCGAGACGGCGGCAACCGGTCCGAGGCCCATCAGCGCCGGTTCACAACCGGCCGCGGCCCAACTGTCGAGGAACCCGATGGGTTCCAGCCCCAGCTCGTCCAGGCGATCCTCGGCGACCACCAACATCGCTGCCGCAGCGTCATTCTGTTGGCTGGCGTTACCGGCGGTCACGACGCCTCCCTCGGACACCGCACGCAGCCGTGCCAGGGTTTCGAGTGAGGTATCCGGACGGATCCCCTCGTCAGCACGAAACTGTGTGACGTTCCCTTTTCGATCCGTCAGTTCGACGGCGACGATTTCGGCATCGAATCGGCCGGATTCTCTTGCCAGTGTAGCTTTTCGGTGACTCTCGACGGCGAAGGCGTCCGACTCTTCCCGCGTGATCCCGCAGCGTGTCGCGACGTTCTCGGCCGTTTCGATCATTCCGCTGATCCGGCCGAAACGCCACTCGGGTTGCGAGCGCTCTCGACCACGATCGAGGCGGTCGAACAGTTGCAGCCCACCGGATTTGGTGCCCCACCGCGCTCCGGTGGTGTAATGCTCGATCCCGCTCATCGATTCGACGCCGCCCGCGAGAACCACGTCGGCAGCACCCGTCTGGACCATCATGGCCGCGGTAACGATGGCCTGCAGACCCGTTCCGCATCGGCGATCCGTCTGGAAGCCGGCTACCGAAATCGGCAACCCGGCCTCGAGCGCCGCCCACCTTCCGATGCACGGTGCTTCCGAATTGGCATACGACTGCCCCATCGCGACGTCGTCGATGCGGGACGGATCGATTCCGCTACGACGCACGGTCTCCTTGACGACAGTGGCAGCCAAACTTTCCGCAGGCACGTCACGAAGTGCCCCTCCGAAACGGCCCACCGCGGTTCTGACCGGCGCGACCAATGCTGCTCGTTTCACAACTGACCTCGAATTTCGTTCTGGAAGAATGGAAAAGGATTCAGGAGACCAACAGGCGCACGGTATCCGCCACCAGCGCAGGTTTACCTGCTCCTTCGATTTCGATCGTGTACCGCACGACAATCGTCGCGCCCTTCGCGGTGCGCTCGAAGGAAAGAATCTCCGCACCTGCCCGCACCGAAGAACCGACCTTGACCGGTTCGGGGAATCGCACCTTGTTGCTGCCGTAGTTCACGATCATGGAGATTCCGTCGACACGCATCACCTGAGCGCCGAGCACCGGCAACAACGAAAGAGTCAGATAGCCGTGGGCGATGGTGCCGCCGTACGGACCCTGCGCTGCGCGCTCGGGATCCACGTGAATCCACTGGTGATCCTCGGTGGCGTCGGCGAACTTGTCGATCCGATCCTGTGTGACCGGGAACCACGCGCTGTAGCCCAAGTGCTCACCGACAGCCGTCTCAACTTCGTCGATTCCGTTGAAAATTCGCATAGTTCTCTCCTGAAAGGTGTTGAACAGCAAAGAAAAGTGCAGCCCTAATGTGCGCCGCGGCGCAGCGTGACCCGATACGTGTACTGCTCCGGCAAGAAATAGCTCACCGACAACTCGTTGGCAACGCCCTGCGCGTTGGAGTACAAACGGTCCACCCGCAACATGGCGTGGCCGATCTCGCAATCGACGTCCCTGGCAACGTCTGCCGTTGCCGGGGACACCGTGATCGATTGTGCTGCTTCGACAATCGGACTGTCGATCAGCGGTTCCAGCAGGCCGATCACCGTATTGGCGCTCACCGCACCGGCCGCCATGGCGGGCAGGTCGATGATCTGCCGCGCGATCGCCTCCGGCAGATGCGCCGTCGTCTGCACGAACGGAACTCCCTCGTGTATCCGTCGGAAGACCACGGTGTACACGACGTCGGTGTCGAGCCGAAGCCGACTGGCCGCCTCGATGTCCACGCGCCGTTGCAGCGGTGACACCACTTCCATCGTCGTGTCCCGCGAAAGGTTCATGAGATCTTCGATGGATCCGAGATGACGGAGATAGCGGCCGCTGTTCTCGGTCACGAAAGTCCCGCGCCCGGGTACTCGGTACACGATGCCCTCGGCAACAAGATCGTGAAAGGCTCGGCGGACCGTCTGCCGACTCACGCCGTGATGCTGCGCCAGTTCGGATTCGGTGGGCAGTTGAATGCCGTCGCGGTAGGTACCGGCAGAGATCTGCTGACGAAGCTCACGAGAGAGGCGTTGGTACGCCGGCTCCGTCTCTCTTTCCTTACCGCTCATAGCGACATGATCCTACTTGCTCACCGGTCCGTCACAGACCGCCGCGGGCAACCAGCTGCGAAACGATCACGTTGCGCTGAATTTCGTTGGTTCCCTCCCCGACGATCATCAGTGGCGCATCACGGAAATACCGCTCGACGTCGTACTCCGTCGAGTAGCCGTAACCGCCGTGGATGCGGACGGCGGACAACGCGATTTCCATCGCCACTTCGGAGGCGTACAGCTTGGCCATGCCTGCCTCCATGTCGCACCGCTCGCCGCTGTCGTACATCTGTGCCGCGTGCCACGTCAGCTGCCGTGCGGCCGTCAGCTTCGTTGCCATGTCGGCGAGGTAGTTGCCGATCGACTGGTGCTTCCAGATCGGCTGGCCGAAGCTCTCGCGCTGCTGCGCGTACGCAAGTGAATCCTCGAGTGCAGCCGTGGCGACGCCCAGTGCACGGCAAGCCACCTGGATACGGCCGGTCTCGAGCCCCTTCATCATCTGCCCGAAACCCTTTCCGGGAGTGCCGCCCAGAATGGCCGACTCGGCGATGCGGTAATTGTCGAAGGACAGTTCACAGCTCTCGACGCCCTTGTATCCGAGCTTCGGGAGGTCGCGGGACACGGTCAGCCCTTCGCCGTGCTCGACGAGAACAATCGAGATGCCCGCATGACGAGGGCTTGCGCTTGGATCGGTCTTGCACAGCAATGCGATCACGCCGGATCGGCGGGCATTGGTGATCCATGTCTTGGCGCCGTTGACGACCAGATCAGTGCCGTCGCTCTTGGCGTTGGTCGTCATGGCCTGCAGATCGGAGCCACCGCCGGGCTCGGTGAGGGCCATCGTTGCCCGGATCTCGCCGGTTGCCATTCGCGGCAGGTACTTCACCTTCTGCTCTTCGGTACCGAACAGCGAGATGAGCTTGGCAACCACTGTGTGTCCGCCCATCGCTCCTGCCAGGGACATCCATCCGCGCGACAGTTCCTGCGTCACCTGCGCATAACAGGGCATGGACACCGGCGATCCGCCGTACTCCTCGGGAATCGCGAGGCCGTAGATCCCGATCTGCTTCATCTGATCGATCCACTTCTCGGGATACTCGTTCGCGTGCTCCACCTCCTGGACCGTGGGTTTGACCTCTCGGTCGACGAACCGGCGCACGGTTTCGATCAGGAATGTCTCTTCGTCGTTGAGCTTGAGCATGAATCCGCCTCGACTTGAAATAAGTTTGTACGGCCATATTTCGATATTGTTCGCGCAATGTCAATACCGCGCCTTGACATCGATACGCAGCAACTGCCAGCATCGAGGCAGTTCGCTGCACATCAACGCCGTTCACGGCAGCACATCTATTTCGCAACTGGCCGTACATTTGATCACCAGATCGAGGTAATCGACACACTATGGACGAGAACCACTACCGCGCGACCAGACGCCGTGCGTCCCTGGTCGCTCCGGGTTCAGACGAGCGCAAGGCCCGCAAGGCACTCTCTTCGAACGCAGACGAGGTGATTCTCGACCTCGAAGATGCCGTCACTTCGGCGAACAAGGACCTTGCGCGAACCCTCGTGAGTTCCTTGGTGCACGAGTTCGGTAGAGCGCGCACCATCTCGGTCCGAATCAACGGCCTGACCACGCCATGGGCCCGCGACGACCTGATCGCCTGCGGCACCCTCGGAGAATCGCTGACGAGCGTGATCGTCCCTAAGGTCGAGTCCGCCGACGAACTCCTCGAGGCCGAGCGCATCCTCTTCGCTGCCGGTGGGCACCACACCACCCTGCAAGCCCTGATCGAAACTCCGCTCGGCGTCCAGAATGCCGACTCCATCGCCCGCGCGACTCCTCGTCTGCAGGCCGCGATCATCGGATACGCCGATCTCGGTGCAGCGCTGGGTCGCTCACGCTCGGCACTGCCGGAACACTGGCTTGCCGTCCAGGACAGAATCCTGATCGCCTGCCGCGCAGCCGGCGTCGCCGCCATCGACGGACCCTTTCTCGGCATCACCGACGACGACGCCTTCCGCCGCGCTGCGCACTGGACCAGCGCTCTCGGGTTCGACGGTAAATGGGTCATCCACCCGGCGCAGATCGACTCGGCCACTACCGCATTCACTCCTTCGGACGACGCCGTCAATGACGCCAGACAGGTGTTGACCGCACTCGAAGAAGCCGAAACCCTGGGTTCCGGCGCCGCCCAGCTCGACGGCCAAATGCTCGACGAAGCCGTGGCCGTGGCAGCGCGTCGTACGCTTGCCCGAGCCGAAGGAGTCACCGTATGAGCGAGCACTACGTGGGAGGACCGTACTTCGACGAACTCACCCACGGTCAGATCTTCGACGAAGCACCAGCGGTGACGTTGACCAGTGGACTCGCCGCCTCCCATCAGGCGATCCTCGGTGACCGCATGCGCTTGCCTCTCGACGCACACCTGTCGTCGAGCGTCACAGGTTCCGCTGCACCAGTGGCGAATCCAGGACTGGTCACCGACGTCGCCATCGGCCAGTCAACCGTAGTCACACACCACGTCAAGGCAAACCTCTTCTACCGTGGACTGCGATTCCACCGTTTCCCGGTACTCGGTGACACCCTGTACACGCGCACCGAGGTTGTCGGTCTGCGCGAGAACTCGGCCAAGCCGGGACGCGGCGCCACCGGACTTGCCGCGCTACGGATGACGTCCGCTGATCAGAATGGCAACACGGTCCTCGACTTCTACCGCTGCGCCATGCTCCCCCTGAGCCCCGACCCGATCGAGACGAGACCTCGCCACGCCGACGACCTCTCCGTGATCGGTCCGTCCGAACCTGCGCCGTACGTATCACCTGACGGTTGGGACCTCGACACATATCGAGACCGGGTACCCGGCAGGCACTTCGATTCCGACTTGGTGGGCTCCGTCTTCCACAGTAGCGGCGACGTCGTCTCCAGTGCACCCGAACTTGCCCGGCTGAGCTTGAACATCGCAGCGACGCACCACGACGATCGCGTCGGCACCCACGGTCGCCTCGTCTACGGCGGCCACACCATCGGAATTGCACTTGCCCAGGCAACTCGCGCTCTGCCCAATGTGGTGACGGTTCTCGGATGGCACTCGTGCGATCACACCGGGCCCGTTCACGAGGGCGACACCCTCACGAGCGAACTGCACGTCGAAAGTTCGTCGCCCCTCGAACACGGAACCGCAGTGCAACTGCGTTCGCTCGTGTTCTCCCACAATGCTTCTGCAACACAGACTCCGGTTCTCGACTGGCGTTTCACCGTGTTGATGGCATGATCGCACACTCTTCTACCACGAAGGATCACAGATGACTCAGACCCAAGGCCCGCTGTCCGGGCTTCGCATCGTCGAGGTCTCGAGCTTTGTCGCCGCACCCCTGTGCGGACTGACTCTCTCCCAGCTCGGCGCCGAGGTGATCCGGATCGACCCGATCGGAGGTGCCTCCGATTACAAACGCTGGCCCGTCACCGACACGGGTGAAAGCATCTACTGGACCGGACTCAACAAAGGCAAACGGTCACTGTCAGTGGACATGCGCGCCGAGCGCGGCCAAGAACTGATTCGCCAACTGGTCACGGCTCCGGGACCTGGCGGCGGAATCCTGGTCACCAATGCCGGCGGTCGCACCTGGATGAGCCACGACTCCCTGGCCCAGTTGCGTAGCGACGTCATCACCCTCGAGGTTCTCGGACGCCGCGACGGCAGCCCCGGGGTCGATTACACGGTCAACGCCGCGTTGGGATTTCCACAGATCACCGGCCCCGCCGACTACGCCGGAGTTGTCAACCACGCACTGCCCGCCTGGGACGTCGCCTGCGGGCTCTACGCCGCCCTGTCGATAACTGCCGCAGTGCGCCAACGTGACTCGACCGGACACGGCACGCAGATCACGCTGCCACTCGAAGACGTCGCATTGGCCACCGCGGGAACCCTCGGCTACCTCACCGAAGTCCAAGTGAACGGTCGCAGTCGCGAGTCCGGCGGAAACGCCGTCTACGGCACGTACGGAATCGATTTCGTCTCCAGCGACAACGAACGGTTCATGATCGTTGCACTCACTACTCGCCATTTCCGTGACCTTGCGTCGGTCACCGGCACCGCGGCGGCTGTCGACGCCGTCGAAGCTGCACTCGGAGCCGACTTCTCCACCGAAGCGGATCGCTACCGTCATCGAGAGGTACTCACTGCTCTGTTCTCACATTGGTTCCGGGAACACAGCGGCGCCGAGATCGCTGCAGCGCTGGACACATCGTCGGTTCTGTTCGAGAGGTACCGCAGTTTCGAGGAAGTGGTGAATTCCGGTGAACTGGAGAACAACCCGATGTTCTCTGCACTCGATCAGCCTCGAATCGGAAGTTATCTGGCTGCCGCGAACCCAGCCTCGTTCGACGGCGCCCACCTGAGCGCCGGACCGGCCTCCGAGGTCGGCGGCGATTCGATTGCGGTGCTCGCGGATGTCCTCGGAACCACTGCCGATCGCGCCTCGGCACTGATCGCGGACGGCATCGTCGGCGTTCCGGCGAACTGATCTACCTGGAGCATGTTTTCGGCCTCGGAACAAATGTTCCGAGGCCGAAAACATATCGAGAGTGCGTCAGAGACCAAGATCCTTCGCGATGATGGTCTTCATGACTTCACTTGTGCCACCGTAGATTCGTGTGACACGCGTGTCTGCGTAAAGACGCGCGATGGGATACTCGGTGATGTAGCCGTACCCGCCGTGCAATTGGAGGCACTTGTCGATCACTCGACCTGCCGCCTCGGTGCAGAACAGTTTCGCCTTCGCGGCGTCGGGAATCGTCAGAGTGCCGCGGTCATGACATTCGAGTGCGTTGTCGGACACCAGCTGGATGGCATCGACCTCGGTAGCACATTCGGCCAGAACGAATTTGGTGTTCTGGAATGCCGCGACGGGCTTACCGAACACCTTGCGGTCTTTGACGTAGTCGATGGCAAAGCGAAGCGCTGCACTGGCAGTGGCGGCCGCTCCGAAAGCGATGGTCAACCGCTCCTGAGCCAGGTTGTGGGTCAGATAGCTGAATCCGTCGCCCTCTTCTCCGAGCCGGTCCTCGACGGGCACCTGTACGTCGACAAACGAAAGCTCCGCAGTGTCGGAGGTCTTGAGACCGATCTTGTTGATCTTGCGCCCCACCGAGTATCCGGGCGACGACGTGTCGACCACCAGGATCGACAACCCGGTGCGTCGGTTCTCCGCTGTGCTGGGCGCGGTGCGGCACACTACCAGGACACGATCGGCAAGTACCCCGCCGGTGATGAACGTCTTGGAACCATTGACCACGTAGTGCGTACCGTCCTCCGACAGCTTGGCCGTCGTCGCGATGTTCGCCAGATCCGACCCTGTTCCCGGTTCGGTCATCGCAATCGCGAACATCAGATCGCCGGAAGCGAAGCCCGGCAACCAGCGGCTCTTCTGCTCGTCGTTCGCGTACTCGAGCAGGTAGGGCAGGATCAGGTTCGTATGCACCGACTGCGAGCCGAAAGACGCCCCGGCGGCAGCAACTTCCTCGGCGACGACGACGTTGAACTTGAGCGACTTCTCGCCGCCTCCGCCGTATTCCTCCGGCACCTGAATTCCGAGTACGCCCAGCTCTCCGAGTCGTCGGTAGAAGTCACGAGGCGGGTGACCGTCCTCTTCCCACTTCTCGTGGACCGGGGTTACTTCCTTCGCGATGAAATCGCGGACGGTAGCCCGGAATGCCTCGTGATCCTCGTTGAACACGGTGCGCTGCATGTATGAACTCCAGTCGGTCAAGGGAACAGGGTGATCCTGATCTCACCTTGCCTCAACGTCCCGTATTCGATCCAACACTCATCGGCTATGCGTCCGATAGGGCGTACCAATATGGCCTGACCTGCGATACATAGGCAACCGCTATCGTTCCGATCATCGACGCGACATTGCTCAAAGTGATCCAGAACACGTTGAATGGGTCAGCCGGCAAACACAACACCATCGATCGCTTCGAGGCCGCGCTTCGAGCACGATCGCATCCGCCCACCAGTCTCGAAGGGACGCCACGTGACCCCCATCGCGCCACAGCGTAACGACGTCCAGCCCGAAGCAACAGCAACGCCAGATTCGTCAGCAGTCCCCGTCTTCGGTACCCGCAAGCGTGCGTGGACGATGACCGGGCTCGTCGTCTTCCTCTACATCGTCAACTACGCGGACAAAGCAGTCCTCGGAATCATCGCTCAGCCCCTCGCTCGCGAGCTCGGACTGAAGTCTTCGCAAATCGGCATGGTCGGCTCGCTGTTCTTCCTGATGTTCTGCATCGGCGGATTTCTCGCCGGACCGCTCAACAAGTACCTGACCCTACGTTGGGCGCTGTTGATCCTGGCCGCAATCTGGTCCGTGGTCATGCTCCCCCTCGTTCTCGGTGCCAGCCTCGCGATGTTGATCGTCTCGCGCATGCTCCTCGGATTCGCCGAAGGCCCCAGCTCGGCGCTGATGCACACCGCCGCGTACTCGTGGCACCCGCCGGCCAAGCGCGGCCTTCCCGGTGCAATGCTCGCCGGATCCGCCTCCGTCGCGAAGATCGCCCTCGCGCCCGTACTGACCTTCATCGCCGTTCACTACGGCTGGCGCGCAGCGGTTCTCTCGCTCTCTGTCCTCGGACTCGTGTGGATGGGTTGCTGGCTGGCCGGTTGGTCCGAAGGCCCGTACACGAGCAAGGCCGTCAAGGCGACCAAGACTGCAGATACAGAAGCAACCGAGGCGACCGGGACGGCAACGAAGGCAGTCACCGAGCCCAACGTTCCGTGGCGCAAGATCCTGCTCTCCCGCACCTTCGTCAGCTGCTGCTTCCTCATCGCCACCATCTACGCACTGACCACCGTCGTTCTCACCTGGTTGCCGTCGTACTTCGAGGTCGGCCTCGGATACAGTGCGATGCAAGCCGGTTCGATGTTCGCACTGCCCTCGATCGTCGGTCTCGTCCTCATGATCACCTCCGGTTCCGTCACGGACAAGTTGATCGGCCGCGGCTTCACCTCTCGCACGGTTCGCGTCATCGTCCCCTGTGTCGGCGTTCTGATCTGCGGATCGATTCTCTTGTTCCTGCCACAGATCTCCACTCCCATCGTCGCTGTCGCCATGGTCTCGATCGGCTACGGATTCTCGGCAATCACCTTCCCGCTCATCAATGCTGCGATCTCCGAACTGTGCCCGCCGCAGCAGACTGCAGGCACCATGGGATTCTTCCTCGCCATCATGTCGATCGGTGGCCTGATTGCTCCCTACGCAACGGGAGTCATCGTGGACAACGCAGCAACCCCGGCCGACGGTTACGCCCAGTCCTTCCAGGCAATCGGCATCATCGGAGTCGTCGCCGCGGTTCTGGTCCTCGTCTTCGCCAATCCCGAGCGCGATCGCAAGCTCATCCGCGGCTGAATGCTCCACGTATAGCCATTCGCTAACAAAGCCATTCACCGAAAGACATTGCCGGGTCGACCCGCTCGTGATCGACTCGAGGTACGCCCCGACCGCACAATCGCAACACCGGGCACGAACAGCAGGAGAGATACATGCGAGATGCCGTCATCGTCGACGCAGTACGTACACCGATCGGCCGTCGAGGACGCGCCCTCTCGGAGATCCATCCGGCCGAACTGTCCGCACATGTACTGCGTGCACTCGCTGAACGGACCGGACTCGACGCGGCCACGGTCGACGACGTGATCTGGGGATGCGTCAGTCAGGTCGGCGAACAGGCCGGAAGCATCGCCCGCACAGCGGCACTCGCCGCCGGCTGGCCCGACAGCGTTCCCGGCGTCACATTGACCCGGGCCTGCGGATCGAGCCAGCAGGCTGTTTCCTTTGCTGCGGCCACCGTCATCTCCGGTCAGAACGACGTGGTCGTAGCCGGAGGCGTCGAATCGATGTCGCGAGTTCCGATGGGAACCGCCAGCAAGAACGGTGAGCATTTCCCGGCTTCGGTACTCGAACGCTACGGTGTGGACAGTTTCAGCCAGGGGACCGGCGCCGAGATGATGGCCCGGAAATGGGCACTCACCCGAACGGCCCTGGACGAATATTCCCTCCGCTCACACGAGTTCGCGGCCAGCGCCACCGATGCAGGAGCATTCACCGGGCAAATCACTCCGATCGCCGGGTTGTCCCAGGACGAAGGCATTCGGCGAGGCGGAAGTTTGGAGTCGCTCGCGAAGTTGCCCCCGGCCTTCGACGCCGACGGTGTCATCCACGCCGGCAACTCTTCTCAGATCTCCGACGGGGCGGGCGCCACACTCGTCACGACCAGCGAGTACGCCCGGGCACGCGGTTGGAAGCCGCTCGTTCGTATTCACACCGCAGTGGTCGCAGCCGACGACCCGGTCATCATGCTCACCGGTCCGATTGCCGCCACCGCAAAGGCACTGGACCGCTCCGGGTTGTCCATCGACGACATCGGCGCCTTCGAGATCAACGAGGCATTTGCCCCCGTCCCGCTTGCCTGGCAGGCTGAAACCGGCGCAGCCATCGATCGTGTGAATCCGCTCGGCGGCGCTATCGCGGTCGGCCACCCACTCGGCGGATCAGGTGCGATCTTGATGACTCGCCTGGCACATCACATGCGCGACAACGGAATTCGATACGGTCTCCAGTCGATGTGTGAGGCCGGCGGCATGGCCAATGCGACCATTCTCGAATTGATCTGACCCGACAACGCTTTCGGGCTGACACGTCATCCAGCAGGAAAGAAGAATTGATCCATGAAACTCGAGGGACTTTCCACCGCGATCACCGGCGGCGCTTCAGGTCTCGGCCTGGCAACCGCTCGACGGCTGCTCGACGCCGGAGCGCAGGTCACGTTGATCGATCTGCCTTCGTCCGACGGTAAGCAGGTGGCGGCCGATCTCGGAGCTGCCGCGCAATTCGCCCCGGCCGACGTCACCGACAGCGAACAATTCGCCGAAGCACTCGACGCGGCGCACGAGCGCGGCGGCCTTCGCGGCGTCGTCCACTGCGCGGGTGCCGGGCGTCGCATGCGCATTCTCGACAAGGACGGAAAAGCCGGATCGGTCGAAGATTTCGAGTTCGTCGTCAAACTGAATCTTGTCGGTTCGTTCAACGCACTCCGTCTCGGCGCCGAGCGGATGGCAGAACTCGATGCCGTGGACGGTGAGCGGGGTGCCATCATCATGACGGCGTCGGTCGCAGCATTCGAAGGTCAGATCGGTCAGATCAACTACACGGCGTCCAAAGCCGGCATCGTCGGTATGACGGTCACTGCTGCGCGCGATCTCGCCAGCCGCGGAATCCGCGTCAACACCATTGCTCCCGGCATCATGGACACTCCCCTGCTGGCGCGCCTGCGCGAAGACGTGCGCACGGCCCTCGAAGCCTCGGTTCCCAACCCCTCCCGGCTGGGTCGCCCGGACGAGTTCGGCCAGCTGGCCGTCTCGATGCTCGAGAACGGCTATCTCAACGGCGAAACCATCAGACTCGACGGCGCGATCCGAATGGCTCCCCGGTGACGGGCATCAGCGTGATCGCCAATCCACAACTGCGCCACAACATGCACTACCCGGACACCACCATGGCCTACTGGGCACCCAGCATGGCGGCGCTCTACGGTGATCGCCTCGCCGTCGTGGACGGCGAGCGCACGTGCACGTTCGGCGAACTCGGTCAGCGCAGTGCACAATTCGCCGGCGCACTGCGGCAGGCCGGGGTCGGCGTCGGCGACGTCGTGTTGCTACACCTCGGCAACTGCGTCGAGTTCCTCCAGGCCTACTACGGCTGCCTGCAGGCCGGGACGACCGTTACATTGGTCAATCCGCTGCAGCCAGAACTTGGACTGCGCAAGCAGATCGAGGAGACGTCCGCCGTTGCTGCGGTCACTCAGAGTTCGCAGCTGCACACACTGCTCGCGGCCTCTTCCGGAACCTCCGTACGTACGATCGTGATGGTCCAGGACACCGAGGGTGCGCTCGACACACCGGAGTCGGTCGTCGCGTTCGACGCCTTCATCGCCGATCTACCCACCGAATTCACCCCTGCCTCCGTCCGAAGCGACGACATCGCACACATCGCGTTCACCGGCGGAACCACCGGAGTATCCAAAGGTGTTCGTGTTCTTCACCGCAACGTCGTCGGCAACATCACGCAGATGTGTGGGTGGAGAACCGGGCACGAGTTGGAGGCAGGTCCTGACGGTCTCGTCACGCCTCGACGCATCGACGGCCTCGACGTGCTCGGTCCGACGCCGGGAACA
Source organism: Rhodococcus sp. MurmanLake-1 (assembly GCF_056945715.1). Lineage (NCBI taxonomy): Bacteria > Bacillati > Actinomycetota > Actinomycetes > Mycobacteriales > Nocardiaceae > Rhodococcus > Rhodococcus sp. MurmanLake-1. The sequence continues at coordinate 347,717 of NZ_JBWZNF010000007.1, read as the reverse complement.
GGGGCGACCATCGTGGTCTCACCTCTCTTCCACGCACATTCGTTGCTCAACACGTCGTTCCTGTTGATTTCCGGTCTCACCCAGGTATTTGCCGGTCGGTTCGAACCCGGCCGGATGCTCGAGCTGATCGAAAAGCACGAGGCCACCTATCTCACGGGGTCTCCTGCCATGTGGCATGCACTGTCGGTTCATCCCGACGCTACGGTGCGCAACACCGACAGCGTGTGCGTCGTGTCTTCGGGCGCTGCCCCGATCGACAGCGTCACGCTCGCCGCACTCCGCCGGGCATTTCCCAAAGCGCTCGTCGTCGAGGGGTACGGGCTGACCGAGGCCACCTGTGTGGTCACGGCAGCTCCGCTGATCAACGGCTCGGAATACCGGCAGAGCAGCGTCGGCCTCCCGATCTTCGACACCGAAATCCAGATTCGCGATCAGCTGGACCGGAAGACCGTTCTGGGCGAGAACGAACGCGGCGAACTGTGGGTGCGTGGGCCTCAGGTCACCGACGGCTATCTCGGACACCCGGAAACCACCGCAGAACAGTTCGTCGACGGCTGGTTGGACACGGGTGACATCGCGTACCTGGACTCGGACGGATACCTCTTCATCTGTGACCGGGCGAAGGACATGCTCATCTACAAGGGGTACAACGTCTATCCGCGTGAACTCGAAGAGATTCTGGTTTCGCACCCGGCGATCTCGACTGCCGCGGTTGTCGGCCGCGAAGTGGGGAGCAACGGCCAGGAGCCCGTAGCCTTCGTGGTGATGATTCCGGGCGCCGAGTTCGACGCCGAGCAGATCAAGGCGTTTGTCGCCGAGCAGGTGCTGCCGTACAAGAAGATTCGCGAAGTTGTCGAGGTAGAACTCCTTCCGACATCGGCTGCCGGTAAGGTCCTCAAGACCGACCTCCGCTCGAGACTTCTCGAATCCGTCGATCAGAAAGGCGGTTCCAGGTGACGACCTTCGCAGACCTGACGTCGCAACTGCGTGTCCCGGTTCTCGCTTCACCGATGTTCATCATCTCGACTCCTGACCTCGTCATCGCGCAGTGCACCGCTGGGATCATCGGGTCCTTCCCGGCACTGAATGCTCGTCCGCAGTCGGCACTTCGGGATTGGCTCAAACTGATCACCGTGGCTCGTGAGGAACATGATCGTGAGCACCCGGAGAATCCGTCGGCGCCATTTGCCGTCAACCTCATCGTCCACCGGTCCAACAACCGCCTGGAAGAGGACCTGGCGACCATCGCCGAGTTCGAGGTTCCGATCGTCATCACGTCCCTCGGCGCTCGCACCGACATCAACGACGCCGTCCACGCATACGGTGGAATCGTTCTTCACGACGTCATCGACAATCGCTTTGCACGCAAGGCGATCGAGAAGGGCGCCGACGGACTGATCGCGGTAGCTGCCGGGGCCGGTGGTCATGCCGGTAGGCAGTCGCCGTTTGCCCTGATTCGGGAAATTCGTGAGTGGTTCGCCGGTCCACTGCTGTTGTCAGGTGCCATCGCTCATGGTGATTCGATTCTCGCTGCGCTCGCGGCCGGAGCCGATTTGGCATACGTCGGATCAGCTTTCATCGCAACCGAAGAGGCTAACGCGGATCCTGCGTACAAGGAGATGATCGTGGGTTCAGGGGCCTCCGACATCGTCTATTCCAACCTGTTCACCGGAGTACACGGAAACTACCTGCGGGGCAGCATCGTTGCCGCCGGCTTGGATCCCGACAACCTAGCCGAATCCGATCCTTCCGCAATGAGTTTCGCGACCACCGACACCGATACCAAGGCGTGGCGTGACATCTGGGGCGCCGGACAGGGCATCGGAGCGATCGACGCCGTACTTCCGACGCATGCAGTAGTAGAGCGTCTCGCCGCCGAGTACGCTGCCGCTCGAGAACGCATCTGCCGACTCTAGTGCTGTGACCGGTGTTCGTCGGACAGGGATTCGTCGGACAGGTACTCGTGGATCAGGTTCACGAATACCTGTCCCACCGGCGACAACGTCGAGGGGTCGAAGGCGAGACCGTACGCACGCAGGAATCTCGGCTCGCAGGCCCGTTCCACGACCTGACCAGGCATCGATTTCGCCACCGAGCGCTCGACCAACGAACCGCCGAGCCCGGCGATGACCATCGGGAGCCGCGACTCCCGTTGCTCGGTCACCACCGCGAGTTCCGTTCTGGTACCGGCCTTTCGGATCGAATCTTCGATCGCGTCACCCATCGCTGCCCCGCGAGGAACGAATACCATGGGAATGTCCGGCATTTCCGAGAGGCGTACCGGCCCCTCGGGTAGTTCGGTTCCCGCCGGGTAGACCAGGCGGTACTCCTGCTCCCCCAATTCGACGATCTCGAGCCCTTCGCCCGCTTCGAGAGGCAGATGAGCCACCGCGAATTCACAGTGGCCGTCCCTGATGAGACTTTCCAGATTGTCCTCACGCTCGAGTTCCGAGAATCTGACTCGTGCTTGCGGATACCGTCGACAGAACTCCGCAATCAGATCGACGATCGTCCCCGAGGTCAGTGCAGGGAAAGCCATGATGTCGAGGCGACCGACGATGGCGCCATCGGATGCCGTCAACTGTTCAGCCGCCGCAGCTACGTCTCGCAAAACCTGTCGACTCGGGCCGACCAGGCTGCGACCGGCCGCACTGAGCACCATGCCGCGCCCGATGCGATGGAAAAGCCGCACTCCCAGTTCACGTTCGAGCCCGCGCAACGCTTGTGACACGGTCGGCTGAGCAACTCCCAAAGCAGCTGCGGCGCCGTTGATCCCCTTGTTTTCGACAACCGCGAGGAAGTACTCCATCTGCCGGAACTCCACAGTTCACTCCTCTTCCTTGGACGGAACGGCGGAGGTGGCCATTTCCGCAGCCGTCGCGATGAATGCGGCGGCGGCCGGGGATTGCTCGCCCGAGCGATAGACGATGCCGACGTCGCGTGTCAGCGGCGGATCGAAGGAGAAGGCGCAGACGTCTGTCATCTGCTGCTGTGCAACCCTTCTCGGCACGACGGTGGCGCCGATCCCTCGACGCACGAGTTCCCACGTGGTCACAGGGTGGACACAGTCCACGACTACGTTCTCGGCGCCTTCGCTGAGTAGACCCCGGAACTGATTCGATTGATCACCGAGATCGACCACCAACGGCAAACTGTGCAAGAGCGTTCGCGGAACCGGATCCGCCAACGGCGTTGCAAGCCGGCCGGACAACGACGCATGGGTGGCGAGTACCAACTCCTGGGCGGCAATCGGAGCCGTGACCAAACCTTCGTACCCGATACTCAGATCGGTGACGCCGACCTCGGCCGACCCTCGCCGTAACGCATTGTCGACCCCGGCCGGGCCGTACGTGTCGAGGACGCGCACGACGATCTTCGGAAAGTTGGCCCGGAATCGACGAACCAACTCGACCATCGGATCGATGGAGAACGCCGAGTACGAGACGACGTCCACCCGGCCGAACTCGAGTTCGCGAACGGCGGTCACTTTAGCCTTCGCGCGCTCGACGTCGGCAAGGATTCTCCTGGCCGCGAGATCGAAGGTGCGGCCCGCGTCGGTAAGAACCAACCGCCTACCGGTCCGATCGAACAGCGTGGCGCCGAGTCGACGCTCGAGCGTGCGAATTGCCTGTGACAGCGAGGGCTGCGAAATGTAGAGAGCCTGAGCGGCCTTCGTTATCCCACCGTGGTCGACAACAGCGACGAAGTAGGTAACGAAGTGCAGATCCACTCATCCATCATACGACCAGCGATCCGACGCTCACTCCAATCGAGTTAGCCCTGGTACGGCCCACTCTCCGGTGAAGACCGGCTCCCGCTTTTCCACGAAGGCACGAACCGCGTCGGTAGCATCCGTCGCAAAATTGACCGCTTGCGCCCTCGCCTCGTTGTCCAAGGCTTCCCGCAACGAGAGTGAGGTGTGACGTTCGAGCATGGCGGCAGACTGACTCAGTGCGGCTGGCGGACCGTCAGCGAGCCGCTGCGCAAGCTTCGACGTGTGTTCGTCCAGTTCACCCGGCTCGACCAGATAGGTCACCAGCCCGAGCTCGTAGGCTTCCTGTGCGTCGATCGTCTCGGCGAGCATCACCAGTCGCTTCGCTTGCTGGAGGCCGACCAGTCTCGGCAGGATCCACGAACCACCGAAGTCGACAGACAACCCCCGTTTGGCAAAGATCTGGCTGAACTTCGCGCCCTTGGCTGCCACGACGAAGTCGCAGAGCAACGCCATGTTCCATCCGGCTCCGACGGCAAACCCGTCGACCTTCGCCACCAGAGGCTTGGGAAACTCACCCAGTGCGATGGCCGTTGCGTTGATGACACGCATGCGATCGAGAGGGTGCGACGAGCCGCGTTTGTCCAGATCGGAGCCCGCACAGAAGGTCCCGTCCGCGCCGGTCAGGATCACAGAGCGAATCTGCGAATCCTCTTGAAGTTCGAGGACTGCTTCACGTAGTGCGATCCAGGCGTCGAGATCGAGAGCGTTGCGGCGGTGCGGCCGACAGAGAACAATCGTCGCGACAGCACCGTCACGTTCGATGCTTACGGCCGCGCGCTCGATCGTCTCGGCACTCATGAGCCACTCCACACGGGAGAGCGCTTCTCGGCAAACGCCGTTGCACCTTCCTTGGCGTCACGTGAGGTGAAGACCGGATCGATGAATTCGCGTTGCGCGACAAAGGCATCCGGATCGGTGTACTTGGCGGACATTGCCAGTACCTGCTTGGTCGCGCGAACAGCCAGTGGACCGTTTGCCGCTACTCGGGCCGCAAGCTCGCGTGCGACGGTCAGCGCCTGTCCAGGTTCGGCGAGCCGATTGACCAAGCCGTGATGATGCGCCACGGTGGCACTGAGCGGATCCCCGGTGATCGCGATTTCCATGGCCAACTGGTACGGGAGGATCTTGGGCAGACGCAGAAGGCCACCGGCGGCCGCGGCAAGTCCCCGCTTCACTTCGGGCAAGCCGAATTTCGCGTCGGTGGACGCCACGATCAGATCGGCTGCCAACGCCAGTTCGCACCCGCCGGCGAGGGCCCACCCCTCGACGGCTGCGATCAGCGGCTTCGACGGCGGCGCTTCAGTCAGGCCGGCGAACCCACGACCCGGCAGCGATGGCCGTTCCCCGCGCGCAAATCCCTTGAGATCCATACCGGCGCAGAAGGTTCCACCAGCTCCGGTCAGAATGCCGATGGTGAGATCGGACCGTTCCTCGAACTCGTCGATCGCGGCTGCGAGTGCCTTTGCGAGTTCCAGGTTGACCGCATTCTTGGCCTCGGGACGATTGAGGGTGATGACGGCAACGCCGTCGGCGAAGTCGGTGAGCACGACGCTCATGTTCGGTTCCTACTTCCGTGATGAGATTCTTGAAAGGTCACTGCGCGCGAATGCTCCAGCGCACGGGTGTGCCGCCGGACGGTGTCACGATCTCCCGCTTGGCCAAAACAACGAGATGAGCATGGGTTTCGCGGACTGCCAAGCGAAGTAGTCGCGGCGACATCTGTTCGAACGGGCGAGACCAGGAGATCGTGCGTGAGAGTTCCCAGGCCGTGGATTCGGGCTCATCCTGCACCGCAGCCACGATCTCCGCCAATCGCTCCTCGTGGTGCCCCATCAATTGACGTGCACGATCGGCGATCCCACGGAATCGATATTCATGTGCCGGAAGCACTTCGCATTCGCCCAGTGTTGTCGTCGCCTCGAGCGAGAGAAGATAACGATGAAGCGGGTTCTCGAGTTCACCGGGAATCGTGGAGATGTTCGGGCTGATCCTCGGCAGCATGTGATCGCCGCTGAACAACAAGCCTCTGTCCTCTTCCACGAAGCAGAGATGTCCGGGAGTGTGCCCCGGTGTCCACTGGGCCCGGAGATTCCACCCGGGAAGATCGAGTGAATCACCATCTCCCAGAACAATGTCGATGGTTTCGTGCTCGGCGAACCGCACCAGGTCGACCCGAGACGCGTCGAGCACTTCGGCCGGTGCGCCGAGTTCGGACAATTGCAGGTTCCAGCCACTGATGTCGTCGCGGGTCTGCTCGGGACCGTGGTATCCGAGGAGCGTCGCGTCGGCCACGTGCATCGCAAGCGTTGCGCCGCTGACCTGCCGAAGACGCGGCGCCAGACCGAAGTGATCGGGATGCAGGTGCGTGATTGCCGCATAGCGCACTTCGGAAACGTGGTATCCGATCGATGCTATGCCGTCGACGAGAGCCTGCCACGACTGTTCGTGATCCCAACCGACGTCGATGAGGGCAAGTCCGTCGTCGAGCGCGAGTGCGTAGACGAGCACGTAACGCAAAGGGTTGTCCGGCATGGGAACAGGGATCGACCACAGTCCGTCCCGCACCTGTTCGACCGGTGGAAGGACTTTGTTCGCCCACGCCTCACGTTGTGCGACACCGACGTCTTCGGTCACGATCATGATGCTTCTCCGCTCGCGTTCAGCATGGTCCGCAGGCTCGACTTGAGCAGTTTCCCGCTCGCGTTGCGAGGCAAGGAGTCCACGAAATGGATCTGGCGAGGTTTCTTGTACGACGCCAACTTCGCTGTGCTGAACGCGATCAACTCGTCGACGCTCGGCACGTCGGCACCGTCGACCAGTTTGACCACCGCGGTGACGGATTCACCCCAGCGCTTGTCCGGAACCCCGACCACCGCGACCTCGGCAACCGAGGGGTGTTCGGCCAGAATGGATTCCACCTCGATCGGATAGACGTTCTCACCGCCGGTGATGATCATGTCCTTGAGGCGGTCGGTGACGAACAGATACCCCTCGTCGTCCAGATGGCCGGCGTCCCCCGTTCGGAGAAAGCCGTCCTGAGTGAACAATTCCGCGGTCTCTCGGTCACGTCGCCAGTACCCGCGAGTGTTGTTTCTGCTGCGTGCAACGATCTCACCGGATTTGTTGGGCGGCAATACCTCACCAGTTGTGACGTCTCGAATGGAGATCTCGACGCCGATCATCGGTTTTCCCGCAGAGCGGAGCAACTCCGAACGCGGACCGCTCACATGATGGTCGAAGGCACGAAGGACGGATACCGAACCAGTTGTCTCGGTCATCCCGTATCGCTGGACGAATTTGCAGTTCAAGACAGTCATCGCATGAGCGAGGAGTGCCGGAGTGATCGGCGACGCCCCATAGGCGACCACCTCCAGGCTGGTCAGATCGAAACTGTCGAGAGTGGGCAGATCTACCAGCGTCTGAATGACGGCAGGCACCAGAAATGCGTGGGTGACGTGGTGAGTCGCGATGGCATCAGCGACCCGAGTCGGCGCCATGTCTCCGAGCAGCACCAATGGCACTCCGGCCGACAAGCACGTACTCATCCAGCCGGCGCCGGCGATGTGAAAGAGGGGAAGTGCGTCGAGTGCGACTGCATTCGAACCGAATTCGTAGACATCGAACCCCTCGGGCTCGTTGTACAGATTCCAGTGCGTGGCCACGACGCCCTTGGGCCGGCCGGTTGTCCCGGAGGTGTACAGCTGCAGAACTGCTGCGTCCGGATCGTGCCCCTGTCCGGGGTCGACGCCGTTCCCGGAGGCCACGAACTCCGCCCAGGTTCGCGAATCCGGCAGGCCCCCTGCAGCTCCCACGGTTATGACCTCGATCTCCGGCAACGCTGCGGACATCGCCGCCGCCCCCGCGGCGAACTCGTCATCGACGATCAAGACGTCGAGCTCCGCGTCCTCGGCGATGTCGACGAGTTCGAGTGGGTTGAGCCGCCAGTTCAACGGGATGAACACAGCGCCTGCCTTCGCACACGCGATGAAGGTTTCCGCACCTTCGAGCCCCATCCGCAGTAGCGCACCGACGCGAGCACCGGCTGCGGTCACTTCTGCCAGCGCGCTCGCCAAGGTACTGGTTTCGCCATCCAGCTCAGCCCATGTCAAAGTTCGGTCGCCGCACGTGATCGCCGGTTCGGACGGCCGTGTCGACGCCGAGTGGCGTATCCGGTTGGGTAGGTGAAGCTCGCTCACATCACGCTCCTGTGTTCCAGGTACTCACCGAGCACGAACCGCGGTCGGTGGTACTGGAACAGTCGACCATCGCTATGGCCTGCGCCACAAAGACGAGAAGGCGCACAGAGCCATAGCTGAGACCTATGTCTGCAGGTCGCAGCAAGTCACCGCCGCCAAGGTCCGGTCATCTGGGAGAATTTGCCAGATGCAGGCACCCGGGATGGACATACGCAGCGCGCAGTATCTCGTCGCCGTCGTCGATCACGGCAGCGTCACCGCCGCCGCGGACGTCCTGCGTATCTCGCAACCGTCACTCTCGCAGGCCGTACGCAACCTCGAACGAGCACTCGGAGCCACACTCTTCGAGCGCACCACTCGCGGTCTGGCTCCCACCACAGTCGGACTGGCAATTACCGATTCTGCACGTGCGCTGCTCGCCGACGTTGCTCGGGCCGAAGCCGCGGTGGCCGCAGTAACCGCTTTGCGCGCCGGCGAACTCGCCATAGCTGTTCAGTCCGATCTTGCCATCGACCCTGTTGCAGAGGTCGCCGGACGCCTCCATCTGACGGCGCCCGGAATTCGGTTCTCCACGAACGCCGTCCCGAACGCACAGGACGTGCGCGCGCTGGTCAGAGCAGGTACGTGTGAACTCGGGTTTCTCGAGACCCACCCGAGTACCGATGTCTCCGACGGGCTTCGAGAAATTGCCGTGAGTACCCAGGAAACGGTCTTGTCGATCCCCGTTCGCCTGGCCACAGACCTACCCGATCCGGTTCCGCGCGCCGTGGTTGCGCGCCTGCCGATGGTGGTCGAGGCATCGACATTTCGGCGCGGGCATTCGATCGACGGCGATCTGGAGCTCACCAACGTCGTCGTGGAAGTACCTGATCGCCTTGCCGTCCGGGAAATGGTCGGGCAAGGTGTAGGCGCCGCGCTGCTGCCCAGATCGATCGCCGAACAAGACTCCCCAGCATCTGAGGTTCGCTCGCTTTTCCCGCCGATCACGCGGCAGACGATCTTGGTCTACCGCGACGGCCCGCTCTCGCCGGCCGGGTCTGCGTACATCGAGAACGTCTCCACACGTCACAAGCCGTCCACGAACAGCCTGCCCAACGGCGAGAGCGTCTCCGGATCGAACTCGATGCCGTAATTCAGTGAGATTGCGGGCTCCACCGGAAATATCTCCGCGCCGGACGCGACCGATCTCTCGGCCAACGAACGCTCCATGAATGCCATACCCAAACCCGCAAAGACGAACGCGCCGACGGTCTCCCGCTGCGCCAACTCCGTCGACATCCGAGTCCGGGCCCCGGCGGCCTGCAGAGACGACTCGATGGCAAGCCGAGCCCGCGAGTGTTTGAGCACACCCACCACGGGGAGATCGGGCAATGCCGTCAATGACACCGGCTCTCCCGCAGCGGGTTTCACACCATTCGGCCAGACGTCAGGATGAACCCCCGACGGCACTGCCAGCCAGTATTCGTTCACCCCGATCACTTTCGTGGACAGCGCCGACATGTCGGGTGGCCAATAGCTGAAGACCACCTCGCATGCGCCGTCTGCCAACACCTGCTCAGACGTTGCGCCCTGCGGCAGTTCACCGACCCGAACGGTCACAGCAGGCCACCGCTCACGAAAGTCCGCCACGATGCGTGCGATCGGACCTTCGAGACCATGTGCCGCGGAGCAGATGTCGAGCCGCCCACGAGGCTCGTCGGCCGTCCCGGTCGCGACATTGAATGCGGCCGCACTGCTGCGCATCATCTGCCGCGCCGGCCCTACCAACGCCCGACCTGCCGCCGTCAGAACCAAACCGCGACCGACACGGTGAAACAGTTCGACTCCGAGTTCACGCTCGAGACCACGAATACCCTGCGACAACGACGGCTTGGTGACCGACAGATTCTGCGCAGCCGTTGACAAGGACTCCCCACCGGCAACGGCAAGGAAGTACTCGATCTGACGTAGGTCCACGCCATCGACTTTGCCATAAGCGCAGCCGACAGTACCGCCGGCAAGCGCAGACGGTGTTCACGCACGCTTCACTAGTCGGACATACAGGACACACCTTTTTCTACCCGGCGCCACCTAGCGTAATTGGTCCAGACCAATTACGGATGGGTCTGAACCACCGCGTCGAAGACAAGGAATCCTCGTGAGACGTACGACCATCGCGATAGCAGCCGTGACCGCGGCTCTCGCCCTTCCCGGCATCGCCCCCGCCGAATCCCAAGCCGAACCCAGCTGGGGCAGTTCGTCCTTCGAATGGGGTAGCTCTTCGGGCGAGAACAACACGCCGCCCGCAGCGCCCGGCGTCAGCGTCCCCGGCGGACGGTACGAGCACCCTGTCGATCTGACCTTCACCGCCGAGCGCGGCGCCACTGTCCGCTACACCTTGGACGGAACGACACCCACCACCGACAGCCAAGCTGCCACACCGGGACGTCCGCTGCAGATCGCACAGGACACCAACGTCACTGTCGCCGCTTTCCGCGGCGATCACGCGAGCGCGGCCGTCTCGTTCGGCTACCTGATCAAGACCTCGGAGAAGCCGCTGGCTCAGGTCGTCGTAATGTCCGACGTCCACGTCGGCGACCACGCGAACAACGACAAGAAGTACGAAAGCTTTTTCGACACAATCGGTTCCATCTTCCCGAAACCCGACGCGATCCTCTCCAACGGCGACATGATCAACGACAACGGAGACGGCAAGGGGCCTGACCACAAGATCGTCGCAGAAATCTTCCAGGCAAACCTCGCCAGGAAGGGCATGAACGACACACAACTCCTGATCTCCAACGGCAATCACGATGCAAGTCTCGCGGCAATCAGAGCCGGATATCCGGCGGAGTGGTTCCCGGATTCCGGTGGCGGATACTACGAATCCGATGTCAGCGGTGTCCATCTCTTCACGGTCAACACCGAGACATACAACAATGATTCAGCGCAACGTAATTGGCTGAAGTCCCGCCTGACCGAAATCACCGCGGAGTCCGGGAACCTGACCAAGCCGATCCTGGTCCAGGGACACCGGCCGGCAAGCAACACAGCCATGGACGGCCAGCAGGCGTCGAACCCTCGACTGACCGAAGACTTGAGCGCCTTCCCTCAGGCAATCTTCTTCTCCGGGCACTCACATCTGAACAACAACGACGACCGGTCGATCCATCAGCGCGACTTCACGTCGGTCAACGACGGCTCGATGTCGTACATCGAAATCGATCACGGCTACCAGATGGTGACCGAGTCCGGTCTCGCGAACCGTTTCGAATCACCCACTGCCCAAGCGCTCTTCGTGGAGGTCTACCAGGACCGCACGGAAATCAACCGCATCAACATGGCGGCAGACAAGCACGACATCTACACCGGAGGCGCGTGGTCAGCCAACTGGCAGCCGCCGTACTCGAGCGCGGGCACGCTGAGCGGTTCGGGGTGGACGGTCGAGCTCGACGGGTCGACCAACCAGCAGATCAAGGACAACTTCCGCTACACCTCGGGCGCACGGAACACGCACGCGCCGGAGTTCACCTCGAGCACTCCGCTCTCGGTGACGACCGGCGAAAACGGTGCGACCGCACTGAGGATCGCGCAGGCCAAGGACGATCAGATGGTGCACCACTACGCCGTCGAGGTCACGGACACAGCCACCGGAGCGAAGGTGGTCTCGTCGAAGGTGCTCTCGGACTTCTACTTCATGCCGCGGCCGAACAGCCTCGACATTCCGATTCCCGATGCCGCAGCGGGCACCGCATACGAAGCCCGCGTCGAAGCCGTTGACGCATACGGCAACCGGTCACCGGTGACAACCCTGGCCTTCACCCGCTGACCAGACACGACAAAGCGGCACCGCGCATGTTCGCGGTGCCGCTTCTCGGCTCAGTTGTAGGTGCGCAACAAGCCCTTGCTGATGATCTGCTTCTGGATGTCGCTGGTGCCTTCACCGATCAGAAGGAACGGCGCCTCACGCATCAACCGCTCGATCTCGTATTCCTTGGAGTAGCCGTATCCACCATGGATACGGAAGCTGTCCTGCGTGACCTCCGAGCAGAATTCACTCGCCAGATACTTCGCCATACCCGCGGCGACGTCGTTGCGCTCACCCGAGTCCTTGAGCCTGGCAGCGTTGACCATCATCAGATGTGCCGCTTCGACTTTGGTGCCCATTTCGGCGATCCGGAACGCGATGGCCTGATGCTCGGCGATCGGCTTGCCGAACGTCTCGCGCTGCTTGGCGTAGGTGACAGCCAGTTCGAAAGCGCGCTGGGCGATTCCGCACGCACGCGCGGCGACGTTGACCCGGCCGACCTCGACGCCGTCCATCATGTGCCGAAATCCCAAGCCGGGAGTGCCACCGAGAACCTCTTCGGCTCCGATCTCGAAGCCGTCGAAAATCATCTCCGTGGTGTCGATTCCCTTGTAGCCCATCTTCTCGAGCTTGCCCGGAATGGTCAGGCCCGGGAGTACCTCGCCGAAACCTGCGGGCTTCTCGATCAATATCGTCGTCAGATTGTTGTGCGGCTTCTCCGCGCCCTCGTCCGACTTGACGAGGACTGCCACCAACGTCGACGAACCACCGTTGGTCAGCCACATCTTCTGGCCGGTGATCACGTAATCGCCGGACTCCGTACGCTTCGCCTTGGTCGATATGGCAGCAACATCGGAACCCAGGGCCGGTTCCGACATGGAAAATGCGCCGGTGAGTTCCCCGGACGCCAGACGTGGCAGGTACTTCGCCTTCTGTTCCGGCGTCCCGTGCGCGGAGATCATGTGAGCCACGATGAAATGCGTGTTGATGACGCCGGACACGCTCATCCATCCACGGGCCAGCTCTTCGACGCACAGCGCGTAGGTGAGCAATGATTCGCCGATACCCCCGTACTCGGGGTCGATGGTCAGTCCGAACAGACCCATGTCCTTCATCTGCTTGACGATGTCGGTCGGGTACGTATCTGAGTGTTCGAGCTCCTGCGCCGCGGGGATGACCACACGATCGACGAACTCGCGTACCGCCCCGACGATGTCGCTCTGGGTCTCGGTCAATCCCGCCGTCTGCGCCAAACGAGTCACTGTTCCACCTGTCTGTCGGTACTTCGTGCTCTCCTGTCGACGAAACTGATTCGACTCCAGGAACTTTCACCCCACCGCGACATGTGTGCGGCAGAGACGCTGCATCCATTCAATCCCCGAACGGTATATGTGTCAAAGTCGATTTCGCATACGAACCGTATGGCGGAAACTATGTCCGAACAGGTCGTTCCTGCTGTTGACAACCGCGCCACGCGTGCTGGATATTCGAGTGGCCAGGTCGCGATGGGGCCCTTCGATCGGCCCGTTCACGCGACGCATTCCCCACCTCTCCTCGAGACAGGCGCATTCCATGCACGACGCAGTCATCTGTGAACCCGTTCGCACCCCGGTGGGCGGATTCGGCGGAGTCTTCAAGGACGTTCCCGTCACCACTCTCGCCAGCACTGTTGTGCGTGGCCTCGTCGAACGAACCGGCATTGCGTCCACCGATGTCGACGACGTCATCTTCGGTCAGGGTTACGCCAACGGAGAGGCCGCGGCCATCGGGCGAATCGCGGCACTCGACGCCGGTCTGGACGTGTCCGTTCCCGGAATACAACTCGATCGCCGTTGCGGTTCGGGATTGCAGGCGATCATCTACGCCGCGATGCAGGTACAGACCGGGATGAGTGATCTGGTCATCGCCGGCGGCGCCGAGAGCATGAGCGGAACCGAGTTCTACTCCACCGATATGCGTTGGGGCACAAAGCGCCCTTCGGTCGAGTTCCACGACCGATTGGCCAAACCGCGCACGAACTCCGGCGGAGTCAACTTCCCGGTCGAAGGCGGCATGATCGAGACCGCCGAGAACTTGCGCCGGGAGTACTCGATCACCCGCGACGAGCAGGACCGATACGCGGTGCGATCGCACGAACGGGCCGTTCATGCCCAGGACAGCGGGTATTTCGACGACGAGACCATTCCCGTTTCGGTGCGCGGGCGCCGTGGTGAGCAGACAGTCGTCACTCGCGACGAGCATCCACGCCGAGGGATTCAGCTGTCCGATCTTGCTGCACTGCGCCCCATTCGAGGTCGAGTCGACCCCGAAGCCACAGTCACCGCCGGAAACGCCTGCGGCCAGAACGACGCCGGAGCCGCGGCCATCGTCACCACTGCGGCCAACGCCGAACGCCTTGGCCTGCGACCGTTCGCGAAACTGGTCAGCTGGGGTGTGGCGGGTGTGGAGCCGAACCGAATGGGTATCGGACCGGTGCCTGCCGTGGCGAAAGCTCTCTCCCGTGTCGATCTGTCGCTCGACGACATCGACCTCATCGAAGTCAACGAGGCATTCGCCGCACAGGTTCTCGCGTGCGCCAAGGCCTGGGGATTGAGCGCGCAGGACATCGAGGAGCGCTTCAACGTCAACGGTTCCGGGATCTCGCTCGGACATCCTGTCGGTGCCACCGGTGGGCGGATCCTCGCCAATCTGCTGCGCGAACTCGACCGGCGCCAGGGACGGTACGGGATCGAGACCATGTGTATCGGTGGCGGACAAGGGATTGCAGCGGTGTTCGAGAACCTGCGACGCTAGAAGCGTTAACCGATCGATCCGTCGCGGCGAAGGTCCGCGATCTGGTCACCCGTACGCCCCAACTCGGCCAGTAGAGAATCCGTCTGCTGGCCGAGGGCCGGAACGTCACCCATGCGCATTTCGACGTCCGAGTACGTCATCGGAGGCAGCACGGCATCGATCGGTCCGTTTTCGGTGCCCACGGACCTCCACCTGGCACGCTTCTCCAACTGCGGATGTTCCAGTAGACCTGCCATGTCGTTGAGTGCAGCGGCCGGGACACCGGCGGCGGCAAGGCGTTGATCCAGATCTGCCGTCAAATACAGACGAGTCAGAGAACCCACCAATTCGTCTACCTCGCCACGATTTTCGACGCGCACGATGTTGGTGGAAAAGCGCGGATGGTCGACCAGATCCTCTCGCTCGAACACGTCCACCATCAGCGCTCGCCATCCACGATCGTTCTGGACGCCGATCAGGATCTCGCAGTCGGCCGTGGGATACGAATCGTAGGGAACGATCGCCGCATGGCCGAGCCCGACCCGCGGAATCTGCTTTCCTGCATACATTTTCATGTACATCGGATGCCCGAGCCACTCGACGGTGGAATCGAACATCGAGACCTCGACGAGCGCTCCCTTACCCGTTCGCTCTCTACGGAACAGGGCGCTCAGAATCGAAGTCAGCGCGTACATTCCAGCGGCGATGTCCGAGACCGGGATACCCGTCTTGGTGGCCGTCTCCGGTGTGCCTGTCACGGAGATCATTCCGGTCTCGGCTTGGACCAGCATGTCGTACGCCTTGCGCTCACGCCGTGGGCCGGCACTGCCGTATCCGGACATGTCGATCACGATGAGCTGTGGGAATTTCTCGCGCAGTTCCTCCGCGCCGAACCCCAGTCGCGCAGCTGCGTCAGGTGCCAGATTCTGTAGGAACACATCGGCTCGCGCGACAAGATCGAGAACGATTTGCCGGCCGGATTCCGACTTCACGTCGACAGCGATCGATTCCTTGGAACGGTTGAGCCACACGAAGTGTGACGCCTGACCATGAACCGCCCGGTCGTAGTGACGCGCAAAATCGCCCTCGCCGACGCGTTCTATCTTGATCACCCGCGCACCCATGTCCGCGAGATGCCTGGTGGCGAGCGGTGCCGCCACCGCCTGTTCGAGTGCAACCACGGTGATTCCGTCGAGCGGAAGATCCGAGTTCGGCTGTCCCATGTCAGTAGTCACCCCAGAAGTTTTACACCCAGAAGTTTTACACTCTGAATTCTTGCACTCGAACAGGACGGGTCAGATGTGGCGGCCGCCGGTGATCTCGAGAACCGTGCCCGTCATGTAGCTCGAGAGTTCGCTCGCGAGGAACAGTACAACCGAAGCAACCTCCGAGGGCTCGGCCGCACGCCCCATCGGGATCTCGGCAAGCTTCTCGTTCCAGATCCGTTCGGGCATTGCCTCGGTCATCGCCGTGCGGACAAGTCCGGGCTGAACGGCGTTGACGCGAACGTTCTTGAACGCGACCTCCTTTGCCGCGGCCTTCGTCAGACCGACGATGCCGGCCTTGGCGGCCGAGTAGTTGGTCTGCCCGAGCATGCCCACCTTGCCGGAGATCGACGAGATGTTCACGATTGCGCCCGTCTCACGCTCGCGCATGCGGGCGGCGGCAGCGCGTGTTCCGTTCCAGGCGCCCTTGAGGTGAACGGCGATCACGTCGTCGAAGTCCTGCTCGGTCATCTTCCGCATCGTGGCGTCGCGCGTCATGCCGGCGTTGTTGACCATGACATCGACTGGGCCGAAAGCACTTTCGGCCAGATCGAGCATAGCCTCGACCTGTCCGGAATCACGCACGTCGCAGGAAGCGAAACGGGCGACCGACTCTCCACCGAGTTCGGCGACCGCAGCCGTTCCGACGGTTTCGTTGATGTCGCCGAGAACGACGGTCGCGCCTTCCTTGATGAAGGTGCGCGCAATTTCGAGCCCGATGCCCTGCGCTCCGCCGGTCACTACCGCAACCTTGCCGTCCAACAATCCCATGTCCACTCCGTTCGTGAGGTTAAAGCTCGTCAGGTAAAGGTGTCAGCGCTGGTTTTGCTTTTTCGCTTGCGCCACGAGCCCACCGCCGAGAATCAGTCGCTGGATCTCGCTGGTTCCCTCGTACAGGCGCAACAGGCGAACTTCACGGTAGATGCGTTCGACCGGCACACCGCGCATGTACCCGTTGCCACCGTGGATCTGCACGGCGAGATCCGCGACCTTGCCCACCATCTCGGTGCAGAAAAGCTTTGCCGCCGAGGGGCCGAGACGTCGATCCTCACCGCTGACGTACCGCGCAGCCACCTCACGCACCATCGCACGCCCGGCCATGACACCGGCCTGCTGGTCAGCCAGCATCGCTTGAACCAGCTGGAAGTCACCGATAGCGGTGCCGCCCTGTTCCGTGACCACGGAGAACGCGACAGATTCGTCGAGCGCTCGCTGTGCTGCTCCCACCGAGAGCGCCGCGATATGGACTCGTCCGCGCGCGAGAGACGTCATCGCTGCGCGGTATCCGGTGTCCTGGTCGCCACCGACGAGGGCCGACTCGGGAACCCGGACGTTGTCGAAGGTGACCTCGGAGGTCCAGGCACCTTCCTGACCCATCTTCTTGTCCTTGGGACCAACTGTGACTCCTGGCGTGTCAGCCGGAACCAGGAAGACTGCAATTCCCGGACCATCGGAATCCGCCGGGCGAGTGCGCGCGAACACCACGAACAGCTGTGCCAGTGGAGCATTGGTGATGAACCGCTTGTTGCCGTCGATCACCCATTCGGATCCGTCCAGAACGGCCTTGGTCCGAAGGCCGGCCGGGTTTGAGCCCGCGCCGGGTTCGGTGAGAGCAAAGGAAGCCACGACGTCGCCGGAGGCGATGCGCTCGAGCCACTGAGCCTTCTGCTCGTCGGTACCGAAGCCGACCAGCACCTGCCCGGCAATTCCGTTGTTGGTACCGAACATCGAACGCAGCGCCAGGGACGTGTAGCCGAATTCCATTGCCAGTTCGACGTCTTGGGTGAGGTCGAGTCCGAGCCCACCCCATTCCTGAGGAATCGCGTAGCCGAACAGCCCGATGGCTGCGGCCTTCTTGCGTATGTCCTCAGGAATGGCGTCGGTGTCGGCAATCTCCCGCTCACGCGGAACTACTTCCTTACGGATGAACTCCCGCGCAGTCGCCAAGATATCTGCGAAGTCATCTGCATCGACCTGCATTCCCACCACTCACCTTGCTGTTTCCGAAGTCCATGCCGTCCTCCGAAGTCAATACCGTGAGGCAATCGGAGTCAAAGACCTGAAAACGAACCGAAGGTAAGGCAGAACCTATAGCAGGTGTCAGACGGTGCGCAGTTCCCGCTTGAGCAGCTTTCCGCTCTGATTTCGCGGGAGTTCGGCCACGAAACGCACGTGCTTGGGGACCTTGAACGGGGCAATTCGCTCCTTGACGTGGGCAATCAACGCCTCAGGCGTCAACTCGTCGTTGCCGTCCTTGAGCACGACAATCGCGGTGACGGCCTCGATCCACTTCTCGTCGGGCGTACCGATCACGGCAACTTCTGCCACAGCCGGGTGTGTGTAGACCGCATCTTCGACCTCGCGGGACGCCACCAGGATGCCGCCGGTGTTGATGACGTCCTTGATTCGGTCGACGACCGTGATGAACCCTTCTTCGTCCCGCACGACAAGATCGCCCGAATGGAACCAGCCGTCACGGAAGGCCTCGGCGGTGGCTTCCGGATTTTCCCAGTAGCCGTTGCACAGCTGCGGTGAGCGGTAGAGAACCTCACCGGACTCACCGTCGGCAACGTCGTTTCCGTCGGCGTCGACGACACGGGTTTCGACGAAGAACACCGCTCGCCCGCAAGAAGACGGACGATCAGCATGCTCGCCGGGCTGGAGAACTGTTGCCAGCGGACCGATTTCGGACTGGCCGAAGCAGTTGTAGAAGCCGATGTCCGGGTAACGCTCACGCAGACGATTGAGCACCGTGACCGGCATGATCGAGGCGCCGTACTGCGCCTTCTTGAGCGAGGACAGATCGCGGGTCTCGAGGTCCGAATGGTTGGCCAACGGTACCCACACGGTCGGGGCCAGGAACAGCGACCCGATCTTTTCTGCTTCGACGCGGCGCAGGATCTCCGGGATGTCCGGCGCCTGCATCAGACTGACCGTCGCACCGACGGACAGGTACGGCAGCATGAAGACGTGCATCCCTGCGGAGTGGTACATCGGCATGCAGATCAGCGGGTTGTCGTTCTTGTCGAGCCCGAGCGCGATCACCGAGGACACGTACTCGTGAACCAGTGCGCCATGAGACATCATGGCGCCCTTGGGCTTCGAGGTGGTGCCCGAGGTGTACAGCAGTTGCGCCAGATCCGTCGACGTCGCACGCGGTTCGAAAACAGGCACCTCGCCGGCCTCGCTGATCGTGACCACCGACAGTTCCGCGTCCCGCAGTGCGATCACGTGGTCGAGATCGAGGTCGGAGCGAACCGAGTCGAGCGTCGACGCCAATGCCGGATCCACCAACACCGCGCGGGCGCCTGATTGCGCCACGAGGTACCGGAGTTCCTCCCCCTTCAGTGCGTAATTGACCGGAACATGCACCAAACCTGCTCGCGCACAGGCAAGGAATCCGATTGCATAGGCGTCGGAGTTGGTTCCGTATGCCGCGACGCGGTCGCCGTGATCGAGGCCCAGACCGAGCAAGTGGGCCGCGACCCGCGTCACCGCGTCGTCGAGTTCGCGGTAGGTGCGAGTGCGATCTTCGAAGACGACGGCTACGCGGTCGGGGTACTTGGCTGCCGAGCGCCGAAGCACTCCGTCGACGGTGTTGGTGCGTGGATCCAGGCTCATTCGCTCAGGTTATAGGACGTCCAACTAAACCGGAAGAGCGATCGTTACTTATTGCGCCATTCAGGCTTTCGCTTGTCCACAAAAGCTTGCATACCTTCTTGAGCGTCGCAGGTCACGGCATTGGTTGCCATCGTTTCCGCCATCGCCTCGTACGCCTGGGCTTGCGGCAGATCGATCTGGTGATAAAACGCTTGCTTACCGATCTTCACCGTCAGGGGGCTGGCCGTCGTGATCTTGCCGGCCAGTTCGCGCACCTCTCGGTCCAGGTCTTCGGGCGCGACGACGAAGTTCACCAGACCCCAGTCCGCAGCGGTGTCGGCGTCGATCGTCTGCCCGGTGAGCAACATCTGCATCGAGCGCTTGCGCCCTACTGCCCTGCTCAGGGCCACCATGGGCGTCGAGCAGAACAGTCCGATCTTGACGCCGGGAGTACCGAAGACAGCGTTCGACGCAGCAACAACCAGATCACACGACGCGGCCAGTTGGCAGCCCGCCGCGATAGCCGGGCCCTGTACTGCGGCAATCACCGGCTGCGGAATCCGCTGTACGGTCTCCATCATCTCGGTACAGCCGTCGAAGATCGCCCGCTCGCCTTCGAGGGTTCTCCCGATCATCTCCGTCAGATCGTGGCCGGCGGAGAACACCGGGCCTTCGGCGCGCACGATCACGACCCGCACGCGCTCGTCTGCAGACAATTCGAGAAGGGCAGCCGTCACCTCGCGCATGGTCTCCGCCGAGAGCGGATTGCGCCGCGCCGGCCGATCGAGCGTCAGGAATCCGAGTCCCACCGACTCCTCGACGGAAATCTTCACTGCAGTGTCTTCTACCTGTGTCTGCGACATGTGTTCTCTCTACCAATCGAATCCGTCCCGGTCAACGAGACGAAAGGGGCATCTGTTCGCGCCGCGTCGATACGGTCCGGTCAATACTTCGCCACTACGAGGAGTGCCCATGAGCACCGATGCCGCCGTCACCACCGATCTCGAAGAGATTCTGCGGGCCCAGCAGGAAGCAACTCGCGCCGCTGGTCTTCCGTCCGCGCAGACACGACGCGAGCGCATCCAACGCGTCGTCGATCTCCTGGTGGCAAACCACAAGGATCTGACCGAAGCGATCAACGAAGACTTCGGCGGCCGAATCCCGGCCTACTCGGTGATGAATGATGTTCTGGGATCCATGGTTTCACTCAAGCACGTTCGTGATTCGCTCGAAGAGTGGATGATTCGCTCACCGAGAGCCACCGGAGCGATGCAGGATCAGCTGGGTGCCACGGCGTACGTGTCGTACCAGCCGAAGGGTTCGATCGGCATCATCGGAACCTGGAATGCTCCCCTTTTCACTCTCCTGAGCCCGCTCGCCTGCGCCCTCGGAGCGGGAAATCGCGCCGTTCTCAAACCGTCGGAGATCGTGCCGAACACTGCGGCCGTCCTGGCCGAGGCGGCGCGTCGAACGCTCGACCCCGTGGAGGTCGCGGTGGTGACAGGTGGACCGGAGGTCGCTGATCTGCTGACGTCTCTGCCTTTCGACCACCTCGTCTTCACCGGCAGCACGACCGTCGGAAAGCTGGTCATGGCCAATGCTGCGAAGAACCTGGTGCCGGTCACCCTCGAACTCGGCGGCAAGTCACCGAGCGTCTTGAGCCGCAGTGCCGATATCGACTCTGCTGCTTCACGTTTGGCCATCGCGAAGTCGACCAATGCCGGCCAACTCTGCGTCTCTCCCGACCTGATCTACGTCCCGCGCGAGAACACAGAAGCGTTCATCGACGCATTCACCGATCACTTCACCGGACTGTTCCCCACGATCGCCGACAACAAAGACATGGTCTCGATAGTCAGCGATCGTCACCTCGCACGCATCGAGGGGTACATCGCGGACGCGGAAGAGCGTGGGGCACGAATCATCACCGTTCCCGACGAAGAACTCTCCGCAGACACTCGTCGCCGCCCACTGCGAATCGTGGTCGACCCTCCGACCGACGCGCAGATCATGAAGGAGGAGATCTTCGGACCGGCCGTCGTGATCCTGCCGTACGACCAACTCGACAGCGTCGTCGCCGACATCAATTCACGGCCGAAACCGTTGGCGCTGTATTACTTCGGAACCGACCTGGACGAGAAGGAATCCGTACTCGAACGCACCGTCTCGGGCGGCGTCACCGTCAACGACGCGATGTCACACCCAGGGCTGAGCGACGCACCCTTCGGCGGCGTCGGAGCTTCGGGTATCGGGCACTACCACGGCCGCGAGGGTTTCCTCGAGTTCAGTCACGCCCGAACGGTATTCGAAGCAGCGCAGCATGACCCACGCGGCGAGTGGGGAATGCTCCCGCCGTACGGTGAGGGATTCGAGCAGATGATGTTGGCTCAGGTCACGCCCTGAGGCCTCCGGCCCCGTGCGCCTTTTTGGTAGTGCACGCTACCGGAAAGGCGCACCGGCAAGGCCGCGGCTGAGGAACTCCACCAGCTGACCGGGTTCGGTATCCACCGACTCGATCAGTTGGATCAGTTCCCTCTTGTCCTCTGCTGCAAGCGGTTCGATGCCACCGAAGGTGCGCATCGTGGAGCCGGCGGGGAGAACGCGTGCACAGACGAGCGTGCCCGGCTCGAGATTGACTGAGCCCCACTCGTCCGTGACCTTCACCAGATGCCCGTTGCGGACGTCGCTGAGGGTCACCAACTGTCCCGGCTCCGTCGAGGCGACCTTGTACACCGAGCGCGGAATCGACAACCACTGATCGGCCAGTTCGCGTTCGTCGGCAGGCAACAGTTCTCCGCGCCGCTCGACAAATGCCGCGAAAATACCCGCATCGAACAAGGCAGCGTCGACGGCCAATCCGCCTTCGACGGCCAACGTCAGTGCTTCTTCGCTGTTGAACTGCTCGGCACGGATGAGCGCAAGATCGAACACGGCGTCGAAGTACTCCGGTGTGCGCGAGAACAACTGAGCCTTGACGTAGAGCCAGTTGGCCCGATCATCGAACGTCACCTCGGACTTGCCCAGATGGCAGACCTTGAACTTCCGACCGGAACCGCACCAGCACTTGTCATTTCGGCCGAGTTCGGGGTGCTCGGCCGGGGCATAGCGCTGAAGAACCTCGTGCAGAACCTCGGACTCGCCACCCTCGATTCGGCCGAGAAGTGCCAGCGCGCGGGTCACGTCGCTGCGATCGGCCGCCAGCAGTGCCAGATCGAAGATCGCGGGAGTCCAGTCGGGATCGAGATCGTGCGCCGTTTCGTACGACGCCTCAGCGACAAGGATCTTGCCGAGACGATCCGAAGCCTTGCCTGCCAGCCAATGCGCGGCCGGCTTGACACGACGCGACCCTTTCTCGGCAAGAGCAGTTGCAACAGAATGCAATACGGAATCATGATCGTCGAGTTCGGACAACAGCTCCAACGCTGCCGCAGCCGCGGGCGGCTCGGCGATGCCGGCGAAGGTCTGCGGATCCTCCTTGATCTGCTTGCGCGCCCAGTCCGAGACATCTTCGACGGCTTCGGCTTTCGCGGCCATGACCACATCGACAAAGGCAATCACCGAGGCGGCTTCTTCCGGGTGCAGGTTCTCCCGAACCTCGAGCATGCGGGCTCGGTTCGCCAGGTGGTATGCCTCGAAATCGAATCCGTCGACCGCAACGTAATCACCGTCGCGGACGTAACCTGCCGCCTCGAGCATTTCGCCCAGCGGTGCGGTGGGCTGACGGAACAGCGACGGCTCGTCGAGCATCAATTGCCAGACAATGGCATCGAGGGTGTCAGCACCGATGTCTGCGAGGACCGTCCCCAGGCTCTCGCCGAATCCGGGTGCGGGATCCAGTACCTCGGGGATGGTGCAGAGCGTCAGCTCACGGTCAGCGACGAACAATCCGATCAAATCGCCCGCAGAACATTCGGCGAGAGTATCGGTGTCGAGGAGAAAACCCTCGTCGTGCGGGAACTCCGGATCTTCGATCCCACGATCAGCCAACAGGTCGTCGTCGATCCCGCGGTGCACGACGCTGATGCCATGAATCTCGTCGTCGTCACGATCGAGGAACACCCGCAGCATCATCAGATCAGGGTTCGCGTCGAGAACGCCGGACTTTATTTCGGCTTCGGTGAGCCGATGGGTCAGCACTCGATGCTCGAACAACGTGTCGAGTGCGGCGTACCGCTCCTCACTCAAGTAGCCGAGCAGTGGGTCCTCGACGTACTCGACGAATTCGGCCATGTCGTCGGCTGTACCGTGGCCGGCATCGGCCAACAGGGTGCCCCAGTCCGCCGCTGTCTGCGGGCCGTGCTCACGCAACAACTCCATCGCGGCTTCGGCGATCAAGTCATTGGCATCCATCGGTTCGTTCACCTATCCAACTTTAACGGGGTCGACTCGATACATCGTCACCGGTCATCGGTCGAGTGATCGGCGCCTCCACGCGACTCGCGGACCAGTTCTTCGGCGTCGAGTTCCTCGGAAGCGAGAACCTCGAGTACCCTCGCAGCCTGCGATTCCGAGGACATGACGACAACGCCCACCGCAAGCGCACCAGTGGGGGCCGTCAGGAGCCTGGCACTGATCAGGTCGCCGGGCTTTCCTTCGACCGGGTGACCAACGGTGACGGTTTCCTCGGACACACGATCGAGCAGCACGACGCCGGTGTCGGAAGTTTCGATCACCTCGTACACCGACCTCCGGACCCCGAGCCACTGTGCGGCTGTCACTACTTCCGCCTCGGGAAGTAGTTCGCTGCGTCTGGCCAGGAAGTCGGCAAAGATCCCACCCTCGAACAGAGCCACGTCCAGTGCCGAGCCGTCGAAGATCGTGGCGGCGATCAGTTCGTCCTCGGAGAGATTCGCGTTTTCGAGATCGTCGAGCCCGGTCACGACGTCGACGAATTCGGAGGCAAACGCAAACAGGCACGCCTTCTTGTACAACCAGCGACCATCTGCCTTGACCGATTCATCGGCCTTTCCGAGGTGGCAAACCTTGTACTTACGGCCGGAACCGCACCAACACTTGTCGTTTCGCCCGAGCTCCGGGTGATCGGCTGGGACGAAGTCCTGCAGTACGGCGTAGAGATTCTCTTCACTTCCGCCGTCGATCCGCCCGAGTAGTGACAGCGCCCGGGTCGCGTCGCCGCGGTCCGACGCGAACTGAGCCAGCTCGAACAAGGCCGGACCCCAACCGGATTCGGCAAGGAGCGCTTTCTCGTAGTGCGCCTCCGCTTCGAGGACGCGCCCCAGCCGATCGACGGCCTTACCGGCGAGCCAATGAGCCGCCGCCCTGACCGACCGTGGCCCTCGCTCGGCCAGTTCGGACGCAAGCGCTTCGAGGATTGCGTCGGTCACCGGGTCCTGATTCCGAAATCCGAGATCGAACACGGCCACTGCAGCACCCGGATCTGCCAGTGAGACAAAGAAGTCCGGGGCGGCGCTGACGTGACGGCGAGCCCAGTCCACGATGTCGAAGTCGGCGATGACGGCATCGGTGTATCCGCGGTCCGCCAGATCGACAAATGCAACGGCAGCGACGGCCTCGTCGTGGGTCAGGTCGTAGGTACTGGCGACCAATGCTGTCCGAATCTGCAGGTCGTAGGCATCGAAGTCGAATCCCCGCCGAGCCAGTAGTTCACGCTCGTGCTCGTATCCTGCCGCCTCGAAGATCTCACCCAGCGGCGCAACAGGAACCGTGAAGAGAGACGGATCCTCGAGCAGGAGTTGCCAGCACACCGAATCCAGGGCCTCGACTCCGTCCTCCTCGAAGAGTTCGCCGAGCGCCGGAGCAAGATCGGGTTCGTCCTCGATCTCGACCAGACGAAACGCAAGTCTTCCGTCTTCGACTGCCAGGCCGATGAGATCACCGTCGGCGCACTCGCCGAGGGTTCCGGCTGGAAGAACCACAACTCGTCGACTCCGGAAGGGAGCAGCTCCACGTTCCACGGCCGCTTCTTCCGCCAGGGCCACCCGGATCGCCCCGTCCTCGCCGTCGCCGAATGCCAAGATCGGTTCCAGATCGGGGCTCGCGTCGAGGATGTCGGACGCAATCTCGAGCTCGCTTAGCCGGTGAGTGAACACGAGCCCTTCGAGGACCGTGTCGAGGGCGACGTACTTTCCGTTGGGCAGGTACCCGAGCATCGGTTCGGACAGATACTCGAGCACGTCGGCCAACTCGGTCGCAGCTCCGTACTCCTCGAGATGGGTCGCCCACTCTTCGAGACTCAGCGGGCCTTGCTCGCGCAGAACAGCCAAAGCAGCGGAGGCAATGGAACCAGCAGCGTCGGAACCAGCGGTTTCGTCGTCGAAATCAGTCACCCGCCAATGGTAGGCGACTTATTGCAGTCCACTGAGCCCCTCGCCCAGCACGGTCGCACCGAGGATTGCCAGGATGACCGTCATCATCACTGCGTTGTTCGCGGTCATCCATGACTTCGCTGATGCGAGGATCTCGTCGGCTCGCTTGCCGGAGAACACCTTGACCAGGATCGGCGACGCGATGCCGACGCTCGCGATGACCGTGAAGATCACCGCGGCAACAATCTGTTGGGCAACAACATTCGTGGCGACCGCGATAGTGGCCGCACCGGATACCGCCAGCGCTGCATTTTTGGGATTGACCGCCGCGGACAAGAACGCCAACCCGAACGCCTTCCGCGGAGTCAAGCCGTCGATGCTCTTCATCCACTTCGGAACTGTCGGATCACTTCCGTCCCTCGGACGCGCTCGCCACTGCTTGTACGCCAATCCGAACAGAACGAGCCCCAACACGATTCGTACGACGCTCGACCACACCGAAGTCTGCGACGACTCCGACTCCGCAAACGAATAGTCCGCGATCACGATCGTCACCGCAACGACTGCCGAGATTCCGAGGACCCACCCGAGTAGAAAAGATGCCGCCCCTCGATGTGCTCCAGCGGTGATCATGACGAGCACGATCACCGCCATGGGCATCGAGACGAAAAGCAGGCCGAGGGCAATCGGAAGAGACAGACCGATCGCAGCTAGCACCAAAACCTCCAGTTGAATGCAAAATCGACGATCGATTCGAGGTCGAAATCACGACGGCGGAGGCAGCATGACCTCGATGAGATGCGGGCCGGGTTCCGCCAGCGCTGCGGCAAACTGTTCGGCCAACTCCTCCGCTGTGTTCGCCCGCGACGCGGGCACTCCCAACCCCTCGGAGATCTTGACGTAGTCCATGTTCGGAGACGACAGATCCAACATCGACTGTGCGACGACGCCGCCACCTTCTGCGCCGACTCGTTGCAGTTCGCCACGCAGGATGGCGTATGCGCGATTGTTGAGCAGAATCGTCGTGACGTTCAACTGTTCTCGCGCCTGCGTCCACAACGCCGTGATGGTGTACATCGCGCTTCCGTCGGCTTCGAGATTGATCACCGGCCGCTCCGGCGCTGCCACAGCGGCGCCCGTCGCCACCGGGATGCCCTGGCCGATGGCACCTCCGGTGAGCGTGAGCACGTCGTGGCGCGGCGCTCCGGCAAGGGCAATCGGGATCGCCCAACCGGAAGTGGCCGCCTCGTCGGAGATGATGGAGTCGTCCGGCAGCAGGGCCCCGATCACGTCGGCCCAATTTCGCACGTCGAGAGGCCCGCTCGGCAGCGACGGCCGATTTGCCTCCTGCAGAACGGGTTCCACTCCGGGTGCCACGAGTTCCGCCACTGCTTCCAATGCGCCGACAACATCGTCGCTGACATTCGCCAGCGTTGTCACCGCGGCGCCGTCCGGGACCAGATCGCTCGGTTTTCCGGGATACGCAAAGAACGAGACCGGCGAAACCGCGCCGGCCAGGACCAGCTGAGTTGTTCCGCGAAGTTGTTCGGTGGCGTGCTCGGCGAAGTATCCCAAGCGCTCGAATGACGGTAGTCCCGCACCGCGTTGAAGCCTGGCCGGAAAGGTCTCGACCAGAATCTGTGCACCGGTCGCGACTGCAATTCGGGAAGCGGCGCGCAGTCCGGCTTCGGAACACGCTACGCCGCCCAGCAGTAGCGTGGCGCGCCCCTCGGCATTGAGCGCGCCTACCACCGAGTCGATCTGTGCTGCAGTTACTTCCGCCCGCCCCGGTATGTCTCGAGGACCCGCAAGAACTCCACCTTCGCTCCACGAGACGTCGGCGGGGAGGACAAGTGTGGCAATGCGTCCGGGCGGATCCATGGAGGCGGCAACGGCGTCGGCCGCATCGCTACCGACGGTCGCGGTGGAGTCGGAACGTCGACTCCATCCCTCCAGCCACTCGGTCAGCGCGTCGATATTCGATTCGAGTGGAGCGTCGAAACCGTGGTGGTAGGTCGCGTGGTCCCCGACGATGTTCACGATGGGGGTGTGGGCGCGGCGCGCGTTGTGAAGGTTCGCCAGTCCGTTCGCCATTCCGGGGCCGAGATGAAGCAGCGTCGCGGCAGGCTTTCCGGCGATACGCGCGTACCCGTCCGCGGCACCGGTGACGGCGCCCTCGAACAAGCCGAGTACCGCACGCATCTGGGGAACGGAATCGAGTGCGGCAACAAAATGCATCTCGGACGTTCCGGGATTGCCGAAGCACACCTCGACACCCGAGTCGACCAAGCTCTGGATAAGCGATTGTGCACCATTCATTTCGGTCACCTCTTCTTCATGAAAGCTGCGAAGGCTTCTTGCGCTTCGTCGGATCGCCGCCGTCTCGCGAAATGATCCGACTCCACGTCGATGGTTTCCAGCAGGGCATCGAGATGTGGGCGGCGGAGGAGCATCTTCGTCAGCGTCACCGATTCAGCCGGGGAGTCTGCAATGCGCACCGCGCGCTCCAATGCCACGTCGAGCGCGGTCTCGGCCTCCACAACGCGATTGATCAGGCCGGCTTCGGCAGCTTCCTCCGCCCCGAACATTTCTCCGAGCATCAGTAGTTCCGTTGCCCGCTTGAGCCCCGCGATCTGCGGCAACAGGTAACTCGATCCGCCCTCGGGCGAGAGCCCGAGCGGAACGAACGGCAATCGGAATCGTGTACCTCGCCCCGCGAATGCCAAGTCGCAGTGCAACAACATCGTGGTGCCGATTCCGACTGCAAACCCCTCGACCGCTGCGACAATCGGTTTGCGTGCGGTGACGAGTGCGATCAGCAGGTCTTTGGCCTCGCCGCCGTCTCTCCCGGCAGTGTCCTGGAAACTTCCGATGTCGTTGCCGCTGGTGAAGACACCACCGGCGCCCGTCAGCACCGAAACCCGCACTGCGTCATCGTCGTCAGACTCCCGGATCGCGTTCGTCAGTTCGCGGTAAGTCTTGGGGTCGAGCGCGTTGCGCCTCTCCTGGCGATCCATCGTGAGCAACCGGACTCCCGGTGCGTGCTCCTCGATCCGAACAGTCATCCGTACCTCCGTCGTGGCCGAGAGTCTCGATTCAAGCTACTCGGTCGGGAGTTCAGCGTTCATAGCCCTTGCGCATATCGTCGACGATGCGCGGCCGGTCGAGTGTTGACGGCTCCAACTCCCGCCTCGGGCGATCGCGAGGAAACACCGAGGCCGACGCCAGGGTGGGCTCGTCGAGGAACCGCAGGTTCGGCACATCAGCGGGCAGACGAAGCTCGGGCGGCGTGGAACCTCTTTGCGCGAGCACGTATCCCCAGTCACCGAAGCTCGGCACGAAAACGTGATAGGGCGAGACGCTCAGTCCGACAGCCGATACCGTCGACACCGTTCTCCAGTACGCATCCGGTGTCGAGTACGGACTGCCGGACTGGACGACCATCAGCCCGCCCGGATTCATCGCGGCAGCTGCAAGTCCGTAGAACTCCATCGAATACAAGCGGCCAAGTGCGGGGGTGTCAGGATCCGGGAGGTCGACGATGACCGCATCGAAGCCTGGATCCGGACGCTCGCGCAACCACCGAAACGCGTCGTCGAGTACGACGTCCACCCGTGGATCCTCGAGTGCTCCCGCGTTCAGATCACGAAGACGCGTGTTGGCCAACTCGATGACTGCCGGGTCGAGTTCCACCTGAACTATCTGCTCGACGCTGTTCATTCGCAGCACTTCTCGTGCAGCGAGGCCGTCACCTCCGCCCAGAATCAGCACGCGCCGCGGGTCGTTGACCAGGGCCGGATACACCAGCGACTCGGTATACCGATGCTCGTCGACACTGGAGAACTGCAGGTCTCCGTCGAGGAACAGTCGCACGTCGTTTCCCCGCTCGGTGACGACGATTTCCTGGTACACCGATCGCTCGGCGGCCACCACGGGATCGGTGTAGAGCCGCTGCCTCGACGTGGTCTCGATGTCCGAGGCCGCGATCAGCAGCCACCCGATCAAGCTCGCCGCCAACAGCATTGCGACGACGGCGATCAATCGTGCACGCAGGCTGAGCTGCCACCGAAGAAGTATCAGCGCGACAACTGCCGCAGCCACGAGATTGATCATGCCGGTGAGTGCGGCACCGCGAATCATGCCCGCCCACGGCAACAATACGAACGGCCACAGGAGGCCGCCGATCAGCGCGCCGAGATAGTCGGCTGCATTGAGGTTGGCCAATACCTTTCCGGTGCTCTGTGCGTCGTTGTCGCTGCGACCGGACTGCAACAGCGTCATCAGCAGAGGCACTTCGGCACCCACGAGGATACCGATCAGCGCGGTCGCAGCCACCAGAACTGCTGCGCTGGAACCGAAGAACGTGAAGGTCACGTACAGCGTGACGGCACTGAATCCGCCGATCAGCCCGAGCAGGATTTCGACGGTCACAAACGAGATGGCCGCATGCCCCAACAGCGGTTTGGCGGCCAGCGCTCCGATACCCAGCGCCGCAACAAATCCCGCGACGATCAACGACGTCTGGGTGATGCCGCCGCCGGTCAGACTCACGCTGAGCGTCAACAGGGCCAGCTCGTAGATCAGGCCGCACGCCGCGCACGCGGCAACAGCCGCAAGGAGAAGCACGCGTGCGCGTGAGCCGAGCATCGTCGAACGCTCGGCAACTTTCACATCGCGATCAGCGGCAACCATCAGGTGAGCGCTGCGGCGTTCACCAAACCGATGGACAGCAAGCTCACACCCACCGCCCACGCGGCGCCGCACATCTTCGGATCCTGCACCAGTGCAACCAACTTGCCGGGAAGGAATGCGTTCATCAAACGCAGCGCGATCGCTTGCAACACGATCGCGAACAGTCCGTACACCGCGGAGTCGGCGAGTCCCTGGGCAAAGCCGTCCGAACTGGTCAGGATTGCCGTCACCACGATGATCGCCAGCGCAAGATGGTTGGAAGCCAACAGAATCGCAGCGTTCGGGTTCTTGTCGACGTAAACCTGGTGGCGGAGATTTCCGGGTGTCATGAGGTCGAGGACCAGGAATCCCGTCGCCAGAACCGCTACGCCGACGACGAAGTAGGCGAGGGTGCCGAGAACGCCCCCGACGAGCAATGCCGGATCCACCGTTCCGATCTCGACGGAAGTGGATGCAAAGATGTTCGTCACGCCGTTCTCCTTCTCATTGAGCACTACCGTCATTTGGCACTACCCGAGCCGCCGCTGCCACTACTTCCACCCGCCGGGGATCCCGGGTTGAAGCCCGGTCCCAGGTACGCGTATCCGCCGCTGCGATACGTGCCGTCGATGTCCTCTACCTTGATGGTGCTGCCACCGCCCGAAGCCGAACTGACAGTGACGATGTCATCGTCGTAGCGCAGGTATTCGTTGCCGCCGTCAGCACTTCGCGCCGCTGGTTCGTCCGCGTCGACAATCCGTGAGACGGTCGTGCCCACTGGATCTTTCGACGAGTACAACACGACGTCGCCATCCTGGGACGTCTTGGAATAGTTGTCCGCGATGAAGTCTTTGGCTCCACCACCGCACGCCGACAACATAATTGCGGCTGCCACCATCACCGGAGCCAACCATGTCCGCCCCCTCACGGTCGCCACCTACTGCGCGTCTTCACGATCACTCCTGTCCCCTCCCCCGGGTACAAATGCCAACTCTGCCAACTCCACCCCTGGCGGTCTCGCACGCCACACAACGCGGTCAACGCTGTGTCGTCGCCGGGAAAGGATCCGCAGATCCAACCGTCCTGGCCGGCGGATTCTCTCAACGATGCAGCTTCCGAATCGAATTCGACTCGGTCCAGGATCAGCGACGAAGACTCGAACCGGTAGTTTTCCGTGGACTCCACTGCCGGCAAGGGTTCACCGCCGGCGGCAAGAGCATCGCACGAAACCTGCTCGGTCAGTTCCTTTCCCGACGCCCGGGCCGTCACCACGTGAGATGCCCCGAGCACTCCGAGTGTCAACGTCGCATCGGAAGTTTCGATCACCAACTCGGCGAGGGTCGGCGGCGAGGGAGCTCCCAGCACCAACCCCAGTGCCGAGGCATTCACGTCGGTCGGTTCCACATCGAGTCGATACAGACTCATTCCGGTGGGCCCGAGTGGATGACGGTGAGTTCGCTGCGGGTGACCGCCCGTCCCGTGGAAACCTCCCACGACTGTCCGCGCGCCCACTTCTCGAATGCGATCAGCCCGGTCTTGTCGGCGGTCGCGTAGTCCGCGTATTCCATCGAGCCGGAAGGGGCCGTACCCGTCGTACCCTCGGCCGTGAACTTCGCCGTTCCACTTTCGATCTTGCGGTGAACCTTGTCGTCGAGAATGACGTCGCCGTTCGGGACCAGGTTGGTTCCTTCTCGACGCATCCAGAGAGTCATCTCCAGTTCGCCCTCGTCGTCCTCCACTGTCAGCCAACGACGACCGGTCGACCCGTCGAGAAGGTGCTCACGCCAGATGTACCCCTCTTCGTCGAGCGTGATGGTCCCTCGAACAACGTGGTCGATACCCGCGTACGTGATGATGTCGCCGACCCCGATCTTGTGGGGGTCGTACACCTCGGGATAGTCGGCGAGCGGGTCCACGCGAGCATTCGGCTTGCCCTGGCGTCCACGCAGGACCACAAACGCGACGGCAGCGATCACTACGAGTATCAGGACAACTATCAGCACGTTGGTCAACGGTTTCTCCGAAATCGTCTCGGCAGGGTTGCCGCGGGCCATACCCTACCGATCCGTTCTCAGCCTTTTCGGATGAGACTGCCGGCAAGCTGACCGACCGCCGGCCGGGCAGGTCTCCAGCGCCGCGGGCAGATCGAAAGACTGCCCCGGCGCACCTTTGCGTTTACGCTCAGCCCGAGGAACTCCGCGCGAAAGAAAGCCGGTCGACTGACGATGAGCAAGAACACGGAGCCGTCTGCCCGCACCGTCATGCACACACCACGATTCTGGTTGACGCCGTTGATAGTGGTCACCCTCTTGATGTCGGCGCTGGCAGCGCTGTACATGGGCGGAATACTCGACCCCAAGAAACACCTGGACCAGTTCCCGATCGCCCTGGTCAACCAGGACGAAGGCGACACCCTCCCCGGCGGCGACCCCGCCGACCGCAAGAATTTCGGAAACGACATCGTCGCCGGCCTCGAAAACGGAATCGACCACCAGAAGATCGACCTGCAGCAGATCGGTATCGCCGAAGCCCAATCTCGGTTGAACGCCGGCACGCTGTACGGCGCGATCGTGATTC
Source organism: Rhodococcus sp. MurmanLake-1 (assembly GCF_056945715.1). Lineage (NCBI taxonomy): Bacteria > Bacillati > Actinomycetota > Actinomycetes > Mycobacteriales > Nocardiaceae > Rhodococcus > Rhodococcus sp. MurmanLake-1. The sequence goes on along the minus strand of NZ_JBWZNF010000007.1, from coordinate 314,787 downwards.
CCAGTGATTTCACGAAGAGGACGATCATCCTGGCGGAGGCCAGCGTCGTCGCCGGTGACGTAGAGCAACCGATCATCACGATCTACACCAATCCACGTGCAGGTTCCGTATCCGCATCTCTGGTCCAGTCGATCGGAACTACAGCCCTCGCCTCGGTCAACAAGAACATGGGCGAGCAACTCACCACCCTGGTCACCCAGCAGTTGGAAGCGGGAGGCACCGGAACCCAGATCTCAGGAGCGAGCCGCCTGCTGCTCGAAAATCCGGTGAACGTACTCACGGTGGCCCACGATCCGCTTCCCGACGGCACCGGATTCGGTTTGGTTGCATTCTATTTCGCGCTGCTGTTGGTCCTTGCGGGATTCACCGGAGCAACCGTGGTCAATTCCTTGGTGGACGGCATGCTCGGATATGCGCCTACCGAATTCGGTCCGCTCTTCGTTCAGAACGACGTTGTGGGTATCAACAGGTTTCGGACGCTGCTCGTCAAATGGGCGTTCATGATCGTGTTGTCCGGCATAGTCTCCGCGTTGTTCCAGTGGATCAGTCGCGCCCTCGGAATGCCGGTCACTCACGGGCTTGCATTGTGGGAGTACGGCGCGCTGGTCATCACTGCAGTCGGCATCACGGCGATGTCGGTGATGGCCGCATTCGGCTCGTTGGGCATGTTGATCAACCTGTTCGTGTTCGTCATTCTCGCGCTGCCCTCTTCCGGTGGCACCATCCCCCTCGAAGCCAGCCCCAGGTTGTATGCCTGGCTGGCGCAATTCGAGCCGATGCACCAGATCTACATGGGTACGCGATCGATCCTGTTCTTCGGCGCACGCGGTGAGGCAGGGCTGCTGCATGCCGTCTGGATGACGTTGGTGGGTCTACTGATCGGCGTCGTACTCGGCATCGTGACCACCCGTTTCTACGACCGCAAAGGCTACGAACGCACCCATCGCCCCAAGGTGGCGTGAAATGGTACCCAGCCGGGATTTGATCGAAACCTGTTGGGCCGATTCAATGTGATTGCGCGTTTCGGGAATCTTCGACCCCCTTCCGCACGTTGTACGACTATGGCTAATTACAAAACAGTCAATCCCGCGACAGGTGAAACCGTCAGGGAATTCGATACTTTGGATGACGCCGGAGTTGAAGCCGCACTCGCGAACACGCATCGCGGCTACTTGACCTGGCGCAACAGTGCGCCACAGCAACGTGCGGCAGTCCTGAGCAAGACCGCCGAACTGTACACAGAGCGGGCGGACGAACTGGCCCGAATGATCTCGTTGGAGATGGGTAAGCCGGTCCGCGAGGCCAAGGGCGAAGTACAACTCTCGGCCGCGATCTATCAGTGGTACGCAGACCACGGTCCGGCGTTGCTCGAGGAAGAACGGCTCGACGTTCCCGGGGCCGAGGAGTCGGTTGTGTACCGGCGACCGATCGGTGCCCTGATCGGCGTCATGCCGTGGAACTTCCCGTACTACCAGGTCGCCCGCTTCGCGGCACCAAATCTCATGCTGGGCAACACGATCATTCTCAAGCACGCGTCCAACTGTCCGCAGTCAGCGTTGCTGATGGAAGAGATCTTGCGACAAGCCGGATTGCCGGACGACGCCTACGTCAACGTCTTCGCGACCAACGAGCAGATCGCGGACATGATCGCCGATCCCCGAGTTCAAGGTGTGTCACTGACTGGCAGCGAACGCGCCGGCACCAGCGTCGCCGAAACTGCGGGACGCAATCTCAAGAAGGTCGTCCTCGAACTCGGCGGATCGGACGTGTTCATCGTCCTCGATTCCGACGACATGGATGCCACCGTCAAGTCCGCAACCAAGGCGCGTCTGTCCAATGCCGGTCAGGCCTGCAATGCGGCCAAACGTTTCATCGTCACCGAAGATTTCTACGACGACTTCACCCGCAAATTGGCGACGTCCTTCGAATCCGTTTCTGCCGGTGACCCGTTGGACGAAACCACCGTCCTGGGCCCGCTGTCCTCACAGAGCGCGGCAGACACTCTGATCGAGCAGATCGACGACGCTGTGTCCAAGGGAGCGACGCTGCTCACCGGCGGAAGGAAGATCGACGGCCCGGGCGCCTACGTTCAGCCGACGTTGCTCGCAGACGTGACCCCGGACATGCGGGCTTACAGCGAAGAACTGTTCGGACCTGCCGGCGTCGTCTACAAGGTCAAGTCGGCCAGCGAGGCTGTGGAACTTGCCAATTCGTCGGTCTACGGTCTGAGCGGGTCCGTCTGGAGCAGCGATCTCGATTCCGCCCGGTCGGTCGCTGCCGATCTCGACGTGGGAATGGCGTTTGTCAACGAGCACGGAACGACGTTGCCCGGTCTGCCCTTCGGCGGAGTCAAGCGCTCCGGAGTCGGCCGCGAGCTCGGTCCGTGGGGAATGGACGAGTTCGTGAACAAGAAGCTGCTCCGCGTCTCCAAGAAGTAGCTCGGTGCAAAAGTAGCGCAATACAAAGGAAGGCCCTGATCTCTGTTGAGGTCGGGGCCTTTCCTCATATCCCACGGACCAGCAAGAGCAATGCCCTGGTCACTCGCTTGCCGGAGTGACACTCCCACGAGTGAGGCTCCACCCGAACCTCGTCGCGATCACAGCTGACAGCCAGCCCAACAGCGCACCCACCAGTGGAGCAGCGATCGCGGTGTAGATCGCCTCGTTGGAAACACCAACCGACACGGCGGAGTCACCGACAAAGGCGAAATCGGTTCGGGAGGCGACGGACGCCAACTCGATCAGGCCGGAGACAACAATAATCAGGAACCCCAGCAGGAAACCGAAGCCGGCCAGAAGAAGATGAAGTGCACGCATCCGATCAGTCTGCCTGTAACACCCATCCAGATAAAACCGACCTGCTGGTATGACACTTTCACGAATCGCTCGCACTACCGTGATCGCCGCCGCCATCAGCGCGAGCGCCGCTATCTGTTCCGCGACGTCAGCTTCCGCGGACGTAGTAGACGTCACGGTCCTTCCGGGTCTCAGTAGCGGGCCGACAACGCCGTACGGGGCGGGCTGCACGTATCTGGTGGTTGCCAGGACAGCAGCGTTGGACGAGTCGAACGTCTCGATTGTCGACCTGAACCGGGCGTCGACCATGTTCCCGCAGGAATTGATCTGGGACACCGTCAATCCCTATTTCACCTTGCCGGTTGTACTCGGCCACGCCGTCACGCTGTGGACTCCGACCGCACCCGGCGAACATTCTCTGATGGCCTACCAGACGTCAGCGGGCGGGCCGGTCACAACGGTCGATGTCAATCCGGCCACCCCGATCGGTCCGGGGTGCGTCGTCGCACCCTGATCCGCTAGCCCTCCAAGAAGTCGACGAGCACTCGGTTGAGTTCATCGGCGGGAACCATCGGAATACTGTGATGTGAAGCATCTTTCAGCACCTCGACACGTGCTGCGGGAATCCTCTCCCGCACCGACCTCGACACCGTTTCCGCATCATGCACCCGTCCGTCCTGTGCGAGGACCACCAGCAACTCGACATCCAGTGCGCTCAAGTCCTCTTTCGAAGGACGTTGAGGCACTACGAGATCGGGTCGCGGTAGATCCGAAGTGCCCACTTCCACAAGAGACAGCCAGTCGGAGTCGATACTCAACTCACCTGCCTCCCACTCCAACAGTCGTCGTCGGCGTGCTCGCGACGGGGATATCAACAGCGGAAGCGCACGCAGAAGGTAGCCCGCCTTCATGCCGGAGAAACTCGAATTAGGATCGAGCAGAACAAGTTTCCCGACACGATCCGGTCGATGCAGCGCAAAGGCCAACGCAATCATTGCGCCGTAGGAATGTCCGATCACATCGACGGTGTCGGCGCCGGTGCAATCGACTATCGAGTCCATCCACTCGATCAGATCGTCGACGGACTTCATCGGATCACCATCGGGAATGCTGAGTCCGGCATCGCCCAGGGTGTCGACGGCAAAAACACGCCGGGATTTCGACAGCGCCGCAACGTTGTCGAACCACACCGTCGAAGTGGCACCTCCCCCGGGCAGAAGGATCAACGGCCGCGAGTCTTCAGGTCCACAGACGTTCACATGCGTTCGGCCGAACCGGCCTGAGAGATCCACACCCAGCGGTTTTTGCGGCCATTTGGTCAGTACGGCGTCGTATGCGCGATTGAAGTCCATTCCCCACCCCCATTTTCTCTCGACTATCGAGATAGTAGACAATCGAGAGACAACACACCAGGGCTGGAGGCATCCATGAGCGTCGGCGATGCAGAAGACGAAGCGATGGCGATCGTCCACTCGCTTCGCGCACTGACCGTCGACTTGAACGTGGCGGTTTCCGGCTTTGCGAACAAGTACAAAATGCACTCGACCGACGTCCGCGCACTGATCTGCCTTCTCGATGCCGAGCGCTCGGACACACCGGCGACGCCTGGTTGGTTGGGCTCACAGCTCGGGATCAACTCGGCGTCGGTGACTGCACTGGTCGACCGGATGGTCAAAGCGGGCCACGTAGCTCGGGAGCGGGACTCGGAGGACCGCCGGCGAGTGATCTTGCAGGTCACACCATCGGCGGTCACTCTGGGCGAGAGCTTCTTCGGCCCACTCATTTCACGGGCTGCGAGCACCGTCGGGAATTACACCGCGGCCGAGCGAGCCACCATCGCGAGTTTCATCGTGGCGATGCGAGCGGACGTGGAGCGGGCTGGAATCGATCGGGAGCCCTCCCTGTGACTCGCATACTTCCCGCGGGAGAACGCGCATTGCTCGTAGACCTCGATTCCGAAGCTGACGTTCTCGCGTTCACCGAAGCACTGACGCGTAACACCCCGGTCGGGGTCGAAGACTTCCTCCCCGCAGCTCGCACGGTCCTGGTCACGTGCACCCCGGCGGCAGATCTCACGTACGTCCGGAAGTGCTTGAACGATCTCGAGCAAACCAATTCTGCCGCGACCACAGACGAGCATTCCGAGACGGATGCACTCACCATCGCCGTCAGGTACGACGGGCCCGACCTCGACGACGTCGCCCAGTCACTCGGAATGAGCCGTTCCGAGGTGGTTGCGGCCCATACCGGGGCGATGTGGCGTTGCGCCTTCATCGGATTCGCACCCGGCTTCGCCTACCTGACTTCAGTCGACACTCGGCTCGACGTTCCGCGTCGAACTCAGTCGCGAACCGCAGTGCCAGCCGGTTCCGTCGCCCTGGCCGCTGGATACAGCGCGATCTACCCGCGGGCATCGCCGGGTGGCTGGCAGATCATCGGGAGCACCGACGCCGTGATGTGGGACCTGAACTCAACGCCACCGGCCGCCGTTCAGCCCGGGGGCCGCGTGCGCTTCGTCAACGAGGACGACCGATGAGCGGTCTGGAGATACTCGACACCGGGCCGCTGAGTTTGATCCAGGACCTCGGACGGACCGGACACCTTCGCTCGGGCGTCGGGGTTTCCGGTGCTGCGGACAGGCGATCGCTCAAACTCGGCAACCGGCTCGTCGGCAACGACGAGGGCGCGGCAGGCGTCGAGGTCCTCCTGGGCGGGCTGAGCATTCGGGCGCAGCAACAGGCAACGATCGCGTTCACCGGGGCGCCCGCACAGGCCTACCGCGACGGCGTTCCGGTCGGGCATTCGAGCGTGATCGCTCTCGACGTCGGTCAGACCGTCCGCCTCGACTACGCACCGAGTGGCCTGCGGACGTATCTGACCGTCCGAGGCGGCATTGTGGTTCCCGAGATCCTGGGATCGCGCAGCACCGACACCATGTCCGGGATAGGTCCGGCGCCTCTCGAGCCCAAGGTTGTTCTCCCGATCGGGCCTTCGCCGACCGCGTTCTCGCTCGTCGACCTTGCACCAGTTCCACCGATGACAAACGAGACTCTCGACATTCGAGTCGTATTCGGGCCGCGCGCAGATCGATTCACCAACCCCGAATCGCTCCTGCGGGGGCAGTGGGTGGTCTCGACCGACTCGGACCGAATCGGGGCGCGACTCGATCGTGTCGGCACCGACGAACTGCTGCAACGAACGAATGACGCCGAACTCCCCACCGAAGGCGTAGCGCTCGGATCGATCCAGGTCCCACCCAGCGGCCAACCTGTCGTGTTCCTCACCGATCACCCGATCACCGGCGGGTATCCGGTGGTCGGAGTGGTCGCGGACGCAGATATCGACCGACTCGGCCAAGCCCGCCCGGGTCAGCACATCCGGTTCGTCGGGGCCTGAGCAGCGCCGAGCGATGGCGTGTCGGACCCTGCCGTCACACTGATGTCGTGCGAGTTGTCCTGGTCCCCGGTAGTACGACGTCCACGGGAGCTGTGACGGCAACTGTCCTACGGACCGATCCCGGTGGAACGCCGCTCGCCGATCCCGTCGAATACCCCGACCTGATCGCAGCGGTGCGCACCATCGAGGAAGCCGAGCACCCGCGGTGGGTGTGGCCGAGTACGGCGACCGTGTACCCACCGCTACTGCGGGCAGGCGTACGGGTTCAGCGGTGCCACGACATCTCCCTGACCCGCGCGATACTCGGAATGCGCGTCGGCAAACCGTCACCGCCTGCCGAGGAGTTCGACGACGATCGACTCGGACTCTTCGACACTGCACCCGTTCTCGATCCTCTCGCCGTCGCCACCGAATTCGCCGAGCAGCGCGCAACCATCGGCACGGACGCTCGACTGGACTTGTTGATCGCAGCAGAATCGGCCGGCGCTCTCAGCGCCGCCGAGATGACGCACACGGGCCTGCCGTTCTCGACGCAGAAGCACCGCGAACTCCTCGAAGAACGACTGGGGCCGCGGCCGACGGGATACGACCTCCCCGCACGCATGCAGGAACTTGCCGCCCAGATCAGCGAGGTCTTCGGGCGCACCGTCAATCCTTCGTCTTCGGTGGAGATCACCGAGGCGTTCGGGCGTCAGGGCATCGAACTGCCGTCGACGCGCAAGTGGTTTCTGCAGGAAGTCGATCATCCGGCTGTGCCGCTGCTCCTACGTCACCGCGAACTCGCCAAGCTGTACAGCACCAACGGTTGGCAGTGGATGGACAGTTGGGTGCGGGGCGATCGATTCCGCCCGATCTACGTTCCCGGTGGTGTCGTGTCCGGCAGGTGGGCGAGCCGGGGCGGCGGGGCCCTCCAGATTCCTAAGACCATGCGCTCGAGCGTCGTCGCAGATCCGGGCCACGTGTTCGTCGTCGCCGACGCCGGTCAGCTCGAGCCCCGAATTCTGGCCGCCATGTCCGGCGACCGCCGCATGATGGCCGCCGCCGGCGACGACGATTTGTACGCACTTGTCGGTGCCGAAGCCTTCGGCGGTGATCGCGCAAAAGCCAAGGTCGCAATCCTCGGAGTCCTGTACGGGGCGACGGCGGGTGAAGCCAAAGCACTGCTCATCTTGTTGCGGAAGCGATTCCCGGTCGCCGTCGAGTACGTCGAGCAAGCTGCCAAGGCAGGTGAGCGCGGCGAGGTGGTGAAGTCACTGCTCGGCCGGGCCTGTCCCCCACCGTCTCCCGACTTCTACTCCCACGGCGACGCTCATGCCCGCGGTCGTTTCACGCGAAACTTCGTCGTTCAGGCCACTGCGTCCGAGTGGGCGTTGTGCCTGCTCGCCGACCTCAGGCGACGCCTCGCCGAAGATCCGGACGGCGAGTTGGTCTTCTTCCAGCACGACGAAGTGGTCGTGCATACCCGAAACCCCGAGTCAGGTGCCGCCCACGTGCTGGCCGCTGCGGCTTCGGCAACTCGATTGTTGTTCGGCGACACAGTCGTTCGTTTTCCCATGGACGTCGCAGCCCGCGAGACTTACGGCAAAGGCACTTCGTAGCGTCGTCAATTCCACTCCAAGTGGTTCCACCGCGCCCGTATTGCGTGTTCTACTGGAAAACGTTGCTTTGTTGGTGCTGGTCGACTGCGTTCGAGGAGAACCATGACCAAGCTGGATACAACTGATGCAGAACGGAACGAGCGCGGAACGGTCAAACGCCGTCGACTGCCGATCTTCACCGTGATCGCGCTTGCAATCTTTGCCTTCGTCGCAGGCGGATTCGGCGGTTCGTTCCAAGGCAAACTCGCCGAGGTTCAGAAGAACGACAACGCCTCGTACCTGCCGAGTTCCGCAGAATCGACGATCGTCAGCAATCAATCCGCGAACTTCCTCGCGGTCGAGACGATCCCTGGTTTTGTTCTGTTCCATCGAGATTCGGCCCTCACCGAGGCGGACAAATCTGCAATCAACTCGGCGTACGGCGCTATTGCCGGCATCTCCGGAGTAGACGCCGACGGAATGCAACCCACTCAGTACTCCGCCGACGGCACAACTGCGTCGATCTTCGTGCCACTCGTCGCCAAGGACGGAGACACATCCGTGGCAGGCGATGTCCTGGCGACCACCGAGCAGAACGTCATCGACGCAGCAAAACAAGCAGCTGGTGATGTCGAGGTACTCCCAGCCGGGCCAGGTGGGCTACTCGTTGCGTTCATCGACGCCTTTGCCGGTCTGGACGGAGCGCTCCTTGGCGCGGCACTCCTGGTCGTGATCCTCATCCTGCTTGTCGTGTACCGATCGCCGGTGTTGTGGTTCTTCCCGCTGTTCTCCGCGCTCCTCGCCATCGGCTTGTCGTCGATGGTGATCTATTTCCTCGCGAAAGCCGAATTACTCACTCTGACCGGACAATCTCAAGGCATCCTTTTCGTGTTGGTGATCGGTGCCGGTACCGACTACGCCCTACTCTTGATCTCTCGCTATCGCGAAGAACTACACACGTATCCCAACCGCTTCGACGCGATGATCAAGGCCTGGCGCGAGTCTGCGCCGGCCATCACCGCTTCGGCTGTCACCGTCATTCTCGGTCTGCTCTGCCTGACGTTCTCTCAACTCAACTCCAACAAGAGCCTCGGACCCGTCGCCGCCATCGGGATCGCCTGCACCTATCTGGTGATGATGACGTTCATGCCGGTCGCTCTGGCCGCCACCGGACGGTGGGTCTTCTGGCCGCGCAAGCCCAAGGTCGATCACGCCGCAGACCTTACGACGCACGGGATGTGGGGCAAGATCGCCGAGGCCGTCGGCAGCAAGGACCGCCCACTGTGGATCGGCGCCACTGTCTTGTTGATCATCCTGTTCGCGGCCGGGATCGGCAGTCTCAAAACCGATGGCCTGACATCCACCGAAAGCTTCACCAATCGTCCGGACGCTGTTGTCGGACAGGAACTCTACGACTCGAAGTTCGATCCCGGAGCCGGCGCACCGGCCGTGATCACCGCAAACGCCGACCAGGCCGACGCCGTCATCAAAGCAGCCAGCGGCGTCGAAGGTATCTCGCAGGATCCCGGCGCCGTCTGCACCCAGGTGGACGTCGCAAAGGTCAGCGAGCTGATCAAGACCAACCCCGCTGCCGTCGCACAAGCCGCCGCTGCGGGTTGCGCCCCTGCGGCTTTCACCGTTGCACCGATCGACGGCCGAACCATGATCAATGCAACCCTCGCCGACTCTTACGATTCGCCGCAGGCACTCGAAACTGTCAAGCGACTGCGGACTGCCGTCCACGACGTGCCCGGCGCCGACGCGCTCGTCGGCGGCAGCACGGCCACCACCCTCGATGTCCAGGCGGCCTCGGTCCGCGACAGAAACCTGATCATCCCGATCGTGTTGGTGGTGATCTTCCTGGTCTTGGCCGCTTTGCTCCGTGCTCTGCTGATCCCGGTGATTCTCATTGTCACCGTGGTGCTTTCCTTCGCGGCGACGCTCGGTGTGAGCGGATTCTTCTTCACACACGTATTCGGGTTCGCCGGGGCGGATCAATCGTTCCCACTGTTCGCCTTCGTGTTTCTGGTCGCTCTGGGTATCGACTACAACATCTTCCTGATGACCCGTGTGCGAGAGGAGACCGGAGAATTCGGCACCCGCGCAGGTGTCCTGCGCGGTCTTGCGGTCACCGGGGGTGTGATCACCTCAGCCGGAATCGTCTTGGCCGCAACATTTGCCGTACTGGGCATCCTGCCGCTGGTCTTCCTCGCCGAGATCGGATTTGCCGTGGCCTTCGGTGTGCTGCTCGATACGATCATCGTGCGCAGTGTCCTGGTGCCTGCGCTCTCTCACGACATCGGGAAACGTATATGGTGGCCGTCCGAACTGGCCCGCGCGAAAGATTGACCACTACAGAAACGCTTCCTTGGTCCACAGATGAAAGAGTGCGTACGCTCGCCAGGGTCGCCAGCGCTCGGACAACGCTGCGGCTTCTTTGCCCGACGAGACCCCCAACGCTCGCTTCAACACCAGATCGTCGGGTACGAAGGCGTCGCGATCACCGAGAATTCGAACAGTGAGATAGTCAGCGGTCCACGGTCCGATTCCCGGTAGCACCAACAACTCTTGTCGAAATTGGACAGGATCCGCATCCCAGGAGAGATCGAGACCGTTCGCTGCCGCAGTTGCCAACGTGTGCACTGTTCTTGCGCGCACTGTGGTCAATCCGACGGCTTTCTGTATGTCCTCCGGCGATTGCGCTGCAACCGCCTCCGGATCAGGGAAGGCAAGAAACTCCCCTTCCACCGGCGCTCCGAATGCGCTGACAAAACGACCACCGAACGTCCTCGCTGCGGCGAGCGAAACCTGTTGCCCCAGAACGGTGAGCACTGCGGTCTCGAAACCGTCCACCGAGCCGAGCACCCGCAATCCTGGACGGGCGGCAACGAGTGGGGCCAACAACTCATCGCTACCGAACGCTGCTTCGACAGCAGTGTGATCGGCGTCGAGGTCGAGCCAACGACGCACGATCACCTCCAGCACTGCGGAATCCTCCGCCGGCACATCGGAATCCATGACGACACCGTCGTCTGTCCACGACACCGACACAACTACCGGGCCGGAAGGCAACGGTATGACTCTGGTGTGAACACCGTCGTCGTGACGCTCGAGGCCTGCGACGCAGTGAGCCCGCAAGGCACCGGTGAGCGGTTCGACTGCATAGGGCGCCTGAAAGCGCAGCGTCACTGCGCTCACCGGCCGGCCTCCAGATCCAGCAGAATCGCTTTCAGTTCGGGGCCGCCGGCGTACTGCCCGAGGCTGCCGTCGCTGCGCACCACCCGGTGACACGGGACCACCAACGGCAGCGGATTCTTTGCGCATGCGGTCCCGACGGCACGCACCGCACGCGGGCTTCCCGACGCTGCTGCGACCACCGAATAGCTTGCAGTGTGGCCGTATTCGATCTCGGGGAGATGACGCAACACTTCGCGTCGGAACCCCTTCGCGAGTTGGAAGTCCAAGCGCAGATCGAATTCTCGACGCGCACCGGCAAAGTACTCGTCCAACTCGCGAGCGACAGTGTCCAGCCTGCGCGGGTAATGAAGCACACGGGGGCTGACGGTGTCCGCCAAACGTTCCAGAACGAGGTCGTGCCCTTCGACGGCAAAGGCAACCCGCACCAGGCCGGCATCGGTCGCCGCCAGCAGTAGCTTTCCGACCGGCGAATCGACGGTTCGATATGCCACGTCGATCAATTCAGCTTCGGACGCCTGAGCAGCCAGGCGCGCCCGTAGGCGGATCATGGCGTCAGCGTCAACGGCTGGAAGCGCCTCGAACACATCGTTACTCATGAGTGACTCCCTTCCGCAGCGGTAGCGGACAAGTAGGTTCTTCGTAGTGTGGCGATACCGTCGGCACCCGCGCGTCTGGCGGCCGCCGGGGTGTTGCCGAGGATGTCCGCGATCTCTGCGTACGGCAGCCCACCCAGAAAGTGATAGGCGACTGCCGCACGTTGTTTGAGCGGTAGCTGTTCGAGTGCGTCCCAGAGTTCGTGATCCCACGTTCCGGGTACGCCGATTCGCGTCGGCAACTCCGGAACCTCGTCTGTCGGCACGGCCACGCGGGCGCGCACTCGGGTGATGTCGATTGCCTTGCGGTGCGCGATGGTCACCAGCCAGGCTTCGATGTTCGCGTCCGGATTCAGATCCGGATATGCCCGCATCGCTGCGATGAACGTCTCGGACCACGCGTCCTCGGCGTCGACGGGACCGACCACCGCGCGGCAGACACGGAGGACCACTGCACCGTATTCGGTCACGACGTCTTCGAACGGTTTGAGTCTCACGATCGGTAGACGTTCCCGATCACCGAATTGTGAGCCGAGCGCATCAGAAGAGGACATCCGATTCGCCGCCGTGCTCGCGGTCGAGCAGGAACCGCTTGCGTTCGAGGCCGCCGGCGAAACCGGTCAGACTTCCGTCGCTACCGACCACACGATGGCAGGGAACGATGATGCTGATCGGATTCTTGCCGTTTGCCGCGGCGGCAGCACGGATCGCAAGCGGGTTACCCAAAGTTTGCGCGAGCTCCATGTATGTCCAGGTTTCGCCGTACGGGATCGTTCGCAAGGTATCCCACACCCGCTTCTGGAACTCGGTACCCACGGGCGCCAGCGGCACGGAGAACTCCGTGCGATCACCCTCGAAGTACTCGGTGAGCTGCGATTCGACTTCACCGAAGACCGCCGCGGAACGATCACCGAACGTGGACTCGTCCGGCTTGTGGCGATGCTCCGCCATGTACAGCCCGCAGAGGTCGTCACCTGCTGCTACCAGCGTCAACGCCCCGATCGGCGAGTCGATCACGGTGTGCGTACGGATAGCCGTCATGTCTCGATCCTTCCAGGTTGCGCGGTGCAGCAGGCAGCGGGTGAATTGATTGTCCGCGCCGGCACCGACACCTCGAAGACGCCGCTGGCCTCGTGAATGTGAGATTTACCTGTACTTTGACGTCACATCAGGCAGTATCGAGGGATGGCTCTAGTTTTGCCCGGCAGCTCCACCGTCGTCCGCTCCGTCGGCGACGTGGTGCACTGGTCCCTGTCCACGGTCGCTTTTGCGGTCACCCTGCCCGCTCGACTCGAGGCGCTCCTCTTCTCGGTCGAGAGGTTGGTGGCGCGCATCAACCAGATCGCCGACAACGCCGACCGCGTCGTGATCGGAGCCGCCGCCGTGACCGTTCGAGCTGAGACGCTGGTCGAGGCCGTCGAACAGACCTCGGACATCGCGGGACAACTCCTCGAGATCTACGAGCCCATTGCGTTGCAGCTCGCGCCGCTGGCGGCCAGATTCGCCGACGACCTGTCCGAGGCGGAGGTCAGCGCCGCGATCAAACTGATCGACCAACTGCCGGAGCTCACCGACCGCGTGACCGCGGTGCTGCCCATCCTCGGAACCTTGGACTCCGTCTCGCCCGAGATCCACGAACTCCTCGGAGTGGTGAAGGACCTGCGTCAGGCGATCGTCGGAGTGCCCGGCTTCCACTTTTTCCGCAAGCGGGGCGAAGCCAAGCTGGATTGAAATTTCAGGCGGAGTAGCCGTTGGTCCCAGCACGCGTCATGACGACCTTCGGAACCACTGCTCGAGACGAGAGCTTGAGCAGTCCGTCCACCAACTCCACGATGTCGTCGACCTTGATCATGGTCTCGGGTGTGATCCGATCGTGCGTCCACGCCGACATGTCCGTGTCGACGTAACCGGGAGCAATGGCCGTCGCGCTCACTCCGTTTCCGGATTCCTCGGCGTTGAGTGCTTCGACCATCGAAATGAGTGCAGCTTTGGTGGCTCCGTAGACGGCCAGACCGCTCTCGGCGTAGACGCCGGCCATCGAGGCGAGAGCGATCACCTTTGCTCCGCCGGCGAGGTCCGCGTCCGCCGCTGTACGCAGGAGCGGCAGCGACGCTTGCAATAGTGCGAACGGTGTCCGGAGATTGACGGCAACGGTCTTGTCGAAACGTCGCATGGGGTAGTCAGCCACTCGCCCACTGGTTCCCACTCCGGCGTTGAGGACGAGGGCTCGCATGGAGCCGAACCGCTCGCCGTGCGTGGTTACGAGTGCTGCGGCGAAGTTCTCGTCCGCCATGTCGCCGGCCGAGACGACGACGTCCGGCGATCCGGCGCGCGTAAGTTCTTCGGCGACAACGGCGAGCCGTTCGGCATCACGCGCCGTGATGGTCAGCCCGTACCCTTGCGAAGCCAAGCGTGTTGCGATGCCGAGCCCGATTCCCTTGGAGGCGCCGGTGACCAGTGCTGATCGAGTCATTCGAATTTCCCTTGCAGTGCATTGAGTCCGGCCGAGATCAGTTCCGGCACAGAAGATCCAGCCTTGTCGAATCCCCCGCCGACGGTGGCTCCTGCTCGGAATCGGTGATCGATGCCCTGCGCCACGACGGCGAGTTTGAAGAACCCGAGCGCCATGTAGAAGTTCCAATGCGCCAATTCACGACCCGAAACGGACGAATACCGTTGCGCCAGATCGACAACGGACGGTAGCGACGGGCTCGTCCACGCAGCAGGCTCACCCAGAACCAGATCCAGCGCGGGATGCCGATAGACGCACATCATCGCGATGTCCGCCAGCGGATCACCCAGCGTCGACAGTTCCCAGTCCACCACTGCGGCAACCTTGGTGACGTCGTTCGCCGCGAGAATCGTGTTGTCGATCCGGTAGTCGCCGTGCACGATCGACGAAGCCGATTCAGCCGGAATCAATTCCGCGAGGCTCGACGCCAACCTGTCCACATCGGCCGAGTCCTCGGTCTTGACGCGTGACCATTGACCGGCCCACAACTTCACCTGACGGGCTACGTAACCGTCGGGTCGGCCGAGTTCGCCGAGACCCACTGCGTTGTAGTCGACGTCGTGCAGGGCAGCGAGAACACGCACCAACTCGTCGGTGCACTGCGTGACCAGCTCTGCCGGAACAGCTTCCAATTCGGTTTTGGTCCGGATCACTTGACCGGTGACGAACTCGACCACCGTGAACGACGCACCCATCACCGAGGCGTCCTCGCACAGCACGACGGTCGGCGCGACCGGCACGGCAGTGTTCTGCAACGCCGAGGTGATTCGGAACTCGCGCGCAACGTCGTGCGCCGAAGGCGTCAGGCCGGCCGTGGGTGGACGACGCAGAATCCACTTCGAGTTGTCGTCGAAGATTCCGTAGGTGAGATTGGATTTGCCGCCTGAAATCAGTTCGGCTCGCAACTCACCGCTCACCTCGACGCCTGCGGCTTGCAGATACTTGTGGAGCGCCGCGAGATCGAGTCCTGGGAAGTCCGTCACTTCGACTCCTCCCGAGCAGCGCGCTTTGCAGCGCCGACAACACGTTTCGCAATTGCCCAGCGATGAACCTCGGACGGACCGTCGTAGACGCGGAAGGGACGCACTTCGCGGGACAACCGTGCCAGCGGCAGATCGCCGGACACGCCCATTCCGCCACACATCTGAATGGAGCGGTCGACGATCCGGAAGATCGCCTCGGCCGCGTAGGTCTTGGCGATGGACGTCGCGTTGCTCGCGTGCCCGCCCTGATCGAGTTCGAAGCAGGCCTGCACCAGAAGTGCGCGACTGGCTGCGATGTCGATCTCGTTGTCGGCGACCATCTTCTGGATCATTCCGAGATCACCGAGTTTCGAGCCGAAGCCTTCTCGTTCGGCAACCCTGGCCACGGCGACGTCGTGGCCGCGGCGTGCTGCACCGAGCCAGCGCATCACGTGCGTCGTGCGGGCGGGACCGAGACGAACCTGCGCGTAGGCGAATCCCTGATCGACCTCACCGAGAACGGCCTCGTCGGGAACGAAGAGATCCTCGAACGTGACCTCGCAGTGCCCGCCGATCATGGACTTGTCGAGAGTGTCGATGTGTCGACCCACGATGAGACCCGCTGTGTCCGTCGGCGTCAGGAACATGGTCGCTCCGCCGCGCTGCCCGGGCTCGCCGGAGGTGCGCGCCATGATGATGAAGAATCCGGCGCCGTCGGCGCCGGTGATGAACCATTTCTTACCGTTGATCTTCCAGCCACCGGGGACTTTCTCGGCGCGGGTGTTCAAAGCCGAGGGATCGGATCCCGCTCCGGGCGCGGGTTCGGTCATGGCGAATGCCGACCGCATGTCCCCGCTTGCGAGCGGCGCGAGGAACTGCTGCTTCTGTGCTTCGTTCGCGACGTGGGCCAGCATGTGAACATTGCCCTCGTCCGGCGCAGCGATGTTGAGCGCCGTCGGCCCGAAGAGCGAGTAGCCGGCTTCCTCGAAAACAGGCGCGCGATCACTCATGTTGAGTCCGTGGCCGCCGTACTCGATCGGTGCATGCGGTGCGAAGACACCGGCTTCTTTTGCTGCCGCCTGCATCTCGATGCGGATGGCATCGCCACCCGCGACGGCGATGTCACCGGCGTGTTCGTCTTCGATGGGGAGCACTACGTTGCGCGTGAAGTCGCGCGTCTTCTCGATCAGCGCCACCACCTCGGGCGCGTACGTCAGATCGATTGCCACCAGCCACCTCCGAAAGAACATCCCGACCGAGCGATCGCTCGGTAACAGCACTCTCGCACATGCCGATGCGCCGGGTCAACAATCTTCGAGCATCGCCTCGCCCTGATCAAGCCGGCCGGCAACCACCATGTCGCGGTACAGATCGTCCTTGTCCATGAGCTCGTCATGGTTGCCGATGTTGCGGATCCGACCGTCTTCCATGACCACGATCCAGTCGGCGTCACGCACCGTTGAGAGCCGGTGAGCGATGGTCACCACGGCCCCGGTACGTGCACGTTCGTTGATCGCGTCGACAATCGCGGCTTCGGTGAGTGTGTCGACCTGGGCAGTGGCTTCGTCGAGCAGAAGCAAAGCACTCGGTCGCAGAACTGCGCGTGCCATCGCGATCCGCTGACGTTGGCCGCCCGACAGCGAGGTGGCCGTCAGAGCGGTGTCGAGTCCATTCGGCAGGGCCTCGATCGCGTCGTCGAGTCGGAGCAAGCGCAGAACGGCCTGGACTTCTTCGTCCGTCGCGTCGGGATGGCTGAAGACGACGTTCTCCCGAATCGTTCCGGGCACCACCGGCGTCTCTTGCTCCACGTACGCGAGACTCTCGCGCACAGCGCGGTGATCGAGCGCGTCGTAACCGACTCCATGCAGGAGAACCTCACCCGATCGCGGTTCGACAAATCGCAGCACAGTCGAGAGCAAGGTCGTCTTTCCGGCACCCGACGGGCCGACGATGGCCATGTGCCCACGCGTCGGAATGACCAGCGAGACATCGCGCAACGCCGGCTGGTTCGATCCGTGATAACTCACGGTGACGTCGCGCAACTCGATCAGCGGCGCGGCAGCGCTTGTTTTCGCGACCACGTCCACGACCTCGTCGTACTGCTCGGTGGGCAACGACTGCATCTCGCGAATCCGGATAGCTGCCGCGATTCCCGACTGCACGGAAGTCACGTTCTGCGCAAGCTCCGACACCGGCCCCATCAGGGTGAAGGCGTAGAGCAGAAACGCGATGAGCGTCGAGACTGCCATTTCGCCGTCGGCGACTCGCCAGGCGCCGAAGCCCAGGATGGCAATGATCGATCCCTGAATGGCGGTCCACGCGACAGTCCACGCGGTTGCCGACACTCGAACCGCCGTGATCGCATGCTTTTTCGCATCGGACGCATTGGTCGTCACCAGAGCGCCGACGCGATCCTCGGCGAGGGAAACCTTGACCGTCCGGATCGCACGCAAGCCACCCTCGAGTACGCCGCCGAGCTGACCGAGCGATTCCTGGGTTCGCGCTTCGGCTGCGGAAATCCGAGGCATCAGAACGGCAAAGAGTATGGAGGCGAACACGATTGCCACCATGGTGACCCCCAACAACGGCAGATCCAGAACGCCCATCAGAACAATCGTTCCGATGGTCAACGCGGCTGCGTTCAGAATATTCACTGCGGCCGACGACGCCGCCTCCCGCAGCAGCAAGGTGTCCGACGTGACCCGGGTGACCAATTCACCCACGGATCGCGATTGCAGCGAAGGTACGGTCGCCGCCAGGAATCGCCTCACCAGCGAAGACCTGGCGTCGAAGACAACCTTCTCGGCGGCGGTTCCGAGAACGATCCACTGAGCACAACCGAGCACAGCACCGACGATCAGAAGGACGACGAGCGTGAGGATCGGTCCCTTCAGCGACGCACCGGTATCGAGGGTGTCGAGAACCCACTTGGTGACCATCGGCGTTGCCAGCGTCGCCGCCGAGCCGCACAGCGCCAGTACCAATCCGAGGAGGAGCGACGGCAGATGCGGTCGAGCGAACTCCGAGAGGACGCGGAGATTGCTCCATTTCGGTGCGGGCTGAGAAGCGTCGGATTCAAGCATGAATTTATGGAACACGAATGTTCCATAAAGGGCAAGAGAAATTCCGATTCGGAAACACTGGATACCGAAACCGGACACGGCTACGCTTCGAATTCGTGACAACGATCCACAGCGCACCAGAACAAAGCGCGACCCGCGAGCGCACACGGAAGGCCATCCTCGATGCTGCCGTTTCGGTGTTCGCATCCAAGCCTGCTGCGACCCTCAGCGAGATCGCTTCGGCCGCGAAGGTCGGCCGGACCACTTTGCACCGCTACTTTCCCGAACGATCCGACCTGGTCGACGCAGTCGCGGCCGAGGCCACTCGCGCCGTCGGTGAGGCCGCAGCAGCGGCGCGACTCGGTGAGGGCACCGGAGCCGAGGCACTGGTTCGCCTCTGCCACGAATACTTCGAACTGGCCGACCTTTTGACGGTCCTGTTCTTCACTCCCGGCGTCTATCAAGAAGATTCGTTTGCCGAGTCCGCGTCGAACGACGACGGAGTCACCGACGCCATCGAACGCGGACACTCCGACGGGTCCATCGACCCCGACATGGGTTCGGACTGGGTGCAGAACCTACTGTGGTCACTGCTTTACACGTCGATGGACTACGTGAACCGCGGTTCCGGGACTCGACTACAAGCCTTGGATCTGACGGTTCGCAGCCTCCGTCGCGGAATCGCCCCCGATCCCGCGGTCTAGGTTGTCGGCTGCTTGAACAGCGGCACGCCGCTTGGCCACACCTAATTTGCGGTAAATCGAGCGAATGTGAGTCTTCACAGTGGGATAGGCGATGCCGAGGTGCGCAGCGATCTCGTCTGCAGTCATCGTGGTGCGCAGAAAAGTGAGAATCTCGTTCTCGCGTTCGGTCAGGACTCCGGCGAGCTGGGCAGAGAGCCGGCTCCGTTTTTCCAGAATCGTGCGCAGGAGGTCCTGGTGTCTCGACCCCTGTATTGCGTGCGCGTTCAAGAGATCGACAATTACCGGATCGCCGCTGAGAAAGGGGGCGAGGATCTGCTCCGGGATTGCCTCAGCCAGCGCACGATCCAGCTGCTCGTGCGCCTGCGGCCCACGCCCTGCGACGGAGCTCAGCGCTGCAGAGGTGACAAGTGTGCTCACCAGCGCATATCGCGGCAGCGCGGCCGAGCTTGCCAACCGAAGCGCCTGCGCCGATGGTTCCGGATCCCCCAAGACTCGATAGAGCTCGGCGAGCAGCGCGTGAGCGACCGCAGCACCTGTTCTGGTCAGCGTGGGCTTCGCGATGCGGCGCGCTTGCTCGTCCTGCCCCTGAGCGTGGGCGAGCCAGGCCGTGGTGACGCGCCGCAGCGTATCCCAAGGAATGCCGTGCTTGTCCGCAGTGCTCACGCCTCGCAGCAGCCGAGCGGCGTTGTGGTACCGGTCTTTCCGGTTCAGAGCGATCAGGCTCATCACCAGGTACAGCCGGGCGAGCGCCTCGAAGTTGGTTCCGGGACTGCCCTCGACGATGATCGAGTCGAACTGAGCGATCGCTTCCTCGAAGTCCCCACGCCAATAGGCGATGCAACCTCGATTCGACTGTGGGAGTCCACCTTCGAAGCGTTCCCAGTCGGATGCAACCTCTCGGGCAGGAAGGCCGTCGAGGATCTGTTCGGCTTCGGTGAACACTCCCGCGTGGGTGAGTGCAAAAGCCAAATTGGATTGCGCGAGACGCAACGTCTCCGCGCGCGACTGCAACCGCGCTTCATCGCCGGCGGAGCGAAGTAGCGCGATGGCGCGAGGTAGATCACGACGAAGCCTGATCTCGGTCCACCCGAGGAGGAAAAGCGCGGACGGGTAATCGTCCTCGGCCTCGCACTGGGCGAGCGCGTGACGCGCGCGATCGGCAATGACGGCCTTGGTCGAGGTGTCCGGAGCGAGCAGTAGGTCAGTGAAACAGACGACAAAATCGTCGGACGCGACCCGTAGACCCTGCCCGCGGAGAAACTCCGCGCCGTACGGATCGCCGCTGAGGTCGCGGCAGCACGCCCGTATCAGCAGGATGTGTGGATCGTGTGGATCGGGATGCGCAAGGCAGAGTTGCTCGAGTTCCCTGGTATGAGATTCGAGAATCAGACGGAGCCAGTTCTTCCGCAGGACGCGTCGAGCCTGCTCCGCCTCACCGGAGGCAAGTGCGTCACGCACGGCTTCGATCATGTGTCGAAGATACTCGAGACGTTCGACGGCCGTGGAAATCCCGTCTCATCCGCTTCGGATGAGACAGCGACCGAAGCATGCGGAAACCGGTGAGAATTGCCGGAATCAACTGAAAAGCGCGAGTCGGCGGAATGCCGACGCGCAGGCCTGACACGAACGGACAAGACACATGAGTTTCTGGGAAAGCCTCGGCTGGATGCTGTGGGCGACCGTCTTCGTCGGATATCTTTTCGCGCTGTTCGCGATCGTCGCCGACCTGTTCCGCGACCACAAGCTGAGCGGCTGGTTGAAAGCTGTTTGGATATTTTTCCTGCTCTTCCTACCCATCCTCACCGCGCTCGTCTATCTCGTCGCCCGCGGCGATGGGATGACGGAACGCGGCAACAAGGCCGCACGCGAGGCCGAGAGCGCGGCCGAATCGTATATCCGCGAAGTCGCAGGAAAGAGTCCCAGCGAGGAAATCGCCACAGCTGCAGCACTCCTCGAAGCCGAATCGATCAGCGAGGAAGAGTTCGCCGCACTCAAGCTGAAGGTGCTCTCGTGAGTGACGCGCGTTTCGGCCCCGTCGACTTCTACCTTCTCGGTCTGCCGGGGCAGAGCCTCGACCCCGCCGCGTTCTGCGCGCTCACCGACCTCACGGATACCGGCCTGGTACGACTACTCGATCTGATCGTCATCTCCAAGTCCGACGACGGTGAACTCATCCTCGTCGAGGTCGAGGAATTGCCGAACGGCTTCGAGATCAACGTCGAAATGCTCGGCGCGTCCGGTCTGCTCGGGCATGAAGACATCACCGAACTCGCGGAGGCGATTCCCGCCGGCGCTTCAGCGCTGCTGGTCGCTCTCGAGCTGGTCTATCAGCGCGAACTCGCCGCCCGGACCGCCGAGTCCGGCGCGGTGTTACTGGGTTACGAGCGGATACCCGCACCCGTCGTCAATGCCCTCATGGACACGATCATCCCGAAATTGGAGGTCTGACATGCCGTACATCCCGAGACGAGGACGCCCTGGACTGCTGGGCCTCGCCGCCCGCACCGCGGTCGTGACCGGTACCGCGACCGCCGTCAGCGACGGTATGGCCACCCGCCGGCAAAGGAGAGCTCAGGCCGACTACGAGCAGGCGCAGTACGAATTCGCCCAGCAGCAGGCCGTACTCCCGATACCCACACCCACACCCGCACCCCCGGTCGATCTCGTCGCCGAGTTGCAGAAACTCGGCGATCTCAAATCACAAGGCCTACTGAGCGACGCCGAGTTCCAAGCCGCGAAAGCACGACTGCTGGGCTGATTCACCCCGACGGGCCATGGATTACCGCGCCCGCTTCCGTACCCCGACACCGATTGGAATCCGCTATGTCCACGATCGCCGTCAACGTCCTGAACTTCAATCGGGCAGAATCCGATCTCATGTTCGCTCGCCTGGCCGCGGGCGTCGGCCTGGGCACGTGGAACCACACTCGCGAGCTCGGGTCACTCGACAACCAGCCGATCATCCGCCAGAACCGCGACACCCTGTACAGCAGCGCGATCATCGACGTGCGCGAAAACGTCACGATCACGGTGCCCGATACCGGCAAGCGCTACATCTCCGTCTGGGTGGTCAGTCAAGATCATTTCGGTCCCGTCATCCTGCGCGATCCGGGAGAGCACCTGCTCACACGCGAATTGGTCGGGACCGACTACGCCGCACTGATCGTGCGTATCCTCGTCGATCCGAACAGCCCCGAAGACGTCGCCGAGGTGAACCGGTTGCAAGACGCCCTCACCATCGACGGCGGCGGGACGGGCGAGTTCCCGTTGCCCGACTACGACGAACAGTTGCAGACCGAGACCCGCGACGCGCTCCTCGCACTCGCGCGTGGCATCACCACCTACGACCATTCATTCGGCACCGCGGCGGAAGTCGACCCGATCAGGCACCTGCTCGGTACCGCATCCGGCTGGGGTGGCCTTCCCGAGTACGAGGCCACCTACGTCAACTTCGACGAACGTCTCCCGATCGGGGAATACCGTCTCCGCCTGAACGATGTTCCCGTGGATGCGTTCTGGTCGGTCTCGCTGTACAACGCAGCCGGATACTTCGAAGAGAACGCCTTGGGCGTCAACAGCATCAACAGCCTCACAGCCACCCCCGACTCCGACGGCAGCACCACCATCCGGTTCGGCGTCAATCTCGACGGCGTCGCGAACGCACTGCCCATCATGCCGGGCTGGAACTACGTACTGCGCCTGTACCGCCCCCGCCCCTGCGTGCTCGACGGCACCTGGACGGCGCCTCGTCCCGAGGCCCTCCAGCAAAGCGTTCCCCACGCACACACCACTCTCGGGTGACTCGACCTGATCACGGAGGTACAAGCCATGCGTCTGTTATTTCAGCTCGTTTCGCAATGTGTACTCGGCGCGATCGCGCTGATCGTCGTGCATTTTGCGCTGCCCGGGGTCAGCCTGAGCGTCAACGGTTTCTTGGCCGCTATCGGTGTATTCACCCTCGCCCACATGATTCTCGGCCCATTCGTGCTCAGCGTGGCACTGCACTATGCGGCTCCGCTCGCGGGCGGTGTCGGCTTGGTCGCCACGCTGCTCGCGCTCTGGGTTGCGACCCTGGTCCCCGACGGCATTGCGATCAGCGGCGTCGGGTCCTGGATCCTCGCCCCGATCATCGTGTGGGTGATCACCGCGTTGGGAGGATGGATCTTCATGGCTCTCGTCATCGACAAGTGGATCAAGAGACGCAATGCCGAAAAGCTCGTGCGCAGTGTGCAGAAGGCATGAATGATCAGTTCGGAAACGGAACCCACAAGGAGTCAGCCATGCCAACTCACCCGCTCGATCGTCGCGTTCTCCTGAAGACCGCTCCGAACTTCCGGGATCTCGGTGGCATTCCCGTTGCTGATGGCACCGTCCGCGCCGGCGCGCTCTACCGTTCGGCGACGCTCGCGAAACTCGACGGCGACGACGTTGCCGCGGTCGCCGACTTGGACGTCCGGACGGTCTACGACCTGAGGACCGCTGCCGAGCGCGACGGCGCGCTCGACAATCTCCCTGACTCGACGCGGACGGTCTGGCTCGACGTTCTCGCCGACAATGCCCAAAACGCCGCGGCCACCGGACTACTCATGACGGACCCGGTCGCGTACGCCGAGACCATCAGCGATGGACGTGGGATCGCACAGATGGAGGAAGCGAACCGCAACTTCGTCAGCCTGCCGTCCGCCCTCGACGCCTACCGCGCGTTCTATCTCGACCTCATCGACGAAAAACGCACCGGTGCAGCACTTTTCCACTGCACCACCGGCAAGGATCGCACCGGGTGGGCCGCGACCTCTTTCTTGCTCCTCCTCGGCGCCGACGAAGCCGATGTACGCGCCGACTACCTGGAGACGAACACCGATCTGGCACCTATGACGGAACCGATCCTCGACTTCGCCGCAAGCAAAGGCGTTGACGGAGAACTGCTCCGGCCGCTCCTCGGAGTCCGCGACAGCTACTTCGACGCCGCGCTCGACGAAATGCGCACGCAATTCGGCGCAGTCGAGGACTACGCAATCAACGGACTCAAGCTCACCGCAGAACAAATCACCGCGCTCCGCGAGCGGTTCACATCACGATCGGGCTTCGTCAGCGCGACATGATCGGAGCTCTTACCGGGCAGGAATCCGTGCTCTCGTCCTGCTTCTTCGGTCGATTGTCCACCCGGGTGACCACGACGACGGCGACGATGCCCACCGCCAAGCCGAGAGCGGTGAACGGAGTGAAGGATTCTCCGAACATCAGTGCGCCCCAGACTGCGGTGACGGGGGCGATCAAGAACATCAAGGTGTTGACGGACGTGATGCCGATGCGACGGAGCAACAACCAGTACAGCCCGTATCCGCCAAAGGTCGACAACACGATCAACCAGAGCAATGCGATCCAGAATATGCTGACACTCGGCGGTACGGCAGCACCCGAGGCGATCGCCAGAGTTGTGAAAACTATTGCGCTGGTTGAGCAGTGGATGGCCAAGGCCTGCAGTGGCGGTGTGGACGCGGGAGCGCGTTGCTGGACGAAGGTGGATGCAACGAGGCTGAGCATTCCCAGGAACGGAATCGCGTACGCCCACCACGGGGCCGATGTACCCGCCCCGGCGTCGGCTGCCGTGACCATCGCGACGCCGGCCAGTCCGATCGCCAATCCGATCCACTGCATCCGCGGGACCGCGACGCCGAGGACCGGACCGAGCAGCGCGGCTGCCACCAGCGGCTGAATACCGTCGATCAGCGCTGTGGTTCCGGTGTTCACGCCGAGATCGACTGCCCAGTACACGGACAACAGATAGCCGCTCTGGGAGAGTATTCCGATCACCACCTGCCTGCCGAGAGCCCGCGGTGTCGGCATCGTTTTCCGGCGCCGGGCGGACAGCCAGACAATCGGGACCAGTACCGCCGCAAGCGGGAGAAAACGCCACATCAGCAGCGTGGGGACCTCGGCACTGCCGGCGCCGAGTTTGGCTCCGATGAATCCCGAACTCCAGCACGCGACGAACAGGATCGACAAGGTCGTCGTCACGGCAGATCTCGAGGTCACGATCCGAGGTATACCGATCTGTTTACTCATGGAGTCGACTATACAGATCGGTATACTTTTGTCCATGGCAGACGAATCCGTACCCGAATTGACTCCGAAAGCACGTCGCATTCTGGAGTCGGCATCGAAGCTGTTCTACGAAAAGGGAATTCACGCCGTAGGCGTGGATACCGTCGCACTGGACGCCGGGGTCACGAAGAAGACTCTGTACGAGCGGTTCGGCTCGAAAGACGGCCTCGTCGTGGAATATTTGAAGGATCGAGATCGGCGGTGGCGAGCCTTTCGCGACAAGAAGCTCGCATCAGCCGGGCACAGCCGCGCCGAGCAGTTGAGTGCGGCATTCGACGCTTCCGCCTCCTGGTCCAAGGCGAGCGGAGGCAAGGGTTGCAGCATGGTCAACGCTCACGCCGAGTTCAGCGATCGGTCACATCCGGTGTTCGCTGTCATCGCCGAACAGAAGCAGGAAATGTTGGACGTCTTTCGGCGCATTCTGGCGACGGACGGGCAAGCCGACGAACGTCTCGTCGAGGCAATCATGCTGCTTCACGAAGGCGCCCTCGTCGCAGACGGTATCGGTATCGGCACCGACCCCTTCGACGTCGGCCGGGATGTGGCCCTCGAAATGCTGAAGCATTCCGGGTGATCCACCCCTCTCCACACATTCCAGAAGACCCTTCGACAGAGTCCACACCTGAAATCGAGATCATTCCTCATAGGCGCCACAAACTGACCGTCAACCATCGCCTCGCCCGACGAATACAGGAAACCCGCACATCACCGCGCACGGAGGTCGGGGTTCCTGTCGACAATCTCATGCAAGGCATCGGTTATCGCCCGCACGCGGGCCAATCTGATCAGCTCGCGCGGGACAACGAGCCAATACGACCTCCGAATTACGAACTCGTCACGCAGCACCGGCACGAGGTCATCGTCGGTCGCGCCGATGTACGTCGGCAAGGGCGCGATTCCCACACCGTGCCTGACTGCCTCGTAGTGACCAGCGATGTTATTGGTCTGGATCTGCGCTCGCCCGGTGGGCAGTATCCGGTCGAGGATACGCAGAGGTTCGACATCCAAGAACGCGTCCACATACCAGACGAGCGTGTGATGACGTAGGTCGTCCACCGACGAGATCGACTCGTGCGTCTCCAGATACCGACGCGAGGCGTAAAGCCGCAAGTTGTAGTCCGCAAGTTTGCTGACGACCACAGATCGGGGAGAGGGACGCTCCAATGTGACGGCGACGTCGAAGTCACGCCCGGTCAACACATCGTGGGTAGTCGAAGTCAGCACTTCGGTGTACAAATCCGGGTGCCGGGCACGTACAGAGCGCAGGCCCGGAACCAATACGAAGGCACCGAAGCCGTCTGGGGTCAGGATCCGGACCGTCCCGTTGAGGCTCGGCGACGCCGAGGCGGTCGTCTCACCGAGCGCAGAAAGTAGCGTCGACTCGATACTCTCCGCGTAGGGAACCAATCGCCTGCCCGCCTCGGTCAGCTGCCAGCCCGAGACGCCGCGATCGAAAAGCCTTGCTCCCATGTCTTTTTCAAGCCTAGAGATTCTCCTGGAGACCGTGGTCTGATCGACCCCCAGTCGCTTCGACGTATCCGAAATACGCCCCGTGCGTGACAGTTCCAGCAGAAAGCGCAGGTTGTCAGAAGTGAACATCGCCATTCCCGTCCTTGGCTGCAATTTTGCATTGAGTACTGCGATCTTACTTGTTGACGACGGCAATTCTGCGGCACAGACTCGAATCAACCCCAGCCTCAGGAGTGAATAGTCATGACTGTCATCGCACATTGGATCGACAACAAGATCGCCCCCGGTTCGAGCGGAAACTCCGCTCCGGTCACGAACCCTGCGACCGGCGCCGTCACTGGCAGTGTCGCGCTCGCCAGCGTGCAAGACGCACGCGCCGTTATCGACGCAGCTGCTGCTGCGTTTCCCGATTGGCGCGACAGTTCGCTCGCCAAGCGCACCGCAATCCTCTTCGCGTTCCGCGAACTGCTCAATGACCGCAAGCACGAACTCGCAGAGATAATCACCGCCGAGCACGGCAAAGTCCTCTCCGACGCACTCGGCGAGGTGTCAAGAGGCCAGGAGGTCGTCGAATTCGCTTGTGGCATCGCGCACCTGCTCAAGGGCGGTATGACCGAGAATGCCTCGACGAACGTCGACGTCACCTCGATCCGTCAACCGCTCGGCCCGGTCGCGATAATCTCGCCGTTCAATTTCCCCGCGATGGTCCCGATGTGGTTCTTCCCCATCGCGATCGCCACCGGAAACACGGTAGTACTCAAGCCGTCCGAAAAAGTTCCATCTGCTTCGCTGTGGATCGCGGCGCTCTGGGCCGAGGCAGGACTTCCAGCGGGCGTGTTCAACGTCCTGCAAGGCGACAAGACAGCTGTCGACGAACTTCTGACCAACCCTGCGATCAAGGCCGTTTCGTTTGTCGGTTCAACCCCCATCGCCCAGTACGTGTACAGCACCGGCACCAGCCACGGAAAGCGCGTTCAGGCTCTCGGAGGAGCGAAGAACCACGCGATCGTCTTGCCTGACGCAGACCTCGATCTGGCCGCCGACGCAATGGTCAACGCCGGATTCGGCTCGGCCGGCGAGCGCTGCATGGCGATCTCGGCACTGGTCGCCGTCGGCGACATCGCCGATGAACTCGTTGGCAAGATCGCCGAGCGAACCCGCACCCTGAAAACCGGTGACGGCACGAAGAACTCAGACATGGGTCCTCTGGTGACCAAGGCCCACCGCGACAAGGTCGCCTCCTACGTCGACGCCGGTGAGGCGGCCGGCGCGACGCTCGTCGTCGATGGCAGGCACGTGCAGGCGAACGGTGGTGAGGGCGGATTCTGGCTCGGCCCGACCCTGATCGACCACGTCACCACCGACATGAGCATCTACACAGACGAAATCTTCGGCCCTGTGCTCTCGGTCGTGCGAGTGAACTCCTACGACGAAGCACTCGACCTGGTGAATTCGAGTGCATTCGGGAATGGCACCGCGATCTTCACCAATGACGGTGGCGCAGCACGTCGCTTCCAGAACGAGATCGAGGTCGGCATGGTCGGGATCAACGTCCCCATTCCCGTCCCCATGGCCTACTACAGCTTTGGCGGTTGGAAGAACAGCCTGTTCGGCGACACGCACGCTCACGGTACCGAAGGAGTCCACTTCTTCACCCGTGGGAAGGTCGTCACTACCCGCTGGCTCGATCCCAGCCACGGCGGCATCAACCTCGGCTTCCCCGAAAACAACTGAGTTCTTGTCCCGTCCGAATACGACGGGCCGGGAAATACATTCACAACATTCGAAGGGATCGGCATGGTTGCCAACATTTCATTTCCCCGGTTCTTGAAACTTGGTCCTGGGTCCGTCGAGAGTCTCGGCGAAGTGCTGACGGATCTGAACATCGAGCGTCCGCTTCTTGTCACCGACGCGTTCATGGTCAGCAATGGTTCTGCCGATCGATTGCTGAAGATCGTTGCAGCAGCAGGAAAGAAGGCCGCACTCTTCTCCGAGACGGTTCCCGACCCCACTACCGATTCTCTACAGGCTGGTCTCGACGCTCTGACCGCCCACGATGCCGACTCGATCATCGGCTTCGGCGGCGGCAGCCCGATGGACACGGCAAAAGCACTTGCCGTCTTGTTCAAGCAGGACGGCGTCATGCGCGATTTCAAAGCCCCTCGGGTGTACGCGGGGCCGGCGCTTCCGATCATCGCCATCCCGACGACGGCAGGAAGTGGCTCGGAAGCAACACAATTCACGATCATCACGGATGTTGCCACCGACGAGAAGATGCTATGCCCTGGGCTTTCTTTTCTTCCGATCGCCTCGATCGTCGATTCCGACCTCACGATGTCGATGCCGCCGAGACTGACGGCCGACACAGGTGTCGACGCACTCACACACGCGATCGAGGCCTACGTCAGTAAGAAGGCAAACCCCATCTCGGACGGGCTCGCACTGTCTGCGATGAAGACAATCGGGGCGTACCTCTTGCGCGCGTACCGTGACGGCTCAGATCGAGAAGCACGTGAACAGATGATGCATGCTTCCACTCAGGCGGGTATGGCATTCTCCAATGCGAGCGTGTGCCTGGTACACGGGATGAGTCGTCCGATCGGCGCACATTTCCATGTGGCGCATGGACTTTCCAATGCAATGCTACTTCCGGCGATCACCGCGTTCTCCATACCCGGGGCGCGTGATCGATACGCCGATTGCGCCAGGCAGCTGGGCGCGGCCGATCGCGGCGATTCAGACGAGGCGGCCTCGCACAAGCTGGTCGACTTCATCGATGCTTTGTGCGTCGACGTAGAGGTACCCAGTCCGCGCACATTCGGCATCGACGAGTCCCGCTGGGAGGAGCTCATTCCACTGATGGCGGAACAGGCCTTGGCGTCGGGTTCTCCGTCGAACAACCCGGTGGTGCCCAGCGCACAGGAAATCGCCGAACTGTACCGGAAAGTCTATCGATCCTGACCACTTCGGCCCGGTCAGCATGGTCTCGTTCAGACTGTGCTGACCGGGCCTGTCGAGTTTCGGACGATCAGCTTGGTTTTGAAGATTTTCTGCCTCCGCTTGGCGCCGTCGATATTGTCGAGCAGCATGGAGGCTGCGGCGCGCCCCTTCTCCACCAGCGGTTGACGCACAGTGGTCAGATCCATGAGTTCGGCGATTGGCGCATCGTCGAATCCGACAACCGAAACAACCTCAGGTACTGAGATATTCATGCTACGAAGCACGCTCAAGGCAGCGACGGCAAAGACATCTGATGTCGTGGCTATTGCGGTCGGATTCAGTTTCTCGACCATCGAGCGAACAGCACGGACGCCGCTGTCACGATCGATACCTGAAGCCTCGTAAACCTCAATCGAGATACCGGCATCTCCCCGTGCAGTTGCAGCATCGAAGTACCCGAGGATCCGATCTCGCTGGACCCGCTCGGAAGAGTGTTCGACAACTGCCTTGGAGATCGGCCCGTCGGTGCCACCGATGTTCAAACGTTCGCAGACCACACCGATTCTTCGGTGCCCGAGATCCAAGAGATGGGCCATCTGCTTGAATCCCGCAGCGCGATCATCGATTCCGATGAACGGCAAGCCGCAGTCCGCGGGTGAATCGATCGCAACTGCCGGCGTTCCTGAGTGAATCAGGGCCGCAATGATCGGGTGGGTAGGAGTTACATTGTGCAGGACTACTCCGTCGACCAAACCTCTGACCGCGGGAGAATTGAATCCTTCTTCCCTACTGGAGACCAACGGCAACAAAGTGAGGGCAACGTCGGCGAGTTCGTTGACTTCGACTACCCCCTTCATCAACAGCATGGTCGACGGGTCTTCCAGTGCGTGCCCCAACGACTCCATCACCATGATGCCTACCGCTCCAACTCGGCCGGAGCGCAGGCTACTGCCGACGATGTTCGGCCCGGCGTAGGACAGAGACTGAGCGACTGCGTAGATGTGATCGCGCTGCGATGCAGAAACTTTCGGAGAGTTACTGAACGCGTATGAGACAG
Source organism: Rhodococcus sp. MurmanLake-1 (assembly GCF_056945715.1). Classification (NCBI taxonomy): domain Bacteria; kingdom Bacillati; phylum Actinomycetota; class Actinomycetes; order Mycobacteriales; family Nocardiaceae; genus Rhodococcus; species Rhodococcus sp. MurmanLake-1. The sequence goes on along the minus strand of NZ_JBWZNF010000007.1, from coordinate 284,416 downwards.
CGGCTTGGGAGACGCCTGCTGCCCGCGCCACGTCCTTCATCGTAACCACTGAAGCGACTCCCCTTGCTCCGGACGAATCATCCGCCGTAACCCTTGACGATCTCACGAATTCTATCGTGGTCTCGTTTCAACCGAGTGCTGGCTTCGGTTGACCTGTCGTCACAGTAGATGGTGTTCACACATTCGCCCACACCGGACTGCATGCGTCCAAGCTCTACGAAAGCCCCCGAAGAGCTCGACACGGTATGGCACATCGTCTTTCCGCCCCGACATCGCCGTGTCGATCTCGCCACAGAGGTTGCATCGAGCTCGCACGGCCAGCGGCACAGACGGCTTGGGCATAGGCAACGACGAACCGATATGGCGACACGTGACACAGACGTACCCCACTTCTTCCTCCATACGGTGACTAGCCATGTTCGTCGCCCCACTCCTGCCGTTGCCTCGATAGTTTCAAAGATGTTTCTGCACTGAAGGTCCCGCGAATGTACGAACGATGACGTCCGTGAGAGGTACTGTCGGCAGCGGCGATTACCCCGACCGAACACTTCGGGAGACGGTAGGCGCGACACCGTGGTTTGCGATACTTCCGCCTGTCGCGCCACATCTCAACCTCACCTTGTTTCACCACCACAGACACGAGTGAATCGTATCACCGGGTGATACGATTCACTTAACTCTCCACGAAGCGAATCAACGAAATGCTCTACCCGAAGTTGCCCTTCGTGCTCGGCCGCACGAAATGGGCACAGCTTGTCATCTTCGCACTTCTCGGAGCTTGCCAAGCCTCTTGGGTGACAGTGACACCCGACGTCAAGAATGCACTCGAGCTCACCACCAGCGGACTCGGTTTAGTCATCTTGGGACTGCCCGGTGGTTCCCTGTGCGGATTGCTGGCAACAGGCCGTCTCATTGCCGCGCGCGGAGCTCGCAGGGCGATCAGTATAGGTTTAGCCACGGCAGGAACCGCCGTCCCCCTCATCGAAGTCGGAACGCTAGTTCCTTCCGGAACGTCGCGACGAACTGATCGCCGAACCCTCCAGCAGCTCAAGACCTTTGACTGCCAACAGCAAGCGCTGCCGTGTTTCCGGGGCATCAAGGGATTTTCCGAGAATCGTGGAGATCCGCTCCAACCTGTTGTACAGAGTTCTGCGCTGCACGTAGAGTTTGTCCGCCGCTTCAGTCTTGCGCCCGTCGACGCTGAGAAACGCACGCAGTGTCGGCAGCAGCGGACTGGCCGAGTGCGCATCCTTCGTCAACAACGGACCCAATTCGTCTTCGACGAAGCTCGCCAGTTCCGGGCCCTGCGCCAGGGTCACCAAAATCCGCTCGACCCCCAGTTCGTCGAAGTGGAGGACACCACCAGAAGCTCGGGCGACCGCTGCAGCACTGCGCGCTTGAGTGAGCGCGACAGCAACCATGTCACGTGAAATAGCGCGGCTCACACCGACACCCGCTCCGACGAAACCGACAAGATCCTCGATCTCCGGCGGACGGCCACTCACTTCCGGCGCCACCGTGACGATGTAATCACCCATGTCGGCACTGATCGCATTGGGACTGCTCCTGCGCTTGGGCCGGATTCCACCAGAATCGTCACGAGTATTCTTGTTGGCCACGAACACTCGCATCAGGCCAGATCCGAGCCGATACCCCAGACGACTGGCCTGCTTCACGAACTCATCGCCGGAAATTTCTCCCAGCAGCAAGTGTGTCATCAAAGCGGTACTGCGCTGATCGTCACGCGCCTCGCGGCTACGATCGGTGAGAAGCGAGATCGCGATCGCTGCTGCTGCCCGCTCCGCCGCGAATTCAGCCGAGAACGGCGCGGTCGGCGATTGTCCCTGGAGCACGTGGATCCACCCCCACGGTTGACCACGCATGACGACGGGCCTTCGGACACAATCAGTTTCATTGTCGTGCGATACTCTGGCGTGACGATTCCACTCGTCGTCATCGAATTCGACACCGTCCACTGAAAAATAGACCGTCACCCGGTGCGCGATGTTTTCCAGAACCACCGTGCTGTCGGTGAGCGCCGCCAGAGTCTCCACTATTCCGAGATGGTCTGCGCCGTCAAGCAGCAATCCCGAGAATGTTGCTTCGACCTCACGCTCACGAGTCAGGCTCCGAAGTCGCATTTCGGTCAGAATTTCGTGCACCTGGGCGGAGACTCCGGCGAACGACACTTCGTGGGTCAACGCGATCACCGGAAGCAGCATTTGTTGGGCTTCCTGTACAACAGCTTCAGGAACTCGATCGAACATGCGACCGGATTCTTCGATCACCAGAGCTGCCGCACCCGCTCGAGAAATCGCCTTCACGTAAGCACGCTGCTCGGCTTCTGTTTCCCCTATACCGAGGCCCGCCGTCAGCAACAATTCGCCGCCGCTGAGAAATCGTGCGATATCGGGGATCTCGGACGAGTGAACCCATCGGACTTCGCGTTGATCCAGATCCGTTCCGTTGGTGAGTACGTGAGGACCGGCCGCGCGGATCAGTGAGAGTTCCAGAGCGTCCGCAACCGTGAAAGACATGTCAAAGACACTACACAAAACGTGTCGCTCAGCCGAGACATCTTTCCCGCCTTGCGTCTAGCTGTGAATGCAGTCACAGGACAGTATTTCTACAACCCCAGGGCTTCACCGGGGGGCGCCAAACAGAGTTGAGACACATGGCGAACCCGCTTCCTACCTGTCCGAAGATTTGTTTCAGCGCCCATATAGACCCGGCCCACCGTCCGAGTAATCGCTACCGGTTCACGAACCGAACGCGAACTGCATGGCACCGATCCAAATCTCGACACGCACAACGCCGTGCCGCCGGGTGACCTGATTTCGCTCTTTCGACCGAACACCGACACACCCTTTCGAGGAGTCCTCAATGCCCCTGACCGAAGACCAGCAGAAACGGCCGCCAAGCGCGCGAATCTCTGTCGATGACGTCGGCCGTTCCACTCGTTCCGCGGCACCCCAGCCGCCCCACGCATCCTCGCAGGAATGGCTACCTGCTCTGCTCAAACGCATTCTGCCAAGCACACCGTCGCAGGTCGTTCAGCGGGTGATGCTGACTGTACTGGCCGCATCGGTGGTGATTCTGTGCATCGCCAACCCGATCTTTCGGCAGTCGGACAACCTGCTGAACGTGCTGCAACAGGCGGCGATGGTCGGAATCATTGCCGGCGGTATGCAGCTGATGATTATCTCAGGTGGCTTCGATCTCTCGGTCGGAATCGTGGCAGCGGCAGCCGGATGCGCGGCAGCGTACGTCAGTCTCCAGCACGGTATAGCCATCGGAATTCTCGTCGGATTGGTCGCCGGTCTACTCGCCGGCTTCGTGAACGGCATCCTCGTAGCCAAGATCGGCATCAACCCATTTGTGGCCACGTTCGGTACACAAGCCGTCGTCACCGGACTGCTGTACGCCGCAACCGGCGCCACCCCGATCGCTCCTCTTCCTTCCGGATGGACCGATCTTGGCTTGAGGAACATCGCTGGAATCTCCTTTGCCAGTCTCACATTCGTCGTGGTCATCCTGATTCTGTTGTTCGTCTTACGATGCACGCTCTTCGGCCAGCACATCTACGCCGTCGGGAGCAACAAGGAAGGCTCGCGTCGTGCCGGAATCCATGTCGATCGGGTTCTGATTGCCGTCTATGCGATCGGCGGACTGTGCGCTGCCATCGCAGGAATTCTTCTCGTCTCGATCTCGGGAATCGGGAGTCCGGCAACAGGTACACAGTGGGCACTTCTCGCCATCGCCGCCGTCATCATCGGCGGCACACCACTCACTGGCGGAGTCGGCGGCATCAGCTCCGCGGTGATCGGCATCCTGTCGCTCACCGTCCTCACAAACGCACTGAACCTGTACAGCGTTTCCGCTTACTGGCAGCCGGCGCTGACGGGTACGGCCGTTCTGCTCGCAGTCGGCTTCGAAGCGTTCCGCAGCGCCCGCAAACGCTGATACGTCCGATTCCAGTCGCAGCCAACCACATTCCAGGAGTGACAACATATGACCGCAAGAAGAACGTCCCGAACAATCAAAACCGCATTTGCCCTTTGCCTGGCCGCGTTCGTCGCCGTCGCACTCACGGCCTGCGGAACCGCACCTTCCTCGGGTGCGAACAAGACGCTGGGCTTCGTGGTGTACGACGTCGGAGTCGACCCGTGGATGAACGTAGCCATCTCGACTGTGCAAGAAGAAGCTGAAGCTGCGGGATACAAGCTCAGTGTTGTCAACGGGCACAACGACATCGCTCAGATGAGTAGCGGAATGGACCAGCTGGTCACGCAGAAGGTCGACGCAATTCTCCTCGCCCCCAGCGACCAGGACAGCATGACTCCGTCAATCAAACGAGCCGAAGCAGCAGGAATCCCGGTCATCGCATTCTCCCTGGCGCTGTCAGAAGACGCCCCGGTCTCCTCGTTCGTCGGGACCGACGACGTTCAGGTCGGACGCGAGCAGGCGAAGATGGTCGCAGGAGCAATTGGCAATCGGGGCAACGTCGCCTTGATGACCGGCATCCTCGGCAGTGGGCCGCAGATCGGTCGGTCGGAAGGGTTCCGTGCCGAACTGCAGGAGAACTTCCCCGACGTCAAACTCGTCGAAGAGCAGCCGAACAACTGGGCGAACGACAAGACCATCAGCCTGACCCAGGACTGGCTCGCGAAGTATCCGGCAGGGCAGATCAACGCCGTCGTCGCGCAAGGACCCGAATTGGCTGCGGGCGCCCGCCTGGCCAAGTCGATGGGCCGAAGCGAAATCGTCTTCGTCGGCAACGACTATCCGGAAGAGATGCGCGAGAGCATCCTCGCGGGAGACACGTACGGAACCATCAACGGCGATCCCAAGGAGATGGCGCGAGAAGCTGTCGCCGCCATGCTGACCCTGCTGGACGGTGGCACGGTGCAACCCAAGATCTTCGTCCCGATCCCGCCCGTAACATCCGCCAATGTCGCCGACTCTCCCGCAGCGTACTGATTCGAGACGACCCCCCCAGATCGGAACCACCTCAATGAGTACTATCACCAACACCACCGAGCCTCTTCTCCAGACTACGAACCTCTCCAAGTTCTACGGCGGCGTCAAAGCTTTGCAAGGCGCCTCCATCAGCGTCGGACACGGTGAGCACATCGCCATCATGGGCGACAACGGCGCAGGCAAGTCCACCTTCGTCAAGATCCTTTCCGGCGCGCAACCGTCGAGTGATGGCACCATCCGATTCGACGGTGCGGACTGTGAGTTCCAAAGCCCAATCGATACACGCGAAGCCGGGATCGAAACCGTCTATCAGGATCTTTCACTCGCAGACGACCTCGACGTCCTGACCAACCTGTTCCTCGGGCGTGAAGAGAAGCTGATCAACCTGGGCGGCTTGAGCGTGCTCAACAGACACAAGATGGCCAAGCGTGCAACCGAATTGCTCACGGAGATCGGAGTGAACGTGCCCGAGGTACACCGGACCGTTCGGGGTCTCTCCGGTGGCCAGCGCCAGGGTATCGCCATCGCCCGCGCATCCGGTTGGGGATCGAAGCTCATCATCATGGACGAACCCACAGCGGCATTGGGCCTGCAGGAGACCGCCCACGTCCACGACATCATCAAACGCCTCAAACAACGCGGAGTCGCGGTCATCATCGTCAGCCACAACATGCAACAGGTGCTGGAACTGACCGACCGGGTGTACGTTTTCCGGCGAGGCCAGGTCGTCGGGTGCCGAAACACCAAGGAAACCACCGCCGACGAGATCGTCTCGATGATCACCGGCGCCCGACCAGCAGAAGCCGTCGCGTAAGCAGCTGTAGCTGCAAGCAGATCGACGTACAGGCCCGTCTGAAGTCACCACGACTGTCGACGGGCCTGTTCGTGTCGCGGATCCGAGACTCACTGTCTCACCGTCACCGTCGGCGTCGGACATCCGAGACCCTTTCCATCACCCACCTGGCCCCCACCGCCCCAGACGAGGCAGCACTACAGCCGCCGAGACGAAAAGTGCTCGGGCCCAACCTGATGAGGTTGGGCCCGAGCACTTTCGGTGTTCGGTTAGTTGATCTGTATTCGGCCGTCGACGGCTTCGATCCGCGGGATCGGCAGTGCGCGTACGGCAGGCGGGGCTGTCACGAACTCCTCGACGGTCGGCACTTCACCGTTCGGAATCCTCGGCTTCATCACGGACGGGTTCATGATCACGACTGTATTCATGTTTCCCGGATGCGTCTCCAAACCGAACACGGCTACTGACCGACTGCTTCGATCAATGCGCTGAGGTGGGTGTAGCTCTTCTTCGCGGCGTCGAGCGTGCCGCACTCCACCGACAAAACGACGTCGTGGTCGGCCGCGGCGAGTGTGTCGACGATGCGCTTCCAGTCGATGACGCCTTCACCGCATGCGCATCCCAGCATGCCTCGCACTTTTCCGCGTAGACGTTTCGCGTCGTCTAACGCGATGTCCTTGGCGTGCAGGTGCGTGACCTGACCGATGATGGCTTCGAGCCACTCGTGTGGATCGTTCTCACTCAGGTAGCTGTTTCCGGTATCGAGGTTGATCGTCAGGGCAGGACTGTCGACCAAATTCATGATCTTGTCGAGGCGCTCCGGAGTCGCGGTGTACGGCCCGTGGGTCTCGATTGCGATCTTGATACCCCGGGGTTCCGCGACCAGCGCTGCCTCCTTCAGGGTGTACCGCATGAGCGTGTAGTTCTCTTCCTCCGTGGTCCAAGACGGGGTGGGTCCATCGTCGACCATGATCATCGGAGAACCTGCCTCCGCGGCGTAACGGATGGCCTGGCGGAAGTACTCCACTGCCACCTCCGGCTTGGCGAGTGGCGCGTGGCTCGACAGCGACGAGATGCTGAGACCGCGATCTTCGGCCGCATTCCGTAGGATCAACGGATCGTCGAGCATGGAACGACTGTGGAAATATCCTGCTGCACTAAGCAGTTCACGACCCCAGTGCACCATCGGCTCGACGTACTTGTAGCCGATCTCAGCAGCTTGGTCCATGGCCCAATCGAAAGAGCCGTTCTCGTATCGCGCGAACTCCAGATTAAGTCCGAGTTTGATGTTGCCCATGACTTACAACTACTTTCCGGTGAGGGGTGGGTCAGAAGCCGCGCTGGTTCACGTAGTCGTCTCGAACTTCGCCGTGGTACGCCGGTACGGTGATATCCCACCAACCCATTGCATGCATCTCGGTCCAGGGCAGCTCGCGAGCACTGATCGCCTCGATGACTACGGGGCCCTCGGTCTCGAATGCGCGCTGAACAGCGGCGCCGAGCTTTGCCGGATCCTCGACACGCTCGGACTTGCATCCGAGGGACTGGGCGAACGCAGTGATATCGGCGAAGTACGGGGATCCATCCGGCAACTTCCACCCTGAGATGATTTCCCGTTCCGCGCCGAAGAGATTGATCTGAAGGTCCTTGATTGCTTCCCAGCCACCGTTGTTCAGAACGACGAAGACGACATTGACGCCGCTCATGGCGGCAGCTGCGATCTCCGTGCCGGTCTGTAGGAACGCGCCATCGCCGACGAGCGCGAGAACCGGCTTGCCCGGTGCGCCGATCGCGGCACCGATCGCGGCAGGTACACCGAATCCGATTCCGGAGAATCCGCCGGCAACGATGTTGCTCTTCGGCTCGTAGATCGGGAATTCGTTGAACGCCTGGTTTGCCGGGTTGCTGGAATCGGTGACCAGAATTCCGTTACGCGGAAGAACCTTTCGGATCTCGACCATTGCCCGCGAGTTGGTCATCGGCAAGTAGTCGGTCTCGCGCATAGGGCGCAGGTGCTCGTCCCACTGCGCCTTCAAGTCCTGAAGTTCGGCGTAGTAGTCGGTTGCCCGGAAGTCGTAATCCGCTGCCGGTGCGCCGAGTTCGTCGATCAGAGACGCGAGCGAGGTCTTGGCGTCGCCGACGATCCCGACCTCGACCGGGTAGTTGCGGCCGATCTCGAATCCGTCGATGTCTATGTGAACAAGTTTCGTGTTAGGGATGTCGAATGTGACTCCCGGGCGGTACGAGGACGTGATGCGATCGCTGAACCGGCAACCCACTGCAAGAATGACGTCGGCGGTCTTGGTGACTCCGTTACCAGGAATCGATCCCATGTCGCCGCACGGCCACGCGTACAGATCGTGGTCTGCGGGGAATGCGCCTTTGCCCTGGAAGGAGTGCGTCACGGGAGCGCCGAGACGTTCCGCCAGTGTGAGGAGTTCCGCACCGGCCTCGGCTGCGATGACGCCTCCGCCAGCGAGGATCACGGGACGCTTAGCACCCGCCAGTAGCTTGGCTGCCTCGGCAATGGCGACGGGATCACCAGTCGCCCGGGTCTGAGCTCGGCGCGAGTACAACTCTGGAACATAGTCGCCGTACTCAGCTTGCAGGTCCTGCGGGATATCCACCAGGACAGGCCCTCTGCGACCTTCGAGCATCGTGTTGAACGCCTGAGCCATCGCGGAAGGTAGCTGCTCCAGTCGACCGGGCTGCCACCAGCGCTTGACGACCGGCTCGACCATCCGTGGGAAATTGTTCCCGTGCGGCCGATCGATCTCCTGGAGGACGCCGCGGTTCTCCATATACGTGTGAACGGCGCCGGTGATCAGAATCATCGGCTGCGAGTCCGCGAACGCAGTCGCGATTCCGGTTACGGTGTTCGTCGCTCCCGGTCCGATGGAAGTACAGACGGCCGCGATCTTGCCCGATGCGCGGTAGTAGCCGTCGGCCATGTGTGCGGCGCCCTGCTCGTGGATGGCGGGAACCAACTCGATTTCGTCGGCCCGGTCGACGAACGCATCAAGTAACGCCGTATTGCCGTGTCCCGGAATAGCGAATACCTTTTCAACTCCTTCACGGATCAGTATGTCGACCACCATCTGGCCACCGGTGAGCTTTTGCACAGTCATGTTCTTCACTTTCGAATCGAAAAGAATTGGGGTGAGCAATTTATGCAGAGATCGACGAGCCGTGCGATGCACCCGCCGTGGAGTCGCCGCTTCGAGCGATGATCGAATCTGCAACACGCAACGCGTTCGCCGCGATCGACAGCGCCGGATTCATCACCGGGAGCGACGGAAAGAAGGAGGAGTCGACGACATACAGGTTGTCGACATCGTGTGCCTGGCAATTCGGATCGAGGACCGATGTAGCCGGGTCGGTACCGAGCCGAACGGTTCCGGCCTGATGCGAGTTCACCTCTATCCCGGTTCCTTCACTGATGACTACCGGAAATCCGATCTTGCGAAGCATTTTTCGCGTCTCGCGAACCAGAACCTCGTGTGCCCGGACGTTATTCGGTTCCCACGCGATCTGGATACGCCCTCCGGGAGTCAGCGTGACACGATTTTCAGGGTTGGGCAGATCCTCCGTGAACAGCCACCAATCGGTACTACGGTTCGTGGCAAGGCTCAACGCCCATTTGGGGATGTGGGGCCGTTGCCCCTTGATCATCTCCGCCTGGAGCTTCCCGATCAGTTGCACGTGGCCCAGCGGATACGGATGATCGTCAGTGCCACGCAGGTAGAAGTCGTTGAAGTACAACGTCTTTTGAAACTCGGACTTGTTCTTCTTGAGTGGGTCGATGGCCACCATGATCGAGTTCATGTGCACCATGTAGTTACGACCGACCATTCCGGAGGAATTTGCGAGCCCGTCAGGATGGACAGACGTGGCCGAACGTAGCAGCAGCGCTGCAGAATTGACCGCACCACAGGAGATTACGACCGTATCCGCACGTACGGTGGAGGTGACGCCGCGATGGGTCACTTCGACGCCTGATGCTCGACGTCCGGAATCGTCGGTCAGCACCTTCTCCACGTACCCGTTCGTGACGATTTCGACGTTGCCCGAATCGAGTGCGGGTCGCACGCAACAGACGTCGGCATCCGATTTCGCCAAGGTACGGCAAGGGAACCCGTCGCATGTCTTGCATCGAATACATGACCCACCCTGCCGAAGGTCGACCCCGAGAGGGAGATTGGAAGGGGTGAAACCCGCCTTACGCATATCGTCGGCGACCTGCTGTATCGCTGGCTCGTGCCCTACGGGAGGGTACGGAAACGGTTCGTTGCGTGGCAACGTCGGGTCGTCGGTGTGGTCGCCGTGAACCTTGTACACCTGCTCGGCACGTGCGTAGTAGGGTTCGAGATCGTCGTACGAGAACGGCCATGCCGGCGATTCACCGTCGTGATGCCGTGAGGACTGAAAATCCTCTCTCCTGAACCTGACCAGCGAGCCACCGTAGAATTTGGTGTTTCCGCCGACGTAATAGTAGGTGCCGGGGGCGAACTCCCGCCCTTCGGTGTCGACCCATTTTTCGGCGTTCTTGTACCGATCTTTCTCGAACACCGCTCGGGGGTCCCAATTCTGACGTTCCTGTGGAAGGAAGTCTCCCCTCTCGATCAAGAGCACATCGAGGCCGGAATCCTTGAGAGCGTATGCCATCGTTCCACCCCCCATTCCGCTTCCCACGACGATGACGTCGTAGTTGCTCTTACAGGGGGGATGACTGTCCATTCGTGTCTTTTCGAACATGGTTTCCGTCTCCTGGCTGGCTTGACGCTGTACGTCCTTGAACCGTGCCGACTCAGCTTCTGTCAATCCTGACGCAACAGGACTGCAAGTAGTTATACGTATCACTAAACGATACCGCCCACATGTGCGGTGTCAACCGCCCTGAAGACCTGGTCAGGTCGACGGGACGAGCGGATCGAAATCGGGAGCCGACACGATCGCAGTTCGTGCCAAATTCGCAGGCTCCATGATCGCGTCCAAATCCTCCTTGCCCAACAACCCGCGTTCGAGCACCAACTCCACGACGGTGCGACCGGAAGCAAGCGCGTCCGCCGCCAATTCCGTCGCGGCTGTGTAGCCGATGTAGGGATTGAGCGCGGTCACGACACCGATCGAAGCCGCGACCGTTCGTTCGAGATGCGCGACGTTGGCGGTAATGCCGATCACGCATCGCTCGCGCAACACAGTGCAGCCCCGCGTGAGGAGTTCTGCAGTCTCGAACAGGCTGTGTGCAATGACAGGTTCGAATGCGTTGAGCTGCAGTTGACCCGCCTCGGCAGCCATGGTGATGGTCAGATCGTTTCCCACCACCCGGTAGGCAATCTGATTGACCACTTCGGGAATGACCGGATTGACCTTGCCGGGCATGATCGACGAACCCGCCTGCACCGCAGGTAAATTGATCTCACCCAGCCCTGCGCGTGGGCCCGAGGACAGCAATCTCAGATCGTTGCAGATCTTGGACAGCTTGACCGCAGTGCGCTTGAGCACTCCCGACAGCTGAACGAAGGCCCCGACGTCCTGGGTTGCTTCGATGAGATCCGATGCCGTCGAGATGTCGAGACCGGTGATCGACACCAGGTGCTCACGCACACGTCTGGCGTACTCCGGGTGCGCATTGAGACCGGTGCCTATCGCCGTCCCTCCCAGGTTGATCTCCGAGATCAACCGAGCGGCCTCTTCCAGTCTCTGAGAGTCCTCCTTGATCATCACGGCGAACGTGACGATCTCTTGACCGAGAGTCATCGGGACCGCGTCTTGCAACTGAGTCCGTCCGACCTTGAGCACGTGGGAGAACTCGGCTGCTTTCTCCGCGAATGCGCCTGCAAGTTCGTCCATCGCACCTCGAAGCCTGGTGACCGCACCTTGCAAGCCGATTTTGATCGCGGTGGGGTAGACGTCGTTGGTGCTCTGACTCATGTTGACGTGTTCGAGAGGATGGAGGAATTGGTACTGCCCCCGTTCGCGGCCGAGCATTTCGAGCGCGCGGTTCGCGACCACTTCGTTGGCGTTCATGTTCGAGGACGTGCCGGCACCACCCTGAATGACGTCGACGACGAACTGGTCGGCGAACCTGCCCGCGCGAATCTCCTTGCAAGCTTGCTCGATCGCTGTTGCATGCTCGGGCGAGAGGATTCCGAGGTCGGCGTTCGCCCGAGCCGCGGCCTGCTTGACCGCGGCCAACGCCGATACCATGTCCGGGTGGACCGAGAGAGGAATACCGGTGATCGGGAAGTTCTCCAGTGCCCTCAGCGTGTGGATGCCGTAGTAGGCCTCCGCAGGCACTTCACGATCACCGAGCAGGTCGTGCTCGATGCGCATCGTCATTTGAGGTTTGCCGCCACCGGGATCTCGCCCCACGGTAGTTCGGCTCCACCGAACTTCGCCGCACGCAGGTCACCTGAACGGGCGTGGCCTTCGAAGCGTTCCAATCGGGACAGTCGCGCAGCGATCTCGCCGATCCTGGCGCTCGCCGCCGGATCGCGCACCTCCTGGAAAGTGAGGGTCTTGAGGAACTTCCCTACCCAGAGCCCTCCGGTGTAGCGCGCAGCGCCAAGAGTAGGAAGTACATGGTTGGTCCCGATCACTTTGTCGCCGTATGGAACACACGTTCCTTCCCCGAGGAAAAGGGCACCGTAGTTGCTCATGCTGTCGAGCGCTTCACGCGGATTCTGCGTCAGGATCTGTACGTGCTCGGAGGCAAACTTGTCCGCCAGTTCATATGCTTCGGAGAGAGTCCCGACAACGTGGATCTGTCCATGGTCGCGCCAGGCAGGCCCGGCGATCGCGTTCGTCTCCAGACCGGGTAGCAATGCGTCGATGTGTTTCGTCACCTCGTTGCCCACAGCCTCAGACGTCGTGATCAACACACACGGTGAATCCGGACCGTGCTCAGCCTGGCTGAGTAAATCCACTGCGATGGTGAACGGATCGGCGTAATCGTCGGCAACGATCAGTGTTTCGGTGGGGCCTGCAAAGAGATCGATTCCGACCTCACCGAAGAGTTGACGCTTTGCCTCTGCCACGTATGCGTTGCCCGGCCCCGTGAGGATCGAGACAGGATCGATCGTCTCGGTACCGAGAGCCAGCGCTGCGATCGCCTGTACGCCACCGAGCACGAAAATCTCGTCGGCCCCGGCGAGATGCATTGCGGTGATGCTGATCTGGGGCGGGAGTCCGTCGTTCGGGGGCGTCGTAGCCGCGACGCGTTCGACGCCTGCGACCTTCGCGGTCAGCACCGTCATGTGCGCCGACGCTGTCAGCGGGTACCTGCCACCCGGAACGTAGGCTGCAGCCGCGTCGATCGGAACGTTCCGGTGCCCCAAGAACACGCCGGGCAGAGTCTCGACCTCGAGGTCTGCGATGGTATCGCGCTGCGCCTGGGCGAAGTCGCGAATCTGACGCTGCGCGAACTGCAGGTCCTCGAGGACCGTTGTCGGGACGGACTTGACGATCTCGCGGATCTGATCTTCGTCGAGGCGGAACGAATCCGGTGACCACCGGTCGAAACGGTCAGAGTACTTGCGGACCGCGTCGTCACCGTTGGCACGAATGTCTGCGATCACACCCGCGACAGTGTCGACCACCGCCGGATTGCTGGCACGCTGCGCTGGTTCGCCGACTGCTGCTTTGAGAACGAACGACATTGGCGGGTTGCTCCTTCGAGGTGAGGCATGAAATCAAACTGATAGCCCTAGCTTTCCTGCGAAGTGATCCAGCGAACAGACACATAGGGGGAAGCACTTCTGCCAAATTCTGCCCAATCCGTGCATGATATGCCGGTCGTTCGAAAGCTCACGGTCAGAGCAGGTGCAGCGCTCGCGCCTGCTCACAGTGGTCGATCAGCGGCTCACGCTTGCACGTTTTGGCGCTGTCGATATTTATCGCCACTTCGTAGTGTTGGCCTACAAGATTTCGTACGCGCCGAACTCCTGACGTCGAGTCGGCCAATACCCGGAGCCGTCGTTGTCTATTCGACATCGTCGATGCCCGAGAAGGAATACTTCGATGAGCGAACAACCGCATCTCGTCTGGGGAATCGTCGGTGCGAGTGATATCGCCGAAACGCGAATGATTCCCGCACTGCGAAGGACCGGCCACCACATCAGTTCCGTGTACAGCGGAAATGCGGACCACGCCGAGCAGTACGCACGTCGGAACGAGATATCGAACCGAACGAACAAGCTGAACGATCTGCTCAGCGATCCCCTCATCGATGCGGTCTACATCTCCAGTGCAAATGATCGCCACCTCGAGCAGGTGTGCGCGGCGGCAGCAGCCGGAAAACACGTTCTCTGCGAGAAGCCGCTGTCGACGAGCATCGACAATGCGCGGAAGATGACCGCCGCTTGCCAATCCGCCGGCGTAGTCCTAGGTGTCAACCACCACCTGCCTGCCGCAGGTACGCACCAGGCCATTCGACGCACAGTGACGCGCGGCGACATAGGCCGGATTCTGTCGGTCAGTGTTCGCCACACGTCACTCCTACCCGAACGATTGCGAGGGTGGCGACTCGGTAGCGCGCCGGGATCAGGCGCCGTCATGGATCTTTCCTGCCACAACGCATCAGTCGTGAATCTGCTACTCGGCACAAGAGCACTGACGGCGAGCGCGATCACTGTGGCTCAAGGAGATTGGGCGACCGAAGCCGAAGATGCAGCCTCCTCGTCGATTCTCTACGAGAACAACGTCCTTGTACGATTCCACGACACTTTCACTACGCCATTCGCACCCACGTATGTGGAGGTGCACGGGACAGCCGGCAGCCTTCATGCAGCCGACGTCATGACTCCGGAACCCATCGGGTCGGTCGTTCTGCACGATCGCCGGGGATCACACGAGATCGATGTCGAAGACCGCCGGCACACGTACGACATCACGCTGGAACACTTCACCCGTGCCACGCGCGGTGACGGCCGACCAGTCGTCGACGGACTCGACGCGACCAACGCACTGGCAGTGAGCATCTCGATACTCGAGTCGGCCAGGACGGCTAGCCGGGTCACAGTCGACTTCTGTGGACAGTAGCCGTTCACAATTCACACTCGGAGCTGGTTCGATCCAAGGTAGAGGTTCATGAAACGTCCCACTGAACGTGACGAAAATTCGGATTGGAATAGATTCGCGATCCCACAATTCGTGGAACTTCTGCGGTCCGGTTCAGTTGGGCGCGGCCCGGCAATCGTAGGGATCGATGGGAGGGGTGGTTCCGGCAAGTCGACGCTGGCCGCACTGTTATCGGCAAACTGCACAGGGACGGTCATCGTGCACACAGATGACATCGCGTGCAGTCGAACATTTTTTGGCTGGGATACCTTGCTCGCCAAGGAATTACTGGAACCTATACGGCGAACTGGGCTTCCATTCACCTTCCGGTCGAACCACGACAAGCCTCGCGATATCGCTGTCTCTGACCAGACGACGTTGCTTCTCGTGGAAGGTGCCGGGTCGATCCGCCGTTCATTGCGGATGTTGTACGACGCGACAGTGTGGGTCGACACCGCACCGGAGACAGCGCGACAACGATTGGTCGAGCTCGGCGAGGATCCACAGGGCTATCACGACGACAGGATGATCGAAGAGAATTCGTTGCTGAACGCGGACCGCCCCTGGGCGCACGCAATGTTTCACGTGTCTGGAACCAACTCTGCGACCAACGGCACAGTCCTGGTGCGCCGAACATAACCGCGTCGACCTCGAACAGCATTGGCATCACGAGTCGTCCACGGGGTTGTCTACGACGGGTCGCTGCCCAGTTACGGCATATTCTCCTGTACAGAGCGTCGGTGTCGCCAGCGATCGCGCGGCCCGATTCTGTACGAGTAGCAACCTGGATCAATCCGAGCCGAAACACACTACCGGGCACGGCGACCCGCGACGAAGGGTGAGATCGAGTCTCTCGGCGATATCGTGAGGCGCGAAAAGGGCCGAACCTGAATAGTTCTCGATCTCTTCCAGAGTCCACCATCTGAAACCGTGTAGGTGCTCATCGCGCAATTCTGCGTCGGTCAATGCCCCTCGTGGTTCGAACCCATGAACTCGAACCAGGAAATAGAAGTTGTCGACGCCGCTGAATCCGGGAAAGTGCTCTGGATCGATGATCGTTTGGCGCCAGACGAGCGGCTGCGTCGTGCGTAGTTCGAGCCCTACCTCTTCTCGAAGCTCTCGCTCGAGTGTGCCGCGTGGGGTCTCACGTTCCTCGCAACGGCCACCGGGCGTGATCCAATAGGTTTCATCGGATCTAGATCGAAAGTTGCACAACAGTATTCGGTACGAATGATCCACGATCAGCGCTCGCGCAGAACGTCTGATCGACTCCGAAGGTCCGCCAGTGCTCATCCTGTTTCTTCCTCAAATCCCGAACAGAATTTCCTTCCGTTCGGTGACACCAGTGCGAGTACACCGGATTTCGATGTACTCGCACGTGGGCCACTGCTTGTTCGACCTCAGTGGGAGACCGTGTGGTGCTCCGGCTTCGGAGCATTTCCCGTACGTTCAGTTTCCGAGTATCGCGGAACGGTTTTCATCAATACAGGACCGCCGACGGCGATGAGCAGGAGCAAGATCGCCGGCAGCGCCGGCATCCAGCCGATTCCGAATCCGTCGACGATGAGCGTGATCGCAGCCGGCCCGACGAGCATGCCGACGTAGCCGATCGCATTGACAATTCCGATGTTTCTTCCGGCGTTCTCGGGGTCACGACGGCCGGCAGCAGAGAGCATCAGCGGAGCCATGCATGCCAGCCCGAGCCCCAGGAGAACGAATCCCACCAGGGCGAACGGAGCTGACGCACCCCCGATCGCAAGCAAGGCACCGACGAATCCGATCACACCACTGACGGCCACGATGACGCGCGCACCGAAGTACTCGGCGAGCCGGTCACCGAAGAGGCGCCCCACGAATTGTGCACCGGAGTAGAAGGTCACAGCTGTCGCAGCCATACCAGCGCTGGTATCGGCATGGCGCCGGACGAACTCTTGTCCCCAGTCCAGAATTGCGCCTTCGCTGAGCATCGATGCCAGCATCAAGAGGCCGAATCCGGCCATGATCAGCAAAGTCGTCGTCGACGCCGATCTCCCGGTTGTCGATTGCTTCCCGAGAACGGCTGCGGCATCCGGGGGTAGCAGCTCATCGCGAGTCAACAACCAGCGACCGAACACAGCTCCGAGAACCGACATCGTGACACCGATCGAGATGTAGGCCACCGCGGGGCTCTCGACATAGTGACGGGCGATTGCACTGGCCACCAGGCCGATGACGAATCCGCCTGCCGGATAGGCCGCGTGGAACGCAGACATGATGGGCCTGCCGTAGTAACGCTCCACCTGCACACCGTGTGTGTTGAAGGCGGTGTCGAAGGCACCTCTCAACAAGCCGATCATCACGCCGAGGAACATTGCGCTGGCAATACCCTGCAAGAACGCGAACGGGATATACATCAACGGGTAGATGATCATCGTGGGCATACAGGTGGCTCGCGGACCGTACCTGTCGACGAACGGCCCGATGAGGAAGCAGCCGACTGCAGCGCCGACGCCGATCGCCAATGCCACCAGCCCGAAATTCGAGTCGCCGCCCTCCCCCGACCACCCCAGGTGAGCACGGAGCGCAGTGGTGTTCGTCGACCACGTGAGCATGACCGCTCCCAATTGTGCGAATCCGAAGAATGTCGCAACCCGGGCAAGCCGAATTCGCTGGAGGCTCAGCGCCCGCGGGTCTTCCGAAATGTTCGTAGTCATTGTGAGTCCTCAATCTGCACACGCATGCCCCTCAATAGGGTTGCGAGGCACGTCATGTACTGCAATCAGCGTTGTCCAAATCACGTTACGGAGTCACCATCACAACAACGATGCACAGTACGAGCACTACTTCACCATAAATATGCACACATCGTGCATATAGCAGGCCAAACAGTCCCTGCAGTCACACGCCCGCCAGGTCCACACTGCACACTGCATCATTGCGCGTACCGACGCCGGGGGATAACACTCACCATGCTCGTGCGGTTAAACGTATCACCGCACGTGGAAGAGTCAATAGGGCAAGAATCAGCGCACTGGTAAACGATCGACCGAGCCGGATGCCCGAAGGCGCGCCCCGCGTCGGCGCAGAAGTAGCTACTGCGAGCCCTGCACACGCACACTCGACCTGCCGCATTCGGAAATCGCTCGCATCGCAGCGGCCTTCGTTCACGGCGTCCAGACCTCTGGAGTCGCGGCAATCGCAAAACACTTCCCAGCGTTCCCAGTACTCGAACACGACCCCGCAGCAAAGGACACGGTCGTCGCCGCAAAGGGCTGGAGCACAAAAACTCTCACACCGTTCAAGGCTGTCGTCAACGCCGGCGTTTCCGGCATGATGGTCGGACCGGCCATTGTCGAAGCCGTCGATCCAACCGCTCCGACGACGGCCTCGAGCATCACGGTCCGAGCATCGCGAGAGGACCTGGGCTTCCGCGGCGTCGTCGGGAGTGACGATCTGGATTCCCCTGCAACGGCGCGTGGGCGGGCACCCGCAGAGACCGCACTCGCAAGCCTCCTTGCCGGCGCTGACCGCCTACTGATCCCCGGCGGCGATGAAGTCGCCACTGTCGCAAAGTCGTTGGCCGCCGCGGCCGTCCGGAATCCGATAGTTGGAGAACGCCTTCGCAACGCAGCAAACCGTCTCCGCGCGCTGGTCAATGCGACCGACCTACGCGATTTCCCAGGCAAACAAAAGCGAGGTTGAACGCGTCGTGGCCGACACCAAACGCTGGCGACCGCCTACCGCGACACTGCACACAGCAGTTACTCCCCCACCCGCTTCGCCCCCACCATCCGACGCGCTATCTCCAGATACCTCTCCACCAACTCGTCCGGAGACAACTCACCGTCCGGTCGGTACCACACCGCGACGGCGACGCACATCGTCACGACAGCTCGGCTGGCGTCCTCGGGATGGTCGGCATCGAACACGCCCGAAGCAACGCCGTCGAGGACGATCCGGTCCACCTGCTTCTGCTGTTCGTCGCGCTGCGCGATGTAACCAGCCCGACTGTCGGGCTCCATGCTGCGGATCTCGGAGGAAGCGACGAACGACTGCTCGCGTCGAAACATGTGGAACCGCAACAGAGATTCGATCACCGCGTCGAAGCGGTCCGAGGGATCGTCCCCGGCATCGAGTTCGGCGGCGCGGCTTCGCTCCAACAACTCAGTCATCACCACGGTCGCCAGACCGATCAACAGAGCCTGCTTGGACGGGTAGTGGTGGTAGAGCCCCGGCACCGACAGCCCGGACCGCGACGCGACGTCACGGATCGAAGTCCCGTGATAGCCCTGCTCGACGAACGCCTCCAGCGCCGCAGCGAGCGGTTTCGGTAGTCCCAGGTCTTCGTAATCGCGCCAGGACCCGCGTACCGGAAGCTCGTTCGTCATACCGATACCGTAGATCGCCGTTGCGCCGCCGCCGAACGCGTCGGTGCCATTGGTTACAGTCGATGTTCACCGAAAGACAGGGACCAGTCATGATCCATGTTCGCCACTCCGCGGTTGCTGCCGTGCCGGTTGATGTCGCCTTCGACTACATCGACGACTACCGCAACGTCCCGACGTGGATGTTCGGTGTTTCCGAGTTCACACCGTTCGGAGAGTTCGATCAGGGGCTCGGCGCCACGTTCGACGCGGCCATGCAGATCGGGCCAAGCACGTTGCGCTCCAAGCTCGAGGTCACCGAGTGGGAGAAGAATCGGATCATCAAGCTGTCTTCGCTCGGCGGTGTATCCAACTCGTCCACGTGGGAGTTCGCCGCCATCGACGATTCCAAGACCGAGCTTTCCGTCGACTTCGCCTACAAACTCCCCGGCGGCATTGCCGGCAAAGCTCTCGGCCGCTTGATCGGGCCGTTCGTCGAAAACGCTGTCAGGAACAGCGAGGAGACGTTGCGCCACAGCCTCGAGCAGCAGTTCGCGGCCCGCGGCGAAGGCTGAAACTACCCGCGGTCGCCTTCGAGGCCCAGCGCGTTGGCCCACACCTGAGTAGCCGTCTTGACGACGTCCTCGAACGGGACGGGGTTGCCGTCGGCGCCAGGTTCCTCGGAGACGAACGAACTGTAGGCAAGACGGCTCACCATCGCCGACAGTGCTCGGGAAGCCAACAGCGGATCCAACGAGCCGTCTGCCTTGCCAGCTGCTTGCAAGCGTTCGATGGCTCGGGCATTACGAGAAATGAAGGTCTCGGCTCGGTCCCGACGCAGTTTCGCGAAGGCCGGATCGATGTGCGATACCTGCTCGAGCAGACCCATCAGTTTGGCGTTGCGGCGAAACGCCGTCAGGTAGGCACGGTTGCTCGATTCGAGGACCGCATACGGATTGTCGACGTCGCGGACCCGTCCCATGCCGGGGTGCAACATGTCTTCCTGCGCAACGTCGAGAACTGCGGCGAAGATCTGCTCTTTGTTGTCGAAGTAGGTGTAGAACGTGCCGGTGGAGCAGTTCGCTTCCTTGGTGATGTCCGTCAGACGGGCATCGAGATACCCTGCGCGCTCGAACACCGTTCGAGCCGCTGCGACCAGAGAAGCCCTGGTCCGGACGCCGCGGGCAGTCACCGGCAGGTCACGCAGAAGCTCCGTCGCAGCCATGGATGGTGGCGGACGGTCTTCCCAGTTCTCCTGAGGTTCGGCGCGAGAGGTCACCAGCTACTTATACGGCAAAGCCGGCGACATCTCGGCATCGGCGTCAGGTGATGGTGATTCCTCCGTCGACGGCGATGGTCTGACCGGTGACGTATCCGCCTGCCTCGGACGCGAGCCACACCATGGTGGCCGCGAGCTCTTCAGGATCGCCCATGCGGCCGAGGATCAGGCGCGGAGCCATCGCGTCCAAGTAGCCGTCGTTGTATTGGTCGGTCATTTCCGACTTGAAGAAGCCTGGCGCGATCGCGTTGACGCGAATGCCCTTGCGCGTTCCCCACTGCTGTGCGAGGTCACGGGTCAATCCGACGACGCCTGCCTTGCTCGCCGCATAGGCGGCCTGTGGGAGTCCGGCGGTCGTCAATCCGAGAATGCTCGAGATGTTGACGATGGAGCTGCCCGGGAGCATGACGCGGCCGCAGGCCTGCGCTGCCCAGTAGGACCCATTGAGGTTGATGTCGATGACGGCGCGGAACTGGTCCGGGGTCTCACGGGTTGCCGGAACAGCGGTTCCGACGCCGGCGTTGTTGACCAGTACGTCCACGCGGCCGAACTTCTCCATCGCGGCGTCGACCATGTTCTGAGCCTGAGCCGGATCGACGATGTCGGTGGCCACGCACAACGCTTCGCGGCCTGCGTCACGCACGAGCTTGGCCGTGTCTTCGAGCTTGTCGACGCGGCGAGCAGCGAGGACGACGTCCGCGCCGGCCTCTGCTGCGGCTTTCGCAAACGCCACCCCGAGGCCCGACGACGCACCGGTCACGATGACCACTCGATCGGTCAGAGAGAACTTGTCGAGAACAGACATGCGCGGTGATGCTCCTGTGTCGTCGGGTTCGGGAAGTGACGTATGGACTGCAGTGGCGTATCGACTGCAGTGACATATGGACTGCAGTTGCGAAATTACAGGCCGAGATCGCGGCCGATGAGTTCCTTCATGATCTCGTTGGATCCGGCCCAGATCTTGGTGACGCGGGCGTCCATCCACGCGCGAGCGGCGCGGTACTCGGTCATGAAGCCGTAGCCGCCGTGCAACTGAACACAGTGATCGAGGACCTCGTTCTGAACCTGCGCGGTCCACCACTTCGCCTTGGCGGCGTCGATGGCGGTCAGCTCGCCGGCAGCGTGTGCTGCGACGCAGTTGTCGACGTAAGCCTGGGTGACCTCGATGCGGGTCACGAGATCCGCGAGAAGGAATTTGTTCCACTGCAGCGAGCCGATCGGCTGACCGAAAGCCTTGCGGTCCTTGGCATATTGCAGCGTCTCTTCGAGGATCGGGGCAGCGTGCGCGATGTTGGACACCGCAGCGCCGACGCGCTCCTGCGGCAGCATTTCCATCATGTGGATAAACCCGCGGTCGATCTCACCGATGATGTTGGTGGACGGCACGCGAACGTTCTCGAAGAACAGTTCGGCGGTATCGGACTCGTGCTGGCCGACCTTGTCGAGCTTGCGTCCGCGCTCGAAACCTTCCATGCCGGTTTCGACGGCAAAGAGCGTGATGCCCTTGGACTTCTTCTCGGGACTGGTCCGCGCCGCCACGATCACGAGATCGGCGTTGTAGCCGTTGGTGATGAAGGTCTTGGAGCCGTTGATGATCCAGTCGTCGCCGTCCTTGACCGCAGTGGTCTTGAGCGAGGCGAGGTCGGATCCGCCGGAAGGCTCGGTCATGCCGATGGCCGTCAGCATCTCACCGGTGCAGAACTTGGGCAGCCAACGCTGCTTCTGCTCTTCGGTGGTGAGCTGAACGAGGTACGGAGCAACGACGTCGGCATGGATGCCGAAGCTCGAGGCAACAGCTGCACTGGCACGCGAGAGTTCTTCGGCCAGAACAGCGTTGAAGCGGTAGTCGCCGGCTTCGCTTCCGCCGTACGCCTCTGGAACCTCGAGTCCGAGGAAGCCGTTGCGTCCCGCTTCGAGCCAGATTTCACGATCGATGAAGCGCTGGTCGATCAGCTTCTCTGCGACCGGAAGGATGTTCCGGTTGACGAATTCGCGGGCAGATTCGCGAAATGCCTCGTGATCGGGTCCGTACAGAGTGCGACGCATGACGAGTTGCTTCCTTTCGGCGTGGCAATGCCACACGTAACGATGTTCCTAAGCATCCGCTTAGAATCTAAGCATCTGCTTATAGTGAATCGAGAGCGGGATATTGTCAACATCGAAATCCGTCACACCTGGAGGAAACCGTGAGCGATTCACCTGACGTGGTGATCAGCCCCTCCAAAGCTGCGGCCCGTATCCGCGCGGCAGCCGTGGACGCTTTTGCCTCCGCGGGCTACGGCGGCACCACCACCCGTGACATCGCCGCACGACTCGACATGAGTCCCGCCGCCATGTACCCGCACTACCGCTCGAAAGAAGAGCTGCTTTTCGCGATCAGCTTCGAAGGTCACACCGAAGCGTTGAAGGTGGTCGAGGGCGCCGACAGACCGGGTGAAGAGCCGTCCGTTCGCCTCCAGGAACTGGTCAGCACCTTCGCCAGTTGGCAGGCCGGGCACCACTCACTCGCTCGCGTCGTCCAATACGAACTCACTGCACTCACACCAGAGCACTACCGAACCGTCGTCGCGCTTCGCCGCAGCACGACGCGGGTGGTCCGGGAGGTTGTCGACGCCGGCGTCCAGTCGGGCGACTTCACGATCCCCGATGCCGAAGGCGTCACCCTCGCCTTGATGTCCCTGTGCGTCGACGTGTGCCGCTGGTTCCCGGCCGGCAATTACACGAATCCGGAAGACATTGGAAAACTGTACGGAGACCTGGCATTGAGGATGGTGGGCGCCGCCTGAATCAGGTGACACCGACCGCAGAAAGGACTCGGCCAGTGGCCAACCGCACCTATCTCTACTCGACCCCTGTTGCTCCGCATGAGAATCCGGCTGCCGCTCGCGCCCGAGGTCTCACCGGTATCTCCGAGTGGTCGTACGCGATACCGCTGGTCCCGAGGATCCTTGTGTCCGTGAATCCCTTCGCCCACCAGTCGGTCATCTGGGACGACACCCCAGACCTGATCGCGGTCACCGCGCCCTGCGGTCCTGGTATCGCCCGGCTCGAAGACTTCCTCGACCGAATCGATCACCCCGAACTCGGCACGATGGCCGGCGATGCGCTGCGTTTCCTGCGCAGCCACACCGAGCCCGACCACTACTTCGTCCTCGAGTGCGGCGAGATCTTCGACATGGACGACGAACCGTTCGCCGAACAGGGCGCGGCCCTGATGACCGGTCTGGCGGACATCGACGCCGAGATGGAGGCAGCTTTGGCCACACTCGCACCCGCCAAGCCGCGCTTCTGGGAGCGGCTGTTCACGCCGACTCAGGAGAGCGTCGAGGAACCGCTACGCGAGCTCGGCCTCGGTTACTGGTCCGAGACCCTGTACTTCGATCTCGACGTCCCGCGATAGGCGAACCGAGCATCCATCGGTTTCAGACCAGTTGGTCCGCAAACAGGTACCCTCGGATTTCGTGTCCGACTACGCCACCGATCTGCCAACCTCTGCGTCCACCGTCCTCGGCGGTTGGGGTCGCACAGCCCGAACTACCTCGCATGTCGTTTCGACTCCTGATGTAGAGGCGATCGCAAAGGCCGTCGCCCGCGTCGCAGACGACAACGCGGACAAGCCGTTGCACCTCCGACGTGGAGTCATCGCTCGTGGCCTGGGCCGGTCTTACGGAGACAACGCGCAGAACACCGGCGGCTTGGTCATCGACATGACTGCCTTCCGTCGAATTCACAAGATCGATGCCGAGTCCCGTCTCGTGGAGATGGACGCGGGAGTCTCTCTCGATCAACTGATGCGCGCGGCGCTACCATTCGGTCTCTGGGTACCGGTACTCCCCGGAACACGCCAGGTAACCATCGGCGGAGCGATCGCCTGCGATATTCACGGCAAGAACCACCACACCGAGGGCAGCTTCGGAAATCATGTCCGCTCGATGGATCTGCTCACTGCTGACGGCAGTATCCGAACACTGGAGCCGCAAGGCCCGACATCCGAACTCTTCTGGGCTACCGTCGGCGGGATCGGACTGACCGGGATCATCCTGCGCGTCACCCTCGAGATGACGCCGACCGAAACGGCATACTTTGTCAACGACGGCGCACTGACCGCAAGCCTGGACGAAACCGTCGCTTTTCACAGCGACGGCAGCGAAGCCGAATACACGTATTCGAGCGCCTGGTTCGATGCAGTCACTGCGCCGCCGAAGCTCGGCCGGGCCTCGATCACGCGTGGTTCGTTGGCGACCGTCGACCAGCTTCCGCTGAAATTGCAGAAGAACCCGTTGAAATTCGATGCGCCACAACTGTTCACGACACCGGATGTTTTCCCCAACGGCTTGATGAACAAGCTATCGGCGTCAGCGATCGGCGAGTTCTACTACCGCACCGGTGGCAACTACGTCGGGAAGGTGCAGAACCTGACGCAGTTCTATCACCCACTCGACCTCATCGGTGAGTGGAACCGCGCGTACGGGTCCAAGGGATTCCTGCAATATCAGTTCGTGGTGCCGGTCGAGGCAGTGGACGAATTCAAGAGCATCATCCGCGACATCCAGGGCTCGGGGCACTACTCGGCACTCAACGTCTTCAAACTGTTCGGCGGGGGAAACGCTGCCCCACTGAGCTTTCCGATGTCCGGGTGGAACGTCGCCTTCGACTTCCCGATCAAGCCCGGCCTGGGTGAGTTCGTCGCATCCCTCGACAAACGGGTACTCGAATTCGGCGGTCGCCTCTACACCGCCAAGGACTCTCGGACTACCGCGGCGAACTTCCACTCGATGTATCCGCGAATCGACGAGTGGATCCAGATGCGCAGAAATATCGATCCGACAGGTGTTTTTGTGTCCGACATGGCCCGAAGACTCGAATTGGTCTGACGCACCGATCAGTCAGAGATCTCACCGAGCCGACGCTCCAAGTAGGCCCGCTCCGGTTCCGTACCAACCAGATTCAGCGCACGTCGGTATGCAGACATTGCCGCGTCGGTGCGCCCCAACCGCGCGAGCAGTTCGGCGCGTGCAAGGTGATACGGGTGGTAGTCGGTAAGTTTGGGCTCCGCTGCCAGTTCTTCCAAAGCTGCCAGCCCAACCTCCTCGCCGTCGCGCATCGCCAGCGCCACTGCCCTGTTGACTGCGACGACGGGCGAAGGCGTCAACGTGAGAAGCACTCCGTAGAGCGCGCAGATCTGCGGCCAGTCGGTGCTCTCCACATCCGCCGCCTCGTCATGCAATGCGGCGATGGCAGCCTGCACCCCGTACGGCCCCGGCGCTCCCCCGGTCAACGCGACCACGACGAGGTCGCTGCCTTCCTCGATCATCGGCTGGTCCCAGCACCCGCGATCCTGATCTTCGAGGAGGACGATCCCGCCACCGGCGTCGGTACGGGCATCCCGACGCGCGTGGACGAGAAGCATCAATGCAAGCAACCCGGCGATCTCGCGCTCATCGGGAAGCAAAGCGCGCAAGATCCTCGCCAACCTGATTGCCTCTACCGCCAAGTCGACGCGTTGCAGATCCGGACCCGAACTGGCGGCATACCCCTCGGTGAACACCGAATAGATCACCTGCAGAACACCGGGCAGGCGCTCCGGGAGTTCTTCGGCGCTGGGAGTTCGAAAGGGAATCCGAGCCTGACGTATCTTCTTCTTCGCACGCACGATCCGCTGCGCCATGGTCGCCGAAGGCACGAGGAAGGCCCGAGCAACCTCGGGCGTCGTCAACCCTCCGAGGCAACGCAAGGTGAGTGCGATTCGGTCGTCCTCGGCCAGCGCTGGGTGCGAGCAGGTGAAGAACAGCTGCAACCTCTCGTCGGGAAGTTCCCCGTCGACCGTGGGCGGCGCCGGGTCGGCACGATCGGCGTCCACCTGCATCACCGCCAATCGCGCCGCATAGGCCTGATCACGACGAAGCCTGTCGACGGCTTTGCGACGCGCCGTGGTCAGCAGCCAGGCGCCGGGTTTGGCCGGCACTCCGTCCACCGGCCAGTGCACCAACGCGGCCTCGACGGCTTCGGAGGTAACTTCCTCGGCCAGATCCAGATCACCGAAACGGCGGACGAGCGAGGCCAAGAGTCGTCCACGTTCCTCCCGGAACACTGACTCGATGGAGTTCTCGGCCTGCTCGTCCACGGCGAATCAGTCCCCGAACCCGGCCAGTGGACGCACCTCGACGCTGCCGCCGTCGCGCGCGCCGGGGCACCGCGCGGCCCAGGCCAGCGCCGCATCCAGATCAGGAACGTCGATGACGTCGTAGCCGCCGAGGATTTCACGGGTTTCAGCGAAGGGTCCGTCGGTGACGGTCTTTTCCCCGGACTGCGAGACTCGAACCGTCGTCGTAGTCGTCAGGTCGGCGAGGGCATCGCCGGACACCCAGATACCGGCATCCTTCATTTCCTTGTCGTATTGCTGCCAGTCCTCGAACGTGCACTGGGGTTCGGTGTCTCCGCCGGGCGCGGTGTAGATGAGCAACATGTACTTCATGACTGACTCCTTGGTCTGTTGTTTCTCTTCCGGCTTTCTTGCCTTACAACATGACGACGAACGGTTCTCCCCGGAATCGACAGGCGACTCGAAAAAACTTTCGGCGGGTTCGTCCGAGGTGCTGCCGTTAGGCTGAGTGTATGACCGAACGCGACCGGGACGCCGCTGGAAAGCCCCTCAATTCGCGGCCCCGCGACGGACTCGGCCGTCCACTGCCACGTGACGCAGCTGGCGGCGTCCCGCGCATTCCAGACGATGTGCGCCTCCCTCCGGACGAGTCGATCACCGAGGCTCAGCGTCTTCTCGACCACGGGATGCCTTTTCACGCGCACGAAATTTTCGAAGGAACGTGGAAGGACGCTCCCGCCGAGGAGCGTGACCTGTGGCAGGGACTGGCTCAATTGGCCGTCGGGCTCACCCATCTACTTCGGGGCAACAACACCGGTGCCGTCTCACTCCTCGGCCAGGGTCACGACCGCATCAGGCACTACGAAGTGGAAAGTCCGCACGGCCTCGACATCCCCGGCCTGCTGATGTGGTCCGAGCACTTGCTCGCTGAAATCGATCGCCCCGGCGATTTCCCCGCCCCTCCGATTCCGAGGTTGAGAATCCCCTGATGCCCATCTTCCCCATGTTTCCGCTCGGCTCTGCATTGCTTCCGGGTGAGGTGTTGCCACTGAACATCTTCGAGCCTCGGTACCGCGCACTGGTAGAGAACGTTCTCGAAGCTGCCGACGGCCCACTGTTCGGAGTAGTGCTCATCGCTCGTGGCCACGAGGTCGGTGGCGGCGAATCACGCCACGACGTCGGCACTCTGGCTCGGATCGAGTCTCATGTCGCAATGGGTGCCGGACGGTATCAGTTGTATTGCCGGACCGAAGACCGCATCCGCGTCAATCGCTGGCTGCCGGACGATCCTTACCCACTCGCCGAGGTCGAATTGTGGCCTGACGAGAACAACGGAACACCTGTCACCGCTTACGAATACGACTCTCTCCTCGAGCGCATCGAGTTCATGTACGGAATGTTGGGAAAGCTCGCACTTCGGGCCGGCGAACAGACTCCGCGAATGCCCGTCCCACCGGATCCCTTGGATCCGCTGGGTTCTCGGCTGTATGCCCTAGCCAGAAACATTCCGATGGGTGACGCCGATCGCCTGGCGATTTTGACCGCGCCAGGCGCCGACGAACGTATTCGCACGCTCTCGGAGGCGGTCGAGAACACCATCGAGGTGGCGCAGTTCAATCTCCTCTGAGCGCAACTACGCCATCGTCTGACCCATGTCGATGACGATCTTCGTCCCGGTGACCGCGCGGGAGAGGTCCGTCGCGAGGTAGACGACGGCGTTGGAGATGTCCTCGACGGTGGTGCGTGGGACGGACGTGAGCGGCCACTTGTACGAGTTCATGTACTCCGGATGAGTAGTGAGCACCTTACCCACGTTGGGATCGTTACCCATCTCAGTCTCCACCGCGCCAGGGTGGATGCTGTTGACTCGAATGTCGAAGCTTCCCAATTCCGTTGCTGCAGTGCGAGCCAAACCCACGAGACCGTGCTTGGCCGCCGAGTAGTGCGCACAACCAGGCGCTTCGGCGACGCCGGCAGCACTGCTGACGATCACGATGGAACCACCGTTGCCCGCCTCGATCATCGAGGGAACCGCAGCCGCCATCGTGCGCCACACACCATTGAGATTGATGTCCACCAGCGTCGACCACTGTTCTTCCGGCATTTCCCAGAAACGATTCCACGTAGCGATGCCCGCATTGGCGATCACGACGTCGAGGCGACCGAACTTGTCGACGCCCGACGCCACCGCCGCCCGCAGCGCCTCGAGGTCGCGTACATCCGCTACCGCGGTGACGATCTCGCGCCCCTCTGCTCGCACGAGACGGGCCGTTTCTTCGAGGTCGGCTTCAGTCGCGGCCGCGTAACCCACGTCTTCGGACACCGACGCACACACGTCGACAGCGATGACGTCGGCACCTTCCTGCGCGAGTCGGATCGCGTGATTGCGTCCCTGACCCCGCGCTGCACCGGTGATGAAGACGACCTTGCCTGCCAAGAGTTGTGTCATGGCCGGGACGTTAGACGCTGATGTGGCCCGCTGCCCCTGAGTTCCCGCTCGGCGGGAATCAGCCATCCACGATCACGACGTGCAGATTTCGCGGACCGTGTACACCTTCGACGCGTTCGAGTTCGATGTCGGAGGTTGCCGACGGGCCGCTGATCATGGTGGTGGGACGCTGCGGTGTCAGCCGCGCAATCGCCTCCGGCACTCCCACTTCCACACTGCTGCGATACACGACGCAGATGTGTGTGTCCGGTACCAGAGTCAGCGCACGACGTCCCTGCTCCGGACCGGCGTCGAGGAAGATGGTGCCGGTCTCGGCGCACGCTACCTTCGAGCCGGTGACAACGGCGTCGAGGTTCTCGAGTTCGGGAGCCGGTACGTCCGGGCTGTCCACCACCAGCGTTCCGTCGAACCCGGCTACCCATGATCGGTCGAGGCCGGCGGGGATCCCCAGAGTGTTCAGTCCGTGCTGTCTCAGTATTCCGGCGACGGCATCGGCGATTTCTGTTGCAGCGCAATGGCGAACGTGCGCCTTGTAGTCCTCGAGGCGGTCGACGAACAAATCGATGAGTTCCCCGTCGGACATGGTTCTGCCAGTCCGGTAGTTTCGCGGTATCTCGCCTTCACCGGCGGGCGCCAAGGTGATGGCATCACGAATGCGTCCGAGCACCACGTCACGTGAATTCATCTGTCTGCCTTCCCGTCACGACGAGCCTCGTCCAATGCCTCGCGGCCTTCGTCGGAGTCCCACCAGGATCGGAAGGTCTGCTTGGGTGGAGCGGGAATGTCTCTGGCAGCTGTCCAACCGTTCAGTGGAGGGGGCAATGTGGAGATCTTCCCCTTCTTGCCGGCCACGACGCGTCCGAGCCCGGCAGCTTTCTGAGCCAGCGTCCACCTGCCCTCGGTCGACATCGCCAGAGATGCGGCTTTCATCGCCAAAGACTCTGCCGTGACACCGGATTGCTCGACCTTCTGGTGCCGCAATTCGACCAGCAGCGACGGGATGTCGATCTTGACCGGGCAGGCGTCGAAGCACGCACCGCACAGACTCGAGGCAAAAGGAAGAGTCGAATTCGGATCGTCTTTGCCATGCATGCCCGCGAGCTGCGGAGTCAGTACCGCGCCGATCGGTCCCGGATAGGTGGATCCGTAGGCGTGGCCACCGGTGCGCTCGTAGACAGGGCACACGTTCAGGCACGCCGAGCACCGTATGCAGCTCAGGGCTTCCCTCCCGATCTTGTCGGCAAGCGCGGCGGTCCGGCCGTTGTCGAGGAGGACCAGGTGAAATTCCTGTGGACCGTCGTCGGGCGTGACGCCGGTCCACAGGGAGGTGTACGGGTTCATTCGCTCCCCCGTCGACGACCGCGGCAACAGTTGAAGGAAGACCTCCAGATCCTGATAGGTCGGCAGAATCTTCTCGATGCCCATGACGGTGATCAGTGTTTTCGGCAGCGTCAGGCACATTCGCCCGTTGCCCTCCGACTCCACGACGGTCAGAGTGCCCGTGTCCGCGATGCCGAAATTGGCGCCGGAGACGGCGACGGGCGTCGTCATGAACTTGTGGCGCAGAAACTTTCGTGCAGCTGCGGCAAGTTCGGCCGGGTTCTCCCCGAGGTTCGGATCGACATCTGGCATCTCACGCAGGAATATCTCGCGAATCTCTGACCTGTTGCGATGGATCGCAGGAACCAGGATGTGCGACGGTTTGTCGTGGCCGAGCTGGACGATCAATTCCGCGAGATCGGTCTCGTAGGCGATGATTCCCTGGGTTTCGAGATGCTCGTTGAGACCGATCTCCTGCGTTGCCATCGACTTGACCTTGATGACCTCGTCGGAGCCGGTGGCTTTGACAAGCTCGGTCACAATGGCGTTGGCCTCGTTGGCATCCGCTGCCCAATGCACCTGCCCACCGCGAGCGACTACTGCAGCTTCGAACTGTTCGAGCAGTTCCGGCAACCGCGCCATGACGTCGGCCTTGATCGCCGAACCCGCATCCCGCAGCTCCTCCCAATCGGGGAGCTCTCCAGTTACGTTGATGCGCTTGGCACGGATGGTATGCGTTGCCTTGCCGATATTGCGTCGCAGTTGCGCGTTGGCCAGCTCGTGATGTGCTGCGACAGGGAACTTCTCAGTACCTCGCAGGAACCCTGCACCTTCGGGTGACCTCGGCGGAAAGCTGGGCAGACCCAGCGTCACAGCGCTCATGCGTGCACCCGGCTTTCCACCGATGCCAGAATCTCCGCGAGGTGAATGGTCTTGGCGCCCATCTGCAGTCGTGACATCCCACCGCCGATGTGCATGAGACAGGACGAATCTCCGGCGCTGCAGAACTCTGCGCCGGTGTCGGCCACATGGCGAATCTTGTCAGCCAACATGGCCGTCGACGTCTCGGCGTTCTTGATGGCAAACGTGCCGCCGAAGCCGCAGCAGGAATCTGCTTCCGGGAGTTCGACCAGATCGATGTCGCGGACGTTGCGCAGCAACTGAAGTGGCTTGTCTCCCACTCTCAACATGCGCAGTGAGTGACAGGTCGGGTGATAGGTGACCCGGTGCGGGAAGTACGCGCCCACATCGGTGACACCGAGAACGTCCACGAGGAATTCCGAAAGCTCGTACGTCTTTGCCTTCACTGTCTGCACCTGCCCACACAGCGACGCGGTGCCGTAGCGCTCGGCAACGATCTCGTGTTGATGACGGATCGAACCGACGCACGATCCCGATGGTGCGACAACGGCGTCGATCGACGCATCACCGAAAGTATCGGCGTAGTTCGCGACCAGTGGCAGCGCGCCCGGCTGGTAGCCGGTGTTGACGTGCATCTGCCCACAGCAGGTCTGCCCGGACGGAAACACGACGTCGTGCCCGAGACGGGTGAGCAGGAGGGCGGTGGCCTTGACGGCGTCGGGAAACATCGTGTCCCCGATGCAGGTGGCGAACAGCGCTACTCGCATGTGGTTCCCCGCAATCTGTCGGTGTGGTCTGACCACAGTAATACATCCCCGGACAGGCCACCCCGTAAACGGCGTCCACCCGGTTATGCTCTTGCCTCATGCCGACCGAGCCG
Source organism: Rhodococcus sp. MurmanLake-1 (assembly GCF_056945715.1). Taxonomy (NCBI): domain Bacteria; kingdom Bacillati; phylum Actinomycetota; class Actinomycetes; order Mycobacteriales; family Nocardiaceae; genus Rhodococcus; species Rhodococcus sp. MurmanLake-1. Next base: position 252,348 of record NZ_JBWZNF010000007.1, on the reverse strand, counting down.
AGCCCGCGAGCGTGGGAACAAGTACTGAGCCATCTCGAACGTCGGCTCGTTTCAGGCGAGGTGTCTCCTGGCCAGCGCCTGCCGGGAGAGAGAATTCTGGCAGCAGAGTTGGGCGTCGGACGGTCATCGGTCCGAGAAGCGTTGCGGGTCATGGAAGCACTCGGCCTCCTCAAGGCGCAGACTGGCTCCGGCCCGACGTCCGGCGCGATGATCGTGGCCAAACCGACCGGCGGCATGACCATGCTGATGCGGATGCAGGTTGCAGCACAAGGATTTCCGGTCTCGGATGTGGTGAAGACACGACTCGTTCTCGAATCCGAGGTGATTCAGTCCCTGGCATCGCGGACCCCGACACCCGACCTCAGCACGGCCGTCGAACTGCTCGACTCGATGGATGACGTAGATCTCTCGGCCGAGGAATTTCTACTACTCGACGCGCAATTCCACGTAGCGCTCGCCGACGCGGCGGGCAATCAGGTGATCGCAGCCATGATGACCGGCCTACGAGAGTCCATCGAGGCCTACGTTCTCGCGGGCGTGCAGATCGACAGCTGGCCGAGCACCTGCATGCGACTGCGTCACGAACACCGAGGATTGGTCGATGCGGTCAACGCGGGTGACGGCGAACTCGCACGTCAGCGCATAGTCGGACACATCCGCGGTTACTACTCGGAAAGCGCTCACTCCAGCCGGTGACAGGGGGTGGTAATTGCACCTCCAGAAGTCGTGTACTGTTGGTTTCACACCGACGCGGGGTGGAGCAGCTCGGTAGCTCGCTGGGCTCATAACCCAGAGGTCGCAGGTTCAAATCCTGTCCCCGCTACAAAGAAGAGGCCCGTAGGTTGCGAAAGCGACCTACGGGCCTTTTGCTGTGCGCCTTTATTAACCGCCGGGGGTTAATAAAGGCGCACAGCAGTAGCTCACACCGCCACGTTGTGAAAATCGATCTCCGCGGCCAGCATGCCGGAGAACCACCGATCCAGGTCCTCGTCGGTGACGGACTCGGGCATGGCGTCCACCTCGCACGCCAGCACCGCCACCTGAGACACGAACGGCGGAGCGACATGCATGTCTACCCAGTCCTGCAACGCTGGTTCGCGCTCTACGTTCACTGCCGCCGCCTCCCGACACCACGACAGATACAGGGTTTCCGCGGCGTACATGCCCACCAGGGCCGCCGCCCTGCCCTCTTCGCCAGCGAGGGTCAAGGCATGCGTCGACAGCACAGACGACTCCTCGACCAGAGCCGCTGCGTCCCCCGCGTACGGGAAGCGGGAACGCAACTGCGCGAAATACTCGCGCTGTTCGCCCACCAGGTTCGACATCGACGTCACGTGGTCGAGCGCGTCGTCGAGCGTCGGGGATTCGGCGACCACCAACCCCAACACCTTGACGGCCGTCAGTACGAATGCCTCTTCGATCACGAGGTACCGGCGGAATCCCTCATCACTCAACGTCCCGCCGATGGTGTCCTCGATGAATGGAACCGCCCGCGCGGCAGCGAGATTACTCTGCTGCCGCGCGAGCAGGTCTGAGGAGCGACTCATTCGCCGGCGACCCAACTGATCAAGCCGTCGAACAGGTCGGTGTATCCAGGCCACTGCTCACAGAACTCCGGCGGAGCCCAGTGCGGCGAGCAGTCCGAGGTGAAGACGATCGACCGTCCGGCGCCGTATTCACCGGCAGCGACAAGCGGATCGCCGTTGATGGTGGCAGGAACCACGGCACCGTCCTTCGCGACGACGCGGTTGTATCCCAGGAGCGCCGGCCAGGAATCGCCGGCACCACCGAGAGCCGGGTGAGCAGCATCGACGACGGTGGGAACGATCCCGGCCGGTGTCTCGACGCGATCGTCTTCGGCCAGCATCGTCACGGGTAGTACCTCGGCGATCGCGGTCTGGCGGAAAGCTGCTCGCGCCTGGAACCCGGAGAACGAGAGGTAGCCACCGATCATCATCAGTGAGCCGCCGGCGTTCACCCAGTCACGAAGCGCGACAAGGCGATCCTCCCCGGCGCGGAACTGGTCGAAGACACCGGGAGCCAACTGCAGCGAGTTCGCTCCGATGTCGGAGAGAACGACGACGTCGAACTGGGACAACGCTTCTGCGGTACCGGGGAACTGCGTCGGCACCAGGTGTGCGGGCATGTGTGTCACGTCGTGGCCACGTGAGGTGAGCGCATCCCGAAGCGGACCGACTCCCTCGACGTAGGAATGGACACTGAACTCGTCGACGCCCTTGACGTGCGTCGACGTCGTCATCCAGCTCTCGCCGGCGATCAGTACTCGTTTACCCATGACTGCTTCTGTTTCCTTTCGCGGCCTGCTCGAAGAGCGACCTCGGGTTGTCTCGCATCAGTGCGGACACTTGCTGGGGATCTACGCCTGCGCGCACCAACCGGGCGGCGAAGACGAGTGGTACGTAGGAGAATCCGTTTCCGCCGTGCTTTCTGAGCATTGATTTGAGGAAGAGGTCGTGACTGAGCAGGAGCTGTGATACGTGACCGGAGGTGACCAATCCGGCTACCGCAGTGGCTGTTTCCGCCGGATGCGGAGAAAGACCCTCGCCGGGGAAATCGAAAGGCATCCCGATCATGTCGAACTCGAGAAAGACACCGCGGTCGGCGAGCGATCGTTGGTAGTCGGCGTCGTGTCCGGACGGGTCCATGTGGCACAGGACCACTGCTTGCGGATCGACGCCCATCTCGTCGACCACGATGTCGACGACGTGATGTCCGACGCGCTGCCATCCCGGAAGGTGGACGAACAGGGGCACGTCCACCTCGCGCTGGGCGATGCATGCCGCCCTCAACGCTTTCGCCTCGTTCTGAGTGAAGAGCGGGGAGACTCCGATCTCCCCGATCACGCCAGGTGCCAATTCCTTTGCCGGATCGAACTCCTCGACGAGCGAACCTGCCAGATCGTCGACACCGAGTTCGTGGACCTCGACCGGATGGGTCGTCTCGAGGTACCACCCTGAACCCATGATCACTCGCACGTCTGACTTTCGCGAGAACTCCGCCAACTTCTCCGGTGCCCGGCCCAGTCCCGGCGGTGTCAGATCAACGATCGTCCGACCACCGAGGCGGGCGAAGTCCACAAGGTCTTCCACCACGGCCGCTGCGTCGTCGACTCGACAATTGTCGAGACTGTAATACGGATTGTCGTGAAGAAGCCAGGCATCCTCGGCGCGTACCGGACCGGCCAACCGCTGTGCCACAACCGGATCCGGGGCCTCGGTGTACGCACCGGTGACGTCGTTGTGCAGATGTTCGTGTGGGAGAACCAGTCCGAGTTCCGAACTGTCCACAGTTCCCGTGACAGTACGAACCTTGCTCATGAGCGTGCAGGCCCCGAGGGTGCGGACTGCAGGTGTCGCCACAGCGCGCTCAGGGTGTGTCCCCGCATGTTGATCCAGATGGCCAGGAGCAGAACGACACCGGTGATGATCGGTGTCAAGAACGGGCTCACACCGAGCAGGGTCAGTCCGTTGGCGATGATTCCGGTCAGGACAGCGCCGATGACGGTACCGATCACGGTGCCGCGACCGCCGAAGAGGTTGGTACCACCGAGAACCACCGCGGTGATCACCGTGAGCTCGAATCCCGTTGCGGAGTTGGCCGAACCCGAGCCCAGTCGAGCCGCGATCAGCAGTCCCGCGATACCGGCAGCCAAGCCGGTGAAGACGAGCGTCATCATGAGCACACGACGCGTGTTGACGCCGGACCGTCGCACGGATTCGACGTTGGATCCGATACCGGTGACGTAGCGCCCGAAGCGCATGCGGTTGAGCGCAATTGCTCCGATGACCACGACTACGAGAGCAATCCAGGCGCTGGCGGAGAACCCGAGGAACTCAGCAGTTCCGAGCTTCGCGAAGTAAGTGTCGGCCGGAACCGGAACGGAGAATCCTTCGGTCCGATACAGCGCGATACCGCGAATGACGGACATCGTCGCCAGAGTCACGATGAAGGGCGGAATGCCCTGATAGGCAGCGAGCCATCCGTTGACCAGGCCCCAGGCCGCACCCATCACCGGGGCGGCGACGAAGACCAGGGACGAATCGACGCCGGCCTGGATAAGCTCGGCACTCATCGCCGCGACGAACGCGACGATCGCACCGACGGACAGGTCGATCTGACCTGCCGTGATCACGAAAGTCATCGCCACCGCGATGATCAGAACCGGAGCGATCTGGGTTGCCAGGTTCGACAGGTTCGTGAATGTCAGGAACGACGACGTGGTCGCCGAGAAGACGGCTGCGACAGCAACTGTCACCGCCAGCATCGCGAGGGTGGGCTTGTTGACGCTGTCCCACAAGGAGGGTTTCGCGGCGAGCTTGCGCTCGATCGGCGCCTGGGTCTTCTCGAGAGTGGTCATGCCGTGGCTCCCTGTGTTGCTGCCGATGTCCGTTGCGGCACCGGAGTTCGAGTGATGAGTCCGACGAGGGACTCGATGTTCAGGTCGCCGATCGGAACGTCGTCGACGCTCTGCCCCTCGTACATGACCGTGATTCGGTCACATACGCGGAACAGGTCCTGCAGGCGGTGTGTCACGAGAATGACGCCCACTCCGGCCGCTGCGACGTCCGTGATCAGCTTGAGCACCGACTCGACCTCGGCGACGGCAAGCGCTGCGGTGGGCTCGTCGAGGATCAGTACGTCTGGCCGAAAGGAAACAGCGCGGGCGATCGCGACGGTTTGCCGCTGCCCGCCGGACAGTTGCCCGATCTCCTGGTAGGTCGACTTCACCTTGACATGAAGGTCGGCGAGAATGTGAGCCGCCTTCTCGTGCATGGCATGCCGGTCGAGGAATGGACCTTTTCGCGGTTCTCTGCCGAGGAACAGGTTGCTCGCGACATCGAGCGTGTCGCACAGCGCCAGGTCCTGGTAGACGATGCCGATCTTCTTCTGCTGCGCGTCGAGCGGCGTCGAGAAGCGCACTGGTTCACCGTTGACGCGCATTTCGCCGCCGTCGTGCTGGACGGCGCCCGCGAGGATCTTCATCAGGGTGGACTTGCCGGCGCCGTTGTCGCCGACGACTCCGAGTACTTCACCCTTCGCCAGCCGAAGGTCAACTCCTTGAAGGGACTTCACCGGTCCGTACGACTTGGTGATGCCCGAGAGTTCGATCAGTGGAGGTGCCATGATTACTTCTCCAAGTAGTACATGTAGTCGGCTACGTTCTCCGGGGTCACGATCTGGGTGGGGACGGGGATGTTCGCCGGAGCGCCGCGACCACAAGCCAGGTCGATTGCCGAATTCATTGCCTCGTGGCCGAATTCGAAGGTGTTCTGCTGGACCACGCCTTTAAGCCAACCGGCTTTGAGTCCGCCTACCGCCTGATCCGAAAGATCCCAACCGACTGCTTCGATGCGATCCTGCGCCTTCTGACTGTTGACCGCCGCAACGAGTCCGATCAAAGCCGGCTCACCGGTTGCGTAGACGTACTTCATGTCGCCACCGCCGGTCAGCAGGTTCTCCGCTGCGGTCTGTGCGTTCTCCTGAATGTTACGTCCGTCCACGACGGTGCCGACGGTCATTCCGCGGCCGGTCACGGTCTCCGTGAAGCCCTTCTGCCGCTCCAACTGGACAGTGCTGTTGAGCGCGCCGACGATACCGACCGTTCCGGTGTTGTTCGCGACGTCGGCCAAGGTGTTTCCGATCTTGGCACCGCCCTCGGCATTGGCCGTACCGACCTGAGTCGACAGCGCCGGATCGTCGATGGTCGCGTCGACCGCGACGACGGGGATGCCCGCGTTCTTGGCCTTGACCACCGACGGCTTGATTCCGTCCGTGTCGATTGCATCGACGATGATCGCGTCGACTCCGGCGGCGATCAGATTGTCGAAGGCGTTGGCCTGCGCCACGGAATCGTCGTTGCCACTGATGATCTGCAGGTCGACACCTGCCTTGTCCGCGACGTTCTTGGCGGCATTGTTGATCTGGTTGAAGTACAGCGCCTGAAGGTTGATGGTCACCAGACCGACCTTGAGCTTGCCGTTCGTCCCGTCGCAGCTTTCGGCGACTCGGGTCGGCTGCGGGATGGACGAGCCACCCGATGCGTCCTTCGAGTCACTCGACGAAGCCGAGTCACAAGCGGTGAGCGTGAGCGCGACTGCAGCTCCCAGCGCCAGAGGCAATGCACGTTTCATCATCGAGTCTCCAAAAGGGTGTGAGGGGTCAATGTTGCTGTGAAGCTGTCCAATTCATCTCGGGTGGGGCATCCGCGGGGTCCGGCAGTGGCGCAAGCCAAGGCAGCCGAGGCTCCCGCGAGTCGTGCAGCGTCCACCGGTGAGCGCCCGGCGTCGACAAAAGCGATGTACGTACCGCCGAAGCAATCACCGGCCCCGACGGCATCGACGACGTCGACCACTACTGCCGGTTCGCTCGTCACCTCGCCGCCCGGTGTGGCCAGTGTCCAACCTCGCGAGCCGTCGGTCACCAGCAGGTGTGTGTTGTGCTCGGCGGCCAGTGCCTGCCACTGATCGAAACCGATCCCGAACTCGCCTTCCCACAGGGCACGCCCTACGACGACGTGGTCAGCGAGCGCGAATGCGCGCAGTGCCGCGGCTTTGTTTTCACAACCGTCCAGATCGATTACCAGACTTACGCTTCCCGGCAATCCCTCTGGCAGGAAGCCCGCACGGTATCCGTCGAGGAACAGCCGTCCACCACCGGCAGCAGCCAATCGGGTGATGACAACTCCGATGCGTTCGGCATCGTTCGGGTCGTCTTGACTGATGATGGAGCGATCGCCGTCCTGCGCGATGAGTACAACTGCCGTCGACAGGAACGCATCTCGCGGCGACCAACTGGTGTCGACGCCGTCAGTCTCGAGGGCTTCGAGAAACTCGGTGGACCGCGCGTCCGGGCCCACGGCACCGGCAAAGATCACCTGCGCGCCCATTCTGGCTGCGGATACCGCAGCATTTGCATTCATTCCACCGTCGATCTGACTGATGGCCGTTGCCTGCACGCGCTCTCCGAGCACCGGTACATGTGGAACATGTACCGTCACATCGTTGTTGGCGTATCCGCAAAAGACAATCATGGTTACTTTCCTGCGGCCCGGGACAGTTCGCGGACCTTCTCGCCTGCGACCCGTCCCCACCAGCGTCCATTGTCCTTCACCGAGGATGCAACTATGGCGCCGTCGCATTCCTTCATCAGCGCTGCGACGTTGGCAGCCGTGATGCCGGATCCGATGATCACGGGAAGAACGGTGTTGTCTCGGATCACGGAAACCTCGTCGACCGAAGCGGCGTCACCGGTGCGCGAACCGGTCGCGATCAGGACATCTGCATCGAAGAACTCGGCGTCTTCGGTCTGTTCCGCGACGGTGCGGTCCGCAACAATGGCATGCGCACCATGCTTGACGTGCACGTCAGCGAAGATCCGGACCGGGTCGGCGCCGATGCGATGGCGAAAGCGCGTCGTCTTGGCCGCCTGACCCTCGATGAAGCCCTCATTGGCAATGTAGGCATTGGCCCACTGATTGACGCGCACAAAACTCGCGCCTGCCGCCCACGCCGCGGCCACTCCGCACTCGCCGGCGTTGGACAGGATGCTGACGCCGACGGCCTTGCCGAACTCGCCGACCACCGCTGCCGTGATGACTCCCATGCTGGCGGCGGTTTCGTATCCGTGTTCGCCGGGCTTGAGGAACGGTATGTCCCAGTGATTTTCGACGATCACACCGTCGAAACCGTTGTCGACGTACGCGTGCGCTTCCTCCACAGCGAAGCGAGCAATTTCCGAAACCGGCTGCCCGGTGTAGTGCGGGCTGCCCGGCAGAGCAGGGAGGTGGATGGCCCCGATGAGAGAAGGCGTGCCGGTGAACATCTCTGCCAACGCCGAGGGCTTGGGCGGAAAGACTCCGAGCGGTGATGCGGTCACTTCAGCTACCCCATTCCATGCGCAAGATTTGCGCTGTATGTCCATGCACAAGATCTGCACACGATGTAATCGATTGCCTTGATGAATTAGCAGGTTATGCGATCAACACCGGGTTGTGTCAAGGATTTCACAATTCGAATTTGTAAACGATTGCCTCAATCGCGTTACATGCGGGACACTGGACCGTGCGGTTCGATAACCTCGGACCCGAATCGAGCAGAAAACGGGGGACGCATGCGCAAGGCGACCATTCGCGATGTCGCGGAACTGGCCGGGGTCTCGACTGCCACCGTGTCGCGGGCACTGTCCGGATCCCGCCCTGTCTCGGACGAGCTTGCAGCGACGATCAAACGAGCCGCGGATTCTCTCGGATACTCGGGAAACATCATCGCCAGCTCACTGCGTCGTAATCGGACGGACACTGTCGGAATGGTGGTTCCCAGTATCGCGAATCCCTTCTTCACTTCGTTGGTGGTCAATGTCGAACACGTCCTGGCTCAGCGCGGCCTACAACTGTTCCTGTGCGATTCTCGTTCCGATCCCGACGTGGAAGCGCAGCGGCTCAAGTCGCTCGTCTCGCGGCAGGTGGACGGAATCATCATCAGCCCGTGCCACGGCGAATTGAGTGCCGAAGCAGTACGAGCCAGCGCAGCAACGCTTCCGGTCGTTCAACTGGACCGGTTTGCAATGGATACCCAAACGGACTGGGTCGGTGTCGACGACGACGCCGCTCAATCACTCGTGATGGAGCATCTGTCCGAGCGCGGCGCGCGATCGGCTGCCTTCATCAGTTCCGAGCTGACCAATTCGTCGACCGAACTTCGCCGGGCCGGATTCTTCCGCCATGCGGATCGAATGGGAATCGAAACTCGTGACGAGTGGACACAACTCGGCGAGTATTCGATCGAATGGGGACGCACGGCGTCCAACACCATCCTGACCGGCAAGACTCGCCCCGACGCCTTGGTCTGCGCCGACGACCTGATCGCGCTCGGTGTGCTGCAGACCTGCCACGCATTGGGCATCGACGTCCCCGGCGACGTTCTGGTCACCGGTTTCGACAACATCCCCTTCTCCGAACTGTGCAATCCGCCGTTGACCACCGTCGGACAGCCGCAGGAGAGAATCGCGGAAGAAGCTGTGCGACTTCTGGATCAGGCGATGAACAACTCTTCCGAGTCGACAGCCCACATTGCGCTTGCTCCTGAACTGATTGTCCGTCAGTCCACCGTCGGCCAAGCAGCAGCCACGGCACCGTAGGCAGCGATCGCATCGTCCAGTTCGGACACCTTGACGCTTTCGTTGGCCGCATGCATCAACGAGGGAGTGCCGGGGCCCCAGATCACGACGGGAGCGCCGGGGGCGGCCGCTGCCAGCACCGAAGCGTCGGTGAAGTACGAAACCGGTTCGGTTGCAACAGGGATCGGCAAGGTAGCCAACCACGGATCCGACGCGTCGGTACGCACACCTCCCAGGTGAATCGACGTCTCCACCGAGTCGACTTCCGGTTGGGCGCGCCACCATGCAAGCAGGTCTGCGCCGTCTCCCACCGTGCGGTGATCGATCACCGCACGTGCATTGTCCGGCACGATGTTCGGAGCCGAACCGCCGCCGACCAAACCGAGGTTCCAGGTTTCGGCGCCCAGAAACGCGTCGGACGACAGCGGAAGCTCACGCCGAGCTCGATCGACGACGTCAAGCAGTTTGAGGACAGCGTTAGTTCCTCGCTGCGGCGTACTCCCGTGCGCGGCTTTTCCTTTGACGGACACTTCGAGCCACAGTGCACCGCGGTGCCCCAGGTTGATGCGATTGCCGGTCGCCTCGGGAACGATGACAGCCCCGACCTCGAGATTCGCCACGGCGTCGGCCGAACGAACGGCCCCGAGCGATCCGATTTCCTCGTCGCTCGTCAGCAGTAGTGCGACCGGGACTCCACGTTCGAAAGCGTCGACAACCGCGGCGGTAGCGGCAACAAGGCCGGCCTTCATATCCGATGTCCCTCTGCCGAGGAACAATTCGCCGTCGACCTGTGCGGCGTACGGGTCGAACTCCCAGTCGGAGACAGTGCCCACTGGCACCGTGTCCACGTGGCAGGCGAACAGGAGTCTGGCTGCCGAGGGTGCAGCTTCGTTGGTGATCAAGGCCCAGGGATGATTGCCGGTCAGGTCTGACTCCACCTTCGCCTGTGGCGCACGTGAGAGAACCAACGAGACAATCGAATCCATCGCCCGCCGTTGAGGAGCGGCCTCCCCCGAGACCGTGTCGAGAGCTACCAGTTCCGAGAGAAGTCCGAGGGAATCCATGTCCCTATTCTTGCACTGCCACGGATTCAGTGCGCTGCCAGCTGGGCGATGACGACGTAATTGTCGTCGGTCGACTCTCCTTCGACGACATCACAATTGGCGAGGATCAGCCGTCCCGGAACCGATTCGCGCAACTCGTGAGCGCCCAGCAGCGAACCTTTGTGCAGCGGCCCGACTGTTTCGACGTCGTACTCGAGTGTGCCGTTCGGTGTACCCAGGAGAATTCGATCTCCCGGCTCCACTACCCGGAGCGCCCGGAACGGTGCTTCGCGAGTGGTGTAGTTGTGGCCGACCACGACAACTGTTTGTGTGGTCGACGTTCCCGGCATTCCGCTCTCGCCCCACCACACCGGCAGTTCGTCGACAGGATTCAGTTGCTGCCCACTCTCGCCGCCGCGCATCAGTTTCTCCGAGTGCAACGGACTGCTCAGGTACGTGACCCCGGACGCAGACCTCAACTCGATCCTCTCGGGTTCTGCCGGATCGACGGTCACCGAAGCCGGTGCAGCCGCGATATGCGACTGCACCGGCGAGCGGTCAGGTAGCGATCCCGCATTCTCGCCCGAACATCCGGATGCGAGGAGGGCGAGGATCGCTACCGCCGAGAGGCCGGCGCTACGCAGACGTGTTGCCCGGGCCGTCATGACGCTTGCGACGAACAACCACCGTCGTAGCTGCTGCGGCGGCAGCGCCCACGACTCCGACGCCGATCAATACAGCCGGCAGGTTGGAGTTGCTGCTACCGCTGGTGCTGCTGCTTGCGGTGTCACCGAGAGCAAGTTCGACGGGGGGCAGGCTTCCTGCAAGTGCCGGATCGCCGTCGGCGTCGGTGACGTAGTAGTCGACGACGTCGAAGGCGCCCTTGTTGTTGTAGTAGCCGACCAGCTTGACGCCGGTCTTGTTCACTACAGCGGTGGTCTCGTCGACCTTCGTGACCCCGGAGCCGTCGTCGGTGTGCTCACCGATGATCACTTCACCGCCGACGCCTGTTCCGTTGTCGATCTCCTTCTCGCCCTTTGCCTTGAGCTCGTCGACGATCTTCTGCGCTGCATCCGCTTCGGCTTTCGCGGCGGCCGCGGCGGCCTGAGCTTCCTTGGCCTTTGCTGCTGCGGCGTCGGCTGCGGCCTTCGCGTCTTCGGCGGCGAGGTAGAGATCCTGCGCCTTCTTGCTCGCCGCTTCGGCAGCTTCGGCCTTCTTGGCGGCTTCGGCAGCCTTTTGGTCGGCGATGGCTCGCTTGTCGGTGGCAGCCTCGCCCGCAGCATCGGCTTCGGCCTGGGCCGTCTCCGCGGCCTTCTGCGCAGCGTCGGCGTCCTTTCGTGCGGAAGCTGCGGTAGCTGCCGCTTCATCAGCAGCCTTACGCGCGGCGGTGGCAGCTTCTACCTCGGTGGCGGCCGCGGACTCGGCTGCCTTGGCCGTGGTTTCCGCGGCGGTGGCCACTTTCTGAGTTTCCTTGACGGTGATCGCGAGCTGCTTGGCGTTCCATGCGGCGGCCAGAGCCTGAGCCTTAGCGACGGCTGCCTTCGCGAAATCCCAGTTCTTGAAGGCTTCCTCGGCTTCCTTGTTCTTGTCCGCAACCAGCTTGGCGTTTGCATCCGCGGCAGCCTTCGCCTCATCGGCTTTGGCCTGCAGAGCATTAGCCTCGGCGCGCGCCTGTGCTGCCTCTTCTGTCTTGGGCCCCGAACCGGCGGCCTTCGCCGCTTCCTCGAGTTCAGCAGCCTTGGCTGCGGCGGCGTCTGCTTCTGCCTGAGCTGTTTTTGCTACCTCTTTCGCATCGGCCGCCGCGGACTCCGCAACCTTGGCTGCCTCTTCGGCTTCCTTGGCAGACTGTTCCGCGGCCCCTGCCTCCGCCTTGGCCTTGGTCGATTCGACCGCCGCCTTGGTTGCCTCGACGCTCGCCTGAGTCATTGCCTCGGTCGCCTTCACCGAAGTGTCTGTCGCTGCGGACGAGTCGACCCCTGCCGTCGCGGCTGCTTCGGCGGCCTTCGCTGCCGCGTCGGCTGCTGCTTTGGCTTTTGCTTCGGCTTCCGCCAGTGCTGCGGCGTCCGTACCTGCGGTTTCTGCACTGCCCGCGCCCGCGACGCCGGCTTCAACCTTCTCGGGTGTGGTCTCGGTGCTCGTCGCCGCGTCGGCGTCGGTGGTGGCAGCTGCCTCTTCCTCGGCGCAGGTCACCAGCGGATCGGCACTCGGGGTACACACGGTTTCGGGCTCTGCCGATGCAATTCCTGTGCCGCCCACCGCCAATCCGAGAGCTAGTACGGCACCGGCGGCCGCAGAGCGGACCCTCCGAGAATGGGCGATGGACTTCTCCGACATAGCGCTCAACCTTTCGGCCTTCTTTACGAAGACGGCAATTCCGGCGTGGACAGCCTTTACTTCGTCGGCTGAGTTCCAGACGTTACGACCGGTCGGTCCGAAAAATTGAAAGCTTATGTTCGAGACGCAGGAATCAGGACCGCGGAACGCGCCCCATCAGGTAGAACTCCGGGTTGGGCAGCATGCCGGAGAAGCTCGCCATGCGATTGCTGAGCCCGAAGAATGCAGTGATCGCGGCGATGTCCCACGCGTCCTCGTCGCCGAAGCCGTGCACACGGAGGGTGTCGAAGTCGGCGTCGGCGATTTCGTGCGAGGCGGAGTTCACCTTGGTGGCGAAGTCGAGCATCGCGCGCTGACGATCGGAGATCTCTGCGGTGCGATAGTTGACCGCAACCTGGTCGGCAACCAGCGGCTTCTTCTCGTAGATACGCAGAATCGCGCCGTGCGCGACAACGCAGTACGTACATTTGTTGGCCGCAGAGATCGTGGTGACGATCATTTCTCGATCGCCCTTGGTGAGTGCGGAATCTTCCTTGAGCATGATCGCGTCGTGGTATGCGAAGAATGCCCGGAACTCGGCTGGCCGCCGAGCGAACATCAGGAAGACGTTGGGCACGAACCCTGACTTCTCCTGGATCTCGAGAATCTTGGCGGCGATGTCCTCGGGCACCTCGGTCAATTCAGCCTGCGGAAAACGGGTGCTCACTGTGCCTCCTGGTCAACCATCGATGTTCAATTCAAGATAATGATGATTAACTGAGTTGTCCAGATGCATTTCCTGCCCTACTTTTTCGGGCACGGATAGTCGGGTACGGCCCAAGTGATCTGCGTAGCGTGAAACCCGTGAACAGGAAGACACGATGATCGACGGACTGAACCGCGCGCTCGACTACATCGAAAGCAATCTGAGCGGCGAGATCGACACAGCCGAGATGGCAAGGCTGGCAACCACCTCGGAGTATCACTTTCGGCGGATGTTCTCGGCCCTGGCCGGCATTCCCGTATCCGAATACATCCGTCGACGTCGACTCACCCTGGCCGGTGCCGAGTTGTCCGTCAGCAGATCCGGAGTGTTGGAGACCGCCGTGAAGTACGGCTACTCGTCCGCGGAAGCCTTCACACGAGCGTTCACCGCATTTCACGGCGTGAGCCCCGGCGCGGTCAAACGCGCTCCCGCCGTTCTCAAATCACAACCGAAACTTGTCATTCACGTGACGTTGGAAGGAGCCACACCGATGGACTACATGCTTGTGGACAAACCTGCCCTGACGGTAGTCGGGTTCAAGACCCGGGTTCCACTGGTACACGAAGGTCCCAACTCCGCCATCGAAGATTTCACCCGCTCCGTAGACAAGGTTGCGTTGCGCGGGTTGCGCGAGCTGTCCGATCAGGAACCGGCGGGAATCGTCAGTGTCGTCGACAATTTGGCGCATCCCAGAACCGAAGGCACAGAACTGGATTACTACCTGGGAGTGGTCACCGGCAAACCTTCACCCACGGGTTTCGATGTGCTGACGGTCGACGCACACACGTGGGCCGTGTTCACCGCCGACGGGTCGGCAATCGAATCTGTGCAGTACTTGTGGCGCGATATCTACACGGAATGGTTCCCGGCCAACCCTTTTCGCTCCGTACCTGGTCCCGAGATCATGCGTACCGAATACAACGACGATTTCACCGTCGCGCGGTTCGAGCTCTGGATTCCGGTCGAGAGCGAGCTGAACGACGTCGGGGCGTAAAACAGCCGCCGGGTCGGATGGAAGTCACGACCCGGCGGCTGAGCCATCAGATGAAACAGACTGTCAAAGAATCAGTTTCGCTCCGGTAGCGGCAACCACGTCGTCGACGCTGATGCCCGGCGCCGTCTCCACCAGGCGGAGACCGTCGTCAGTCACGTCGATCACGGCCATGTCGGTGATGATTCGCTGGACGCAGCCCTTACCGGTCAGTGGAAGCGAGCACTCCTCGACGATCTTGTGCTCACCCTTCTTCGAGACGTGCTCCATCATCACGATGACGCGCTTTGCGCCGTGGACCAGATCCATCGCGCCGCCCATGCCTTTGACCATGTGGCCGGGGATCATCCAGTTCGCGAGGTCTCCGGTGGTACTGACCTGCATGGCACCGAGCACGGCAACGTCGACCTGGCCGCCGCGGATCATGCCGAACGACGCTGAGGAGTCGAAGAACGACGCACCGGGGAGAACGGTGATGGTCTCCTTGCCCGCATTGATCAGCTCGGGATCGAGTTCGTCCTCGGTCGGGTACGGCCCCACGCCCAGAACGCCGTTCTCCGAATGCAATACAACGGTGATGTCGGTCGGGAGGTAGTTCGGAACCAGCGTCGGCATACCGATGCCGAGGTTCACGTACTGCCCGTCCTCGAGTTCGCGCGCGACGCGGGCCGCCATCTCTTCGCGGGTGAGTTTGGTGGGTAGTACAGAAGTCATGCTCGTACCGTCCGATTCTCGATGCCGACCGTCACGGGGCCGACGTGGACAACACGCTGAACGTGAATGCCCGGCGTGTGGATCTCGGCAGGGTCGAGCTCACCCGGCTCGACGAGGTGCTCGACCTGCGCAATGGTGATGCGCCCCGACGTTGCTGCAGCCGGATTGAAGTTCTGGGTACTCGCGCGGTAGACGAGGTTGCCGTGCCGGTCACCTTTCCAGGCGTGGACCAGTGCATAGTCGGCGACGATGCCGCGCTCCATCACGTAGGTGACGCCGTCGAAGTCACGAGTTTCCTTGGGCGGACTGGCAACTGCGATGCCGCCGTTGCCGTCGTAACGCAGTGGCAGGCCACCGTCGGCGACCTGGGTGCCGACGCCGGCCGGGGTGAAGAACGCGGGGATGCCCGCTCCCCCGGCGCGCATGCGCTCGGCGAGCGTGCCCTGCGGCGTGAGTTCGACTTCCAGCTCACCGGAAAGGTACTGACGCGCGAACTCCTTGTTGGAGCCGACGTACGAGCTGACAGTACGACGGATACGCCCCTTCTCCAGAAGCACTCCGAGCCCGAACCCGTCGGTGCCGCAGTTGTTACTCACCGTTTCGAGTGATGTCGCGCCCTGCTCTAGGAGCGCATCGATGAGGATTTCCGGCACTCCGACGAGCCCGAAACCTCCGACAGCGATCGTGACGCCGTCCGGCACGTCGGCGACGGCCTCGGCAGCAGTGGAAATGACTTTGTCCATCATGTCGATCACAGTAGCGCGGTGCGTACGTATTGTGAACCCCCGTGCGCATCACGAACATTTTTCGCCCCCGGCATTGCCTGGGTCACATCTACGAACTATTCTGTTCGCAGAGCGCAACACATGTACACATTGCGAACAACTTCACGTAACCGAACGACGAGGTTCCCTATGCTGCATCTACCGCCGAGGTACCAGCGGCCGACTGGCGTCAACGCCCCGGCCGATTTCGCGGACTACAAGACCACTTCTCTTCGCCACCCGAAGCAACCGCTGAAGCTGCTCCCCCAGCGCCTCACGGAGCTCACCGGGCCGGTATTCGGCGAAGATCGCGTCGGCGCCGGCGAAAACGACCTGACCATTGCCAACGGCGGCGAAGCACAGGGACAGCGCATCGTCGTTCACGGCCGTGTACTCGACGGCGACGGAAAGCCGGTCCCCCACACACTGCTCGAGGTGTGGCAGGCCAACGCCGGTGGACGCTACCGCCACACCGGCGACAACTGGCCCGCACCGCTGGACCCGTTCTTCAACGGGCTCGGTCGCTGCGTGACCGACGCGAACGGCCACTACAGCTTCACCACGATCAAGCCGGGCGCCTACCCGTGGATGAACCACGACAACGCCTGGCGACCGGCCCACATCCATTTCTCGCTGTTCGGCACGGCATTCACGCAGCGCCTCGTGACGCAGATGTACTTCCCCGACGATCCGATGTTCTTCCAGGACCCGATCTACAACGCGGTACCCGAAGCAGCACGTCACCGCATGGTCAGCGTCTTCGACTACGACGCCACAGTCCCCAACTGGGCTCTCGGGTTCCGCTTCGACATCGTCCTGCGCGGCCGTAATGCCTCCGTATTCGAGAACGAGGAAGACCACGATGACTGATCGCACCGCGAAGCCCGCACCCACTTATCCGGTCGTCCCCGGCGACTTCACCACCGCCCCCTTCGGGGTCACGCCCTCTCAGACCGTCGGACCGTACTGGCACATCGGCCTCCCCTGGACGGACGGCCCCGACGCTGCCCCGAGCGATACCCCCGGACGAATCACGCTGGCCATCACGGTGATCGACGGCGCCCGTACACCCGTCGCTGACGCGATGATCGAAACATGGCAGGCCGATACGCTCGGGCGCTTCAACCATCCGGACGATCCCCGCGGTGCAGTGGACCTCACTCCGGCTGGCTTTCGCGGATTCGCCCGCAGCGCAGCAGATTCCACCGGTACCGCACTGGTCCACACCGTCAAGCCCGGAGCGCAGCCCACTGAAACGGATGCGGACGAGGCCCCACACGTGAACGTGTCGGTCTTCGCTCGAGGGATGCTCGACCGCCTGGTCACCCGCTTGTACTTCCCCGAGGACACCGACGCACACGTAACAGATCCGGTGCTGTCCTCACTGAGCGAAACCGAACGCGCGAAGTTGGTTGCAACCAAGGTCGACGGTGGGTACTCCTGGACGGTCTATGTTCAGGACGAGGACGCGAACGGCGTCGAGACGCCCTTCTTCGAGCTGTAAGAGGAGTACACATGCCCACTCGCGGCGCACTGTTCGACCCGGTGTTCGGGGCCACCCGAGTATCGGAGCACCTGTCCGACCAGGCGTGGGTCACCGCGCTGCTCGACGTGGAAGCCGCACTGAGTTGTGCGATGGCCACTGTCGGGTTGGCCGACGGGGAACATTGCGCCGCGGTGGCGACCGCCGCAGCTGAACTCTCACAACCGGGCGGCCTGGACATCGTGGCGCTCGGCCGCGCGTCGGCCGCCGGCGGAAATCCCGTCATTCCGCTGGTGAAGATGCTGCGCGAAAGGGTGGGACAGGAAGGTGTGCCTGCCTCCGTGGTGCACCCGGGCGCCACCAGTCAGGACATCATGGACTGTGCGCTGATGCTGTTGACGCGACGCGCGGGCGCGGTGGTTCTGGCCGACCTGACCCGCGCCGCCGATTCCGCCGCCCACCTCGCCCGCATCCATCGCTCTACTCCGATGGTCGCGAGAACCCTGGGACAACAAGCACTTCCGACCACCTTCGGGCTACTGGCATCGAGTTGGTTCACCGCGCTCGACGCCGCAGCGATTCGTCTCGAAATCGTGCTGTCCACGTTGCCGGTTCAATTCGGCGGAGCCGCAGGAACACTCGCTGCGTTGCATCCCGACGGGCTCAGGATCGCGGACGCGCTGGCCGACGAACTCGGTCTGGCCAGGCAGGTCACTCCCTGGCACACCGACCGCGTGACCATCGCAGAACTCGCGACCACACTCGGTATCGTCGCCGGCGCTGTTTCCAAGCCCGCCACCGACATCACCGTCATGGCGTCCACCGAGCTGTCCGAGGTTGCCGAGAGCGCTCCGGGCGGCTCATCGGCCATGCCGCACAAGCAGAATCCGGTTGCCGCGATCACCGCCCGCGCGGCAGCGCGACGTGCTCCCGCCCTGGTGGCCACAGCCCTGTCGAACATGGATCACGAATTCGCTCGCGCCGCAGGCCCCTGGCACGCCGAGTGGGAAACCGTCACCGATCTCCTGCGTCTGGCAGGCGGAGCAGCGCACCAGCTTTCCGTGAGCCTCACCGGCCTGCAAGTACACACCGAGTCGATGGCTCGTAATCTCGACATCACCGGTGGCCTGATTCTCGCCGAGCGTGTCACCAAGGCCCTGTCCGCACACACTGATCGAGCACGCGACATCGTCACCGCGGCAGCCACTTCCGGAACCAGGTTGGATCGTGATCCCGCCATCGCAGAGCACCTGAGCGAAACCGAGATCGCCGAACTACTCGACCCCGCACACTATCTGGGCCACGCCACCGATCTGGTCGACCGCGCCCTCGCCGAACGCCCCACAGGAGGATCTCGATGAGCGTCGCGCTCAACTTTCAACAGACCGGCAATCCCGATGCCCCGGCAGTGGTTCTCCTGGGTTCACTCGGATCCGATCTGTCCATGTGGCAGCCGCAGATTCACGCGCTGTCGAATCGCTACCGCGTCATCGCCGTCGACCATCGCGGCCACGGCAAGTCACCGGTGCCTGCGGGCCCCTACTCCATTGCCGATCTCGCCGGCGATGTCATCGCTCTCCTCGATTCGCTCGAACTCGAGTCCGTACATCTCGTTGGGCTCTCCCTCGGCGGCGCTGTCAGCCAATGGATCGCCGCCCACCACCCCACTCGCGTCGAGACGTTGACGTTGATGTGCACGTCCTCGCAGTTCGCCCCGGCTCAGCCGTGGATCGATCGTGCGCAGGCTGTCCGTGCGGACGGCATCGCGTCCATCGCGGCCGCCGTCGTCGGACGCTGGTTCACGCCGGGACTGGCCGAAAACGATCCGGAGCTTGTCGCCCGCCACGTCGCGATGGTCGAAGCCACACCCGACGAGGGTTATGCCGCCTGCTGCGAGGCGCTTTCGATGTGGGACGGCCGCGCCGACCTGGCCCGCGTCGTCGCTCCGACGCTCCTCGTCGCGGGCGAGCAGGATCCGTCGACACCTCCGGCGACGTTGAGCGCGATCGCCGACGGTATCGCCGATGCGGTACTGCACGTGGTCGATCCCGGCGCACACCTCGCCAACGTCGAACAGGCCGGGCGCGTCACCAAACTGCTTGCAACGCATATTGCCTCGCACACATCTGCGCTCGCCCAACGTAGCGCCGCGGTATCGGCAGGTATGACCGTACGACGTCAGGTGCTCGGCGACGCCCACGTCGATCGTTCCATCGCCGGTGCCACCGAGTTCACGGCCCCGTTCCAGGACTTCATCACTCGCACGGCGTGGGGCGACATCTGGTCACGCCCCGGCCTCGATCACCACACCCGCAGGCTCCTCACTCTCGCGATCCTCACTGCCGTCGGCAACGAACACGAACTCGACATGCACATTCGCGCTGCGCTGCGTGCCGGGATCGATCCCGACGAACTCGTGGAAGTATTTCTCCATACCGCGGTTTATGCGGGTGTGCCGAACAGCAACTTGGCTTTTGCGCTGGGAAAGCAAGCACTCGCAGACCTCTCGGCCGAACCTGAGGAGAACGAGACAACATGAGTGAGAACAGCAGCGAGCAAGCGCCGGGACCGTCACCGGACTACGTGCAGTCGCTGGCCCGTGGGCTGTCCGTCATCAAGGCTTTCGACGGTGAGCACCCGCGTCGCACCCTCAGCGAGGTTGCCAGGCACACCGATCTCACGCGTGCGACTGCTCGCCGCTTCCTGCTCACACTCGTCGAACTCGAATACGTACGTACTGACGGTTCGGTGTTCTGGTTGACGCCGCGAGTCCTCGAACTCGGCTACAGCTACCTCTCCAGTCTGTCCCTTCCCGAGATCGCCGGGCCGCATCTGGAAGCCTTGTCCGCCAAGGTCCGTGAATCCACGTCCGTGTCGATCCTCGACGGCGACGACGTCGTGTACGTGGCCCGTGTTCCGGTCAGCCGCATCATGACGGTTTCCATCACCATCGGCACGCGCTTTCCCGCGTACGCCACATCCATGGGTAGGGTTCTGCTCGCCGGCTTGCCGGACGACGCCCTGGACGCCTACCTCGCCCGAGTGTCCTTCGCCCGCCTGACCGGCAAGACCATCTCCACCGCCGACGGTCTGCGTGCCGAACTCGAGAAGATTCGCGCCGACGGATTCGCGATTGTCGATCAGGAACTCGAAGAGGGTCTGCGCTCGCTCGCCGCACCCATCCGGGACGCAACCGGTGATGTGGTCGCGGCTGTCAACATCTCCACCCAAGCCGCCCGCTACAGCGCCGAAGCTGTTCGCGGTGAACTGGTTCCGGCCGCAGTCGCCACCGCGGACGCCATCTCCGTCGATCTCGGACGTACTCAGTCGTCCAACAATCACTCGGCAGCCACTCGCTGACCGGGCATACCCAAGGAAGAACCAATGCCTGACGTTGTCATCTGTGAACCGCTCCGCACCCCTGTCGGCCGCTTCGGCGGTGTCTTCCGTGACGTAGCCCCGGAAGATCTCGCCTCGACGTTGATCGCCGAACTCGTCACGCGTACCGGCATTTCCGGCGCGGAGATCGACGACGTCATTCTCGGCCAGGCTTCGCCGAACGGTGAAGCTCCGGCGATCGGACGCATCGCGGCGCTCAACGCCGGTCTGGGCGTCGATGTTCCCGGCATGCAGGTGGATCGCCGGTGCGGGTCGGGATTGCAGGCAATCATCCAGGCCGTCATGCAGGTTCAGTCCGGTGGCAGTGATCTGGTCCTCGCGGGTGGTGCCGAGTCGATGAGCCAGGCAGAGTTCTACGCAACCGGAATGCGTTGGGGTGTCAAGGGTGAAGGTGTTGCGCTCAGCGATCGTCTCGCGCGCGCCCGCGTGACAGCCGGCGGACGCGACTTCCCGGTTCCCGGCGGAATGATCGAAACGGCAGAGAACCTGCGCGCCGAGTTCTCCATCAGTCGCGAAGATCAGGACGCACTCGCTGTGCAGTCGCATCAGCGTGCCGTTGCCGCACAGAAGAACGGCGTCTTCGCCGAGGAGATCGTTCCGGTATCCGTTCCGCAGCGCAAGGGTGAGGCCCTGCTCGTCGACACCGACGAGCATCCGCGGGCCGACACTTCGATGGAATCGCTTGCACGCCTTCGTCCCATGCGCGCAAAGATCGACCCGGACTCCACCGTGACGGCAGGTAATGCCAGCGGCCAGAACGACGGCGCAGCGCTGGCGATCGTCACCACCGCAGACAAAGCCCGCGCACTCGGACTGCGACCCCTCGTACGCCTGGCAAGTTGGAGCGTTGCCGGAGTTCCCCCGCGCACCATGGGCATCGGTCCCGTCCCGGCGTCGGAGAAGGCACTCGGCCGCCTCGGATTGACCCTGGCGGACATGGATGTCATCGAACTCAACGAAGCCTTTGCGGCACAAGCACTTGCAGTCCTGCAGAGTTGGAAGCTCGAAGCCGACGACCCACGCGTCAACCCCAACGGCTCCGGCATCTCCCTCGGCCATCCGGTCGGTGCCACGGGTGGACGAATCCTGGCCACCCTGTTGCGCGAGATGGACCGTCGCGAAGCGCGTTACGGCCTCGAGACGATGTGCATCGGCGGCGGGCAGGGCCTGGCTGCAGTGTTCGAGCGTCTGTCCTGATCAAGCCCCGACGTGCGCGACGCCAGGGTCACCGAGTTCGCCGCGTAGACCGTCGAGAAAGACACGCAGCAGTTCGGTGAGTTCGGCCTGCTGCTGCTCGGTGAGAATCGACGTCAGTTCGGCTTCACGGCCGAGGACTCGGTCCACCAATTGCTCCACCAGTTCGTGACCGGCGGCAGTGAGGGTCACGAGCACTAGTCGTGACCCTTGCGCGGCGGAGGACCTCTCCACCAGACCCGCGTTCTCCGCGCGCGCGAGTCGCTGCGAGATCGCACCGGCCGTGACTCCGGTCTGCTCGGTGATCTGGCGAGTCGTCAACTGATACGGCTCGCCGGATCGCCGCAGGACACTGAGTAGGTCCAGCGTGGCTGTGTCCGCACCGGCCGAGGCGAGTACCCGTCGGCGATCCTCACCGAGCAGCTTGGCGCACATCCACAGCCTGGTCACAATGCCGATACCCTCTACGGGCGTGCCCGGCCTTTCGCGAAGCCAGGCCAACGCAACCGCGTCCACCGCGTCGTCCGGGTTGTAATCGCCCACCACTGCACACCTCATTTAGCTCTAAATGATACGTTCTTCGTATAGGTCTAAACGTAGCTCACGGAGGTAGGCATGACACGCACAGTTCTGGTAACCGGCGGCGGAACAGGGATCGGGCGCGCAGTTGCAGCGGCGTTCGCCCGAGACGGAGACACAGTTTTTGTCACCGGCCGACGCACGGAACCACTCGAAAAGACCGCGGAGGAGTTGGGTTCCGATGTTCACGCCTTGACGTGTGACAACTCCGACCCGAAAGACCTGAAGCGGCTGCAGGATTCGCTTCCGGGAACCATCGACGTCGTGGTGCACTGCGCCGGTGGCAACACGGACTTCGATCGCGAAGCACCGTCAGATCTGGAATCCCTGGCCGCCGGGTGGCGTGCGAATCTGGACTCCAATCTCATCTCGGCAGTGCTGACCACAGCCGCAGTTCGCGATCGAATCCCCAGCGGCGGTGCCGTCATCACCATCGGATCGATTGCCGCCGACAAGGGCGCGGGCGCGTACGGCGCTGCCAAAGCCGCAGTTGCGACGTGGAATATCGATCTGGCCGCCGAGCTGGGGCCCGAAGGCATCACCGCGAACATCGTCTCCCCCGGCTACATCGCTGACACCGAGTTCTTCCGAGACTTTCTGACGGACGAGCGTCGCGCGATGCTGATCGAGTCCACCAGCACCAAGCGCGCCGGAACACCGGACGACATCGCATCAGCCGTCCACTTCTTGGCCTCACCGGGCGCCCGGCAGATCACCGGTCAGGTATTGGCAGTCAACGGCGGCGAGAGAACCAGTCGCTGATCACGCCAGGTGGCGCTCGAAGAACGAGTCGATTCGCTTCCAGGCATCCTGCGCTGCAACAGGATCGGGACCGATTCCGAGGATGCGCTCCAAAGGACGAAGCACCTTGGGTCCGGCCTCCGCGTCGTTGAGGAACGCGTGGCCGGCGGTGGGGTACTCCTTGACGTCGTTCTCGATACCGGCATTGCTGAGCGCCGTCTCCAGTTTCGCTGCCGCACCGCGGAGCGAGAAGTCCTTGCCTCCGAAACTCCCGACGATCGGGCACGCATCCACCACGGCCTCATCGAGTTTGCGTGGAAGCTGACCGTAGTTGACCGAGGCAGCGTCGAAATCTCCGGCGCTGACCATCGCGAAGCCGCCGCCCATGCAGAATCCGATGACACCGATCTTTCCGGTGCAGTCCGGGGATTCCACCAGCCAACTGCGAGCGACTTCGATGTCGGTGAACGCCTTGCCGTGTCCTCGAAGCATCGACGTCATGGTGGGCACTAGGCACCGCTTCGCCCCGCCCGCGCTGTAGAGGTCGACAGCAAGCGTCAAAAACCCCGCAGCGGCCAGCCGCTTGGCTTGCCGCTGCATCACCTCCTCGAGCCCGAAGGCCTCGTGAATCATCACTACCCCCGGCCACGGGCCGGGGGTAGTGGGGGTTTCGAGTATCGCTCGCAGCGGTTGTGATCCGCCGACTACTGCGGCGCGGCCCGTCAGATCTATGTCCACCATGTTTCGATGCTAGGCCGACGCGGCGTCAATAGGCTCGGAAGCGAGGTCAGGGGAGCTGTTTTCCCTGGCCCGCTGCAAGCCCGGTCAAGACCTCGGCGAGCTGCGGCAAGGCGTACGGTGCGCTCAGTGGACCGAAATTGTCGACAAAGGCATTCGAGAGCAGAAGTTCGACCGGCGCATAGGCTCGCGCCTTCACCGCGGGGAGGTTCTGGAAAACTGCGAAGTTCTCCAACCTCGTCGTCGCTTCCTGATCAGAAGCGAGGCTGAGCAAAATGTCTGCGGGTGCGAGTACCTCCGCCTGCTCCATCGACAGCGCAGTCATCTGCTCGGCGTTGTATCCGCGATAGTCGAGTCCGAGTTCGCGCAGCAGAACCCCGGGCGCACTGGCATCCCCCTGCACATACAACTGATCGCCGTACATCGAGCCGATCATGATCGTCTTGCCACCCAAGCCGTTCAGGGAAGCTGCGGTGTCGGAGATCAGAGCGTCGGTCCGGGCGATCGCTGCAGCAGCAGCCTCGTCGACAAATGCGGCCTGCCCGACCGTGGCGACGCCGTCACGCCACGAGGTGGTCCAGTCCAGCGCGATAACCGGCGCGATCTGACTCAGCCTCTCGGCTGCCGGTTCGAGATAAGTCTTCATTCCGATGATGAGGTCCGGCGAGTAGCGCGCGATGATTTCCGGGTTGATTTCGCCTGTGGTGCCGAAGCTTTCGAGGTCGGCTATTCCCGCGGTGCTCTGCCAAGGCAGTGAACCGCGGTCCCACGATCCTGTGTTGCCGTAGGCGACTGGGTGAACGCCGAGCGAGAGCAGGAATTCCAGATCCGTGAAGTCGCTGGCAACAACGATCCTTTCCGGCTTTCCCGAGATCGTGGTGGTTCCGAGCGCATTGATCACCTCACGTTGTTCGCCGGCATCAGAAGCATCTGATGTAGTCGAACACCCCGCAAGGATGGCGGCCGCTGCCACTGCGCCGACCCCGAAGAACCCACGGCGACTGAGCTGGTCCACAAGTTCAGACGTCGTGGATTCACAAATCGTTCCGTACATGTATGCACTCTCCTTCTCGGCGACTGCTGCGCGCGCCGAGGGCACAGCGAAAGAGAGGTTAGCCCACCCTCATCTTCCATAGGGTTCCTACGTTTGCGATTCCGAGAGATCGGAGCGATAAAAATGGACCGTTCTCGAGCGGACAAGTACATTCCCGCTGATCTATCACCGCAGGCAGTTGGGCGAGCCACCAGTCCCTGCCTTCTGCGATCGGGTCGCTCCAGCGTCGAAAATCAGTCGAAGATCAGTTGCCATTCCCTCCTCGAAAGCTTCCGAATTACCGTCTTTTGCACGTCGCCCACCGTTCGACTTGCGCGGCGTGGGAGGATAGACATATCGAGATCGGGACTTCGATGTGAGGGCCCGGATCGAGTTTGTAGGGAGTATCGGTATGGCACAGGGCATCGTGAAGTGGTTCAACGGCGAAAAGGGCTTTGGTTTCATCGCTCCCGACGACGGAACACCGGACGTGTTCGTTCATTACTCTGAAATCTCGGGCAACGGCTACAAGTCGCTCGACGAGAACCAGCGTGTGGAGTTCGAGGTTGGCCAGGGCCAGAAGGGTCCTCAGGCCACCAATGTGCGCGCTGTCTAATCAGTGACACAAGAAGAGGGCCGCACCCGCAAGGGTGCGGCCCTCTTCTGCATCAGATTCACCCCTGAATCACTGATCCTGAATGGCGGCCAACGCTCCCACGATGTTGGACTCCGCAACCGATTTCGAGATTCCGAGATCAGCCAGAACACCTGATCCGTCTTCGAGTTCGAGCAGCGCGAGCAGGATGTGCTCGGTTCCGATGTAGTTGTGGCCCAGGCGAAGAGCCTCACGGAACGTCAGTTCCAGGACCTTGCGCGCACGAGCGTCGTACGGAATGAGTTCTGGTAGTTCGGAAGTCGGAGTCGATAGTACACCGGCCACTGCAGCTCGGACGGATTCGAGCTCCACCCCTTGCGCCACTATCGCCTTCGCAGCCAACCCGGCAGGCTCCTCGACGAGCCCCAGGAGCAGGTGCTCCGGCTGGATCTCTGCGTTACCGGCGGCGCGGGCTTCGTTCTGCGAGGCCATGACGACGTTCTTCGCCCGGGGAGTGAACCGGTTGAACCCTTCGTTCGGATCCATCGGCTTCTGATCACTCGGCGCCTTGGGAACAAAACGCTTCTGCGCAGCCTGCTTCGAGACACCCATGCTCGCGCCGATCTCCGTCCACGACGCTCCCGACCTGCGCGCCTGGTCGACGAAGTGACCGATCAGGTGATCTGCAACTTCACCGAGATGATCAGCGGCAATCACGGCGTCGGAGAGTTGGTCGAGAGCATCGGTGTGCACCTTCTTGATCGCGTCGATGAGGTCGTCGAGTCGAACCTTGTTGGTCATTTCCACTGGTTTGCTCATGCGTCAACCATAGGTTGACGCAATCGAAAGCGTCAACCCTAGGTTGACGATCGTCTTCGCCGCCCAGTGCTCAGCCGGAAAAGAATTCACGCAGAGCCGGGACAATAGCGTCGTCGGCGACGCCGTGGCCCTGACCGGGGATCTCCAAAGTCTTTGTCCCCGAGACTTTTGCAGCGATTCTCGTCGCCGAGGCAGGTGCCCATTGACCACTGTCACCGCCGTACATGACCAATGTAGGGACGGTAATGGAGGCAAGCCAGTCGAGCGACTGACAGCCGTGATCACACACCGCGACGTCGTAAGGCAAGGTGTGCGCGATGGCGCACATGTCGGGCCAATCGGCACTCCGCTTGATCTCGTCGACCATCTCCGGAGACGCGCCGGTCAGATCCAGAAAACGCGTCACAGCACCTTCCCTGTCGCCGCCCGCAATCAATCGCTCCAGGTCACTTTGGGCAGTCTCGTCACGCTGGTCGTCGTCCATGTACGGCGCCTCGTAGACGGCGAGCTTACGCATCGGAACGGCCTGCGCAGCGGCCTCCAAAGCCAGCGCGGCACCCGACGACAATCCGTAAACGAGCGGTGTTTCACCGGTGGCAGCGACGACCGCCCGCAAGTCCTCCACCTCGGCGTCGATCGAGAACGCGCGACTGTCACCGCTGTCCCCGCGTCCGCGCCTGTCGTACGAGTACACCGTGAAGTCCGCCGCCAACTCTGCAGCCAGGGAATCGAACCAACCGCGGTCGCAGAACGCTCCGGCGACCAGGACCACTGCTGGTCCGGCACCGGAGCGTTCGTATGCGATGGTCGTACCGTCGCGGGATTGCACTACCGCTGGGGATTGCTCTGTTTGCACGTCGATCTCCTCAGGTCTGGTCAATGCCTACCTGATTAGACCGCCCGCGTTACCTAAACTCATCGGTCCGGTCGGCAGAGGCTTCAGCTGATCTTGTTGTACAGGGCATCCCAACCCTGCGCGACGTAGGAAATCGTGTAGATCGAACCGTAGAAGGTGGAGCCACCCAGACTGGTGACGTTGCCCGCCTGCACTGCCGGGAGTCGCTGCCACAGCTTGCTCGCCACCAATGCCTGGTACGCCGCACTGTCCTCGTTTTCGGTGATCATGAAGCCGTCGACGCCGGCCAGCACGTCGAGGCCCTCGAGGCTGACCCCGCCCTCGGGATCAAGCCCCTCCGAGGTGGCAGTTTTGCCACCGATGTCGCCCAGCGTCATGTCGCTGGGCTTGTCGCCCTTCTCGGACGTACGGATGCTCGTGACGTACAGCGTGTTGGTATCCGGCATGAAGGAGACACTGGCGACGGTCTTGGACGCAATCTTCTCGGCATGACGACTGCGGATGTCGGAAATCAGATTGTCGTAGTCGAGCGTCAATCGATCGAGTGTGGCCGTTCGACCGAGCCAGCCCGACAGCCGCGAGAGGTTGGTGCGCCAGTCGTCGGTGAACTCGGTCGTCAGAACCGGTGCGATGGTGGACATCTCGGCCACCGGCCACCACTCGCTCTCGTAGTTCAGGCACACGATCAGGTCGGGCTCGAGCGCCAAGATCTGCTCGCGGTTGGGGATCTCCGACAGGAACGGTACCGACGAATCGATAGGCACCCACGGTGTCGCCTGGGCGTACGTGTAGCCGACGAGCGGAAGTTCCAGAGCTACAGCAGGTTCGAGGTCGAGCCGAGAGTCGATCGCGACAACTCTCTTCGGATTGACAGGAATGTCGTACGTTCCGAGAGGTGTCGTCACGGAACGCATTTCGGTTTCGCCCGAACTGCTTCCGCTGTCACCGCACGCCGCCAGGAACGCGCCCAGTCCGGCGATTCCGGCGCCGAAGCCGAATTGCCGACGAGTGAGATCCGAGACGAGGCGGTTGTCGGAGTAACCCTCGGGAAGCAAGAGCGTGGATTGAGCGGGCATGCGTGTCGAACCTCCAGAAGAAATGATTCATCCACTGTTGCGAGCGGATAAGGATGCCCTAACAGCGTACGCAGGGAGGGTCGTCGCGATCGGCCCAGAAATAGTCGAATCAGGCCAAATCGAGCCGCCCTACTTGTCGAGCTTGCGCATCTCGACGAAGTAGACCGCGCTGAACGCGAGGTAGGTGCCGACGATTCCGAGAACCGAGATGATCAGGACGAGAGCAAGAAACATAGCCATGATGGTCTCCACTGACACGGGTTGTTCACGATGTCGATCGAGAGAAAATGGCTTCGAACTGCGGCGCTGCGACTCGAAGCGGTGCCGAAACTTTGAGTTACACACACCACGGTAGCCCCAGGCGTCTCGAGTTTCGATGAACTCGAGGTGAACTCTCCTACGGCTGCGTCACACTTTTTGTCGGACGGTCAGTTCGGTCCGAGCACCTGCCCCGACCACTCGACCAAAGGTGTCAGTGCGCGCCACGCCGCGCGAACTTCCTTCAACGTCCTGGCGCTGTCCAACCACGGCGGGCTCGGGTAAGTACGCCCAGCGGTCAGCGACTTGTGACGCAGCAATTCGATCCGCGGGTGATCGACCGTGTATCCGCGAGGCGCCGTCTTGAGCTTGTCGCCGCCGATCGTGAATCCGGCCTTCTCGACGGAGGCCAGGATCTTCTCGAGCTCCGGGCCTCGAACGTCGTCGTCGACAGCCGCACGATAACGCGCGATGGTCTCCGAACTGCTGGCGTAGAAACCACCGGCCACCATCAACCCTGCCGCGTCGATCTGCACGTAGTAGCCACAGCTCTCGGCGAGACCGACGAACGCTCCCTGGTGCGTCTTGTACGGGATCTTGTCCTTCGAGAATCGAACGTCACGATACGGCCGAAAGAGCTTGGCCGTGCCGAATTCGTCCTCCAACGCTGCGGTCAACGACGCCATCGGACGACGAACCACTTCGTCGTACGTCTCCTTGTGCGCTGCCCACCAGGTCTTGCTGTTGTCGGCTTCCAGGTCTTCGTAGAAATCGAGTGCAGCAACGGGTATGCCAGTGAACGCAGCCATGACGTAAGCCTAGCTGCCTGTTCGGCTTTGGACCGTCTGCCCTGCACCGATGCCCGGATCGGCCCGAATCCGTAGACTGCATGGAGATGATTTCCGAAATACAAGCATGGGAACTGACCGATACCAACCGAGACTGGTTGATTCACCGACCCGTCGAGATCGCGATCTACGTGGCGCTCGCAGTCGTTCTGCGCTTCGCACTGCACCGCGGGATCGATCGAATGTCGAAGCCTCGCAAGTCTCCGAACGCCAAGGTGAACGAGCGCAGATCGCAGCGAGCCCGGACCATCGGTTCGGTACTCAAATCGACGGTGTCCATCGTCATCCTGGTCTGGTGTGTGCTGCAGATTCTCGGCATCCTCGGGATCAACGTCGCGCCGTTCATCGCATCCGCCGGAGTCATCGGCCTTGCCATCGGTTTCGGTGCACAAAACCTGGTGCGTGACTTCCTCTCCGGCATCTTCATGTTGCTCGAGGATCAGTACGGTGTCGGCGACGTCGTCGATCTCGGCGACGCGGTCGGCACCGTCGAAACAGTGGGCCTGCGCGTCACCACGATTCGAGATGTGAACGGCACCTTGTGGTACTGCCGCAACGGCGAAATCCTGCGAGTGGGCAACATGAGTCAGGGTTACGCCACTGCAGTTCTCGATCTCCCGATCGCCCACAATGCGAACGTGCACAAAGCGTGTGAGGTGGCGACGCGAGCTGTCCTCGAGGCGGCAGAGTCCGAACCGATCAGGGCGGACATGATCGACAAGCCGGAGATGCTGGGAGTCAATTCGGTTACTGCCGAGGCAATTACCATTCGAGTGACGGCGCAGGTCAAGCCTGGGCGCCAATGGGCAGTCCAGCGCGCATTTGCGCGCTCGGCGCTGACTGCGTTCGAAGAGCAGGGTATCGAGGCACCGTACCTGCCTGTTCTGCGATGACGGTTGAGACGGAAGCGTCTGCCCTTTCCATCAAGTGCGCGAGCCCCCGGCGCGGTCGATACCGCCGGGGGCTCGCTGGTGCCTGAAGCATGATTCAGACGGTGGAGGTCGAGACCTCCCGATCTGCCGATCTGTTGCCAAACGCCTTGTGCAGGAACATCGTCAGTGCAATGGCTACCACGATTCCGATCAGCGGCGGGATTCCCACCTCGAACTCACCGGAAAGCCAAGCGAGGAACGCTGCGACGGCATAGACGGCCAGGTTTCGCCAGTGGACCGGCTGCGGGGTGTACCCCTCGGGTATGCCTCGCCGCCACCGGCACAGGAAGTCAGCGATGATCACGCCGCCCAATGGCGGGATGAAAGTTCCGAGCAGGCTCAGGTAGTCGACCAGATGGTTGTGCACACCGGTCAGAGCGAGCGCCGTGCCGATCACACATCCACCGATGACGAACGGGGTCTTGCGGGGCTTTCTGAACAGTTCGGCACCGGCCACTCCGAATGCGTATGCGGTGTCTGCGTTGCTCTTCCAGAGGTTTCCGAACAGCAAGACCAGGCCCCAGCCGACAAGCCCGAGGTTGTAGAGGATCAACACGAAGTCACCCTCGTGGAACGTGATGGCTCCGATGGCGCCGAACAGGATCATCAATCCGTTTCCGAGGAGGAACCCGATAACGCAGGCCCACACCGCTTGTGATCCGGAGCGAGCAAATCTGGTCCAGTTGGGCGCTTGCGTTCCCGCCGATACGAACGTGCCGACGACAGTGGTGATTGCTAGCGCGATCGTCATGGTCGTCTGCGGTTGAACCGAGACCAGGCCGGAGAATCCACCGACCTCTTCGAGGGACCGGAATACGACCCAGCAGGCCAACGCCAGGATCAAGGGCGTCGAGACGAGCGAAACCCAGTACATTCCGCGGTAGCCGTAGCAGGCGGTGACGCACATCAAGATGCTCGCCGCGATCATCACCGACGCCCTGGCGAGGTAGGAATCCCAGCCCAGCGCCTGGGCGGTGAGATCGCCGATCGTGCCGATGATGACGCCGTACCAGCCGATCTGAGTACCGCCCAGCAGGATCGAAGCGAGCTTGGACCCGCGAGTGCCGAAACTGTAGCGCGCCATCACAACTGTAGTCAGTCCGGTTCGGGCTCCGACGAACCCCATCATGGCGACGTAGACCCCCAAGATGGCGGATCCGGCGGCGATCACCACCATCAGTTTCCAGAACGAGAACGCGGTACCGAGCGCTGCTCCGGCCAACATCGTCGGCGTGAAGATGGTGAACCCCAACAACACGACCGCGAGCGAGAAGAACGGCTTACGTGCATGAAGCGGAACCGGAGTGACGGGATAGTCTGGATCGATCGGGTGGCCTGCGCTCTCCGAATCGCCTGCGACCGTGGCAGGTTCGACGGCGCTGCTCATACAACTTCGCCGATGTCTTCGAGCCACAGGCTCGGGCGCTCGGCCAGCATGCGGTCCATCAGTGCCACACACTCCGCGTCGTCGACGACGTCGACCTGAATTCCGCTGCTGCGCAACCATTCCTCCGATGCCTCGAAGGAACGATTTTCGCCGACCACGATTCGAGGGATC
This sequence comes from Rhodococcus sp. MurmanLake-1, assembly GCF_056945715.1. Lineage (NCBI taxonomy): Bacteria > Bacillati > Actinomycetota > Actinomycetes > Mycobacteriales > Nocardiaceae > Rhodococcus > Rhodococcus sp. MurmanLake-1. Next base: position 220,513 of record NZ_JBWZNF010000007.1, on the reverse strand, counting down.
TCGTACAGGCGAGCCGTTCCGGCGCACATGAAGCACGGCGACAAAGTCGTGTAGAGGACACACTCGCGATACACCGAGGCCGGCAGTCGTCCGGCGCGCTCGATGCAGTCGGTCTCGCCATGACGGATGGCGCTGTTCATCTGGACCCGACGGTTACGTCCGACTGCGAGAACCTCGCCCCGGTGAATCAGCGCCGCGCCGATCGGCACGCCGCCCTCCTCCCAACCGATCTTCGCCTGTTCGATCGCAAGTCCGAGAAAATACTCATCGGTGTGTGCCGGATGATTCATGTGCGCTCCTGGAGTCTGACCAAAATCGTCGATTGTGGCTCGTGTCACAATCCGACCACGGTGGTAACAGCCCGACAAGGGACAACCTGTCAGTTCGGCAGAACTAGCTCTATGACGAAGTGCCCCCTCGGCGGACGATATAGAAATGCTCCCGACTCTGCGACAAGTTCTTGCGATGCCCTCGTTCAAGGCCGCCGCAATCGAGGTGCTCGCGGGCGACGTCGATACCGCGGTGGTCCGCTGGGTCCATTCGTCCGAGGTGTACGAGATGGGTGGGCTGCTGTCCGGAGGTGAGGTCCTTCTGACCACGGGCCTCGGTCTGCACGGGCGATCTCCCGAGCAGCTCACCGCCTACATCGACCAATTGGCGGACGCGGGATGCGTCGCACTCGCGATGGAAGTCGGGCGCTCGTTCCTCACGGCCCCTCCCGAACTCGTCGAAGCTTCGCGCCGACGGGGACTCGCGTTCTTGGCCCTGCACGCAGTAGTGCCCTTCGAGCGGATGGTCGAAGACTTTCACGACCTCATGCTCCGCCGCACTCTCGGTTCGGCGCAAGCGGGCGAGCCTGTCTGGCAAGAACTTCTGAGTCTCGTGGTTGCAGGCCAGGGCATGACCGCGCTGCTCGACAAAGTGTCACGACTCGCGGGGTGCGGCGTCGATCTGCTCGACGCGGATGGCAGAACCGTCGAGCGCAGCACAACCGGCGCAGAGCGATCCGAGACCGAACGCACTATCCACGACGTACGCGGCCCGACGAACTCACTCGGTCGACTTGTCCTGTGCGGGCCGGCAACCACACGCCGAACCGCCGTCGCAAACTGCGCCGCCGTCGCGGTAGCTCTGGAACTCGGCCGTCACGGCGATCTCGGCCCAAGACAGTCACTCGCCCAATCGGTGATCACCGACGTGGTGGGCGGTGTGCTCACATCGCACGGCGACTTGTCCGAGCGACTGACAGCGGCCGGGTGGACGCCGTTGTCGGAGGGGCACCACGTCCTCGTCGCCGCTGTCGACATCGATCGGCAAACGCCGGTTCGAGAGCTCGCTGACCAAGTACGCGACGCCGTACGGGCCGTGCTCGGCTCCTGTGTCGTCGGGACTGCGGCCAATCACGTCATCGTGCTCGCGCATGGGTGGGCGTCCGCATCCCCCGCTCGAGTGCGGACTGCGTTCACCGAAGCCGACGAGCTGCTACGCCGCGGGCCGGGCGGTTCCGCGGTACGCACGCTCGGAGTGGCGACGCCGGTCGCGGACCTGTCGGGCGTCGGGGCGGCGGTCGCGCAAGCTCGCGAAGTCGTCCAGATCGCGCGGCGCTTCGGCACCCGGACCGGAGTGATCCTCGCGAGGGACGTCGGCGTCCAGCGACTGCTCGCCGCCGGAACGACTCCCGCTTCGCTGTCCATGTTCGTAACCGAGCAACTCGGTTCGCTGATCGCATACGACACAGCACATTCCGCCGATCTCGTCCGAACGCTCGACGCGTACCTCGCACATCGGGGCGGCAAGGCGAGAACCGCGGATTTTCTCGGCATTCGGCGTCAGTCGCTTTATGCACGGCTCACGCGTATCGAGAAGCTGATGGGTGTTTCCCTCGACGATCCGGCACAGGTGGTCTGCCTCGGGCTTGCGCTGACCGCATGGCGCATGCGCACCGGCCTTGATCCACAAGCAGCGTTCGAGCGTCTCCCCGGGTGAGTGACAACCTCTGCGATGATGAACGAATGACCGGAGCAGCGGAGTTGATGATCGAGATCCCTGCCGGCGAGGTGCACCTTCGGGACGACCGCAAAGGTACTGCGTGGACCTCGAAAGTCGAATCCTTCCGCCTCGCACGCCATCTCACCACCAGGGCGCTGCTTCACGGAGATTCGTCGGACGATTCGAGCAAACCAGCGGTCGACCTCTCGTGGAAAGACGCCATCGCAACCTGCAACGCACTTTCGGTCGCGGACGGTCTGACACCCGCATATCGAGACGTCGACACCGATTCTCCGCAGTGGGACCGGGGCGCAACTGGCTACCGGCTCGCCACCGAGGCCGAGTGGCAGTACGCATGCAAGGCCGGCACCTCCGGCTACCGCTACGGCGAGATCGACGAGATTGCCTGGTACAGCGACAATTCAGAGGGTAGAGCGCATCCCGTCGGAACCAAGACACCCAACAACTGGGGCCTGTACGACATGATCGGCAATGTCTGGGAATGGTGCTGGGATCTCTACGACCCCGAGGTTTACGGCACGTACCGGATCTTCCGCGGCGGCAGTTGGGCCGAAAGTGAGCGCGGTTGCGGCGCTACCGTAAGGAGGCGAAGCCACCCGACGTTTGCTATCGACGACTTGGGGTTTCGCCTAGCTCAGACGATCTGAGGGCAGACGGCCGAGGACTTCGAGCACAGCCTCGATCTCTTCTCGACTGCGCAGCCGAACTATCGGCAACGACGGCACATCGACAAGGACCGTGGCCATACGCCCGACGTTGCGTCCGTCGCTTCGCCAGGCCCAGCGCACCACATGATCCGGATCGAACAGAATGGTGTGCAGTGGCGGCTCCATGTTGCGATTCCACAACACCTCTCGCTGCAATCGCCGACGCACGGTTCGTGTGATCACCTGGCGCATCACCGTCCGCCGAGGCAGATCCAACCACAGCATCAGGTCCGCACGCTCGGCCAGAAGTCGACGCACCGCACCGTACTGCCACTCGGTCACCCAGGCCGGCTCGCTGGAAAAGCGTCGTACTTCGGTTTCGAAACTGTCGAGCGGAATCCAGCCGGGCCCGTGGAACAGCGAGTCCAGCTCAGTGTGTTCGATCTCGAGAAGCCGCCCGATTCGACCGGCGAGAGTCGTCTTTCCGGCACCGGAAGTCCCCGCGACAAGGATCTTCTGCGGACGAATCGTCAGCGCGGCGGGGTCTACGAAAGGCACCGATACACCCTAGGGGCCTTACACTTCGCAGTCCACCCATTCGATGTAACCGGTGCCGTTGATCGACGCACCGTCGAAGCTTCCCCGGTAGGTGTACGCGCCGACGTATCCCTTGCCGTGACCGTAGCGCCACTCCGAGTCGATCTCCGCCTCGAACTCCACGACCGTCCTACCGTAATCGCGCACCTGCCAACGCAGTACGCGCGGCACACGCATCTCGCGACCCTGTGGGTCGACGTGCAATGCGTCGGCGTACTCGAGCACGTCGAACTCGACGTCGTCGAAGACCTTCGCACTACCGTCGACAGTCCGAATGTGGGCGAGCTTGCACGCCGTAACCCCTGACGCTCGAACATCGGTGAGCAACAACTGATGCCGGTCGTCCAGTTGAACGATCTGGTAGGTGAAAAAGTCGGCCGGGAGCTTCCACGACTCGGGAAGCGCGCGGCGAGTCAACGATTGCGGTGTCATGCACCGCGCGTACTCGACGGTGCACGGAGCCGAAATACTCATCGGTCCATCCGGACTCGCAATTGTTCCGGAGCACTCTGCCAGCAGACTGACGTGGTCGTAGACGGGATTACGCACGAACCACGACGCTTGGTCCGTTGCCACGATCTCGAGATCGACGTCGAATGAGTCGTATCGCCCGGTGACACGGAAGTTCGGATAGCTGTTCTCGATGATCAGGTTGTCACCGAAGGCGATTCGCGAACCATCTTCTTCGAATGCACACTCATCGGCAGCGTCGTACGCCCGGTAGAAGTGATGGCCCGGCGCTGCGGTGGAACTCAGCACGGTTGCGGTGTTTCGCGCGTCTGGTGCAGCGAGATAGTCGTTGTCGAACACCACCGTCCCGGTTGCACCGATCAACGTCATGGTGTTGAGGTAACGGAGAGGCCCTGGCAGCCGGGGAACGAAGATCCCGTAGTGCGTCCACGCGAACTTCCGCGAAGCCAGGTGCGGACGCATCATGTCGGGCCGATCGAACGGGCGTACCGATTCCGCCATTCGCTTGTCGATCAGCGGTAGCGCGCCGTCCAGCAAGGCCCGAACCGCGGGTCGCCACAATCGGCGCGAGCGGGTGGCGGGAACAGGGTCGGAACGATCAACGGTTTGTCCGGTCACGCCCCTAAGTTAATGTAACCAGACGTAACAAACAAGTGTCGAATTTTCCTCGACGACCTCACACCCTGAACACCCGCGCCCTGCGCACGCGGCGAATAGCATGTGAGAATCCGCGTACCGGAACCGGTCGCAGAGAGGGCGCAACAATGCAGCACGAAGAGTCGTCGTTCACCGGAGTGGCCGGCACCAAGATCGTCTACGACGTGTGGACACCGGACCGCGAACCCACCGGGGTTCTCGTCCTGTGCCACGGACTCGGCGAACACGCGAGGCGCTACGACCATGTTGCTGCGCGGCTCGGGGAACTCGGGCTCATCGTGTACGCACCCGACCATCGCGGGCACGGACGCTCTGGCGGCAAGCGCGTTCACCTGAAGGAATTCTCCGACTTCACCGACGACGTCCACACGTTGTTCTCGATCGTGACGGCGGCACATCCCGGCAAGGACAAGTTCCTGCTCGGGCACAGCATGGGCGGCGCGATCGCCCTTTCCTACGCCCTCGACCATCAGGCCGATCTCAAAGCCCTCGCCCTGTCCGGACCTGCGGTGATCATCGCAACCGGCACTCCGAAGATCGTGATGCAGCTGGGCAAGATCGTCGGCAAATACCTCCCGGACGTGCCCGTCGAGAACCTGGAAGCTGCTGCCGTATCGCGTGATCAGAAGGTCGTCGACAAGTACAACGCCGACCCGCTGGTTCACCACGGCAAGGTTCCCGCCGGCATCGCGCGCGGCATGATCACCGCCGCGGAAGGCTTCCCGGCGCGCCTGCCCTCGCTCACCATTCCCGTACTGCTTCAACACGGCTCGGACGACCGTTTGACGGACCCGGCCGGCAGCAAGCTCGTCGCAGATCTGGCCGGCTCTTCGGATGTGACCTTGAAGGTGTACGACGGCCTGTACCACGAGATCTTCAACGAGCCTGAGCAGGAAGAAGTTCTGAACGATCTGATCGAGTGGCTGCGTCCGCGGGTCACCGGAGCATAGTCATGTCTACGTGCGGGATCCTGCTGGCGGCCGGGGTCGGATCCCGCATGGGCAAGCCCAAAGCGCTCGTCACAAACGCCGAGGGTCAGTCTTGGCTCCACCACGGGGTGACGACACTGCAGTCCGCAGGCCTCTCACCGGTCATCGTGGTCCTCGGCGCGCAGGCAGAGGACGCCCTCGAACTACTGCCCACCACCGATGTCATTGTGGTGATATCGGATTGGCAACACGGAATGAGCGCGTCACTGCGCTGCGGACTCGAGGCCGCCATGCGAATCGACGACGCAGATGCGGCAGCGATCTCTCTGGTCGACGTCCCGGACCTCAACGCCGACACCGTGACGCGGATCGTGGGTCACAGCTCCCCATCACGAAACATACTGCGAAGAGCTGTCTTTCACGGCCGTCCCGGCCATCCCGTCCTGATCGGACGCGACTACTGGCCGACGCTTGCAAAGTCACTCACCGGGGACGGCGGCGCCAACACCTACCTACGCGAACACGGGGTCGAGTTGGTGGAGTGCAGCGACCTCAGCAGCGGCGTCGACGTCGACTACCCCGAAGCCTGATCGCACGTCACAATCCTCCCAGGTGGTGGGTGTCCGTATTCGGTGTAAAGATGGCCCGATGAAACGTACAGTCGCCGCCCTGCTCGACATCGAGATCGACGAGGCGACCAACCTGGAGTTCAAGATCGCGGTGACGCGCGCGCCGGGTGTCGAACTGCTGGAAACGATGTCGTTCGTCCATGACGGCAATCCGCTCGAACCCCGCGAGATCACCGCCGAACACGGTACCCGGATTCACCTACTCGACTGTGCCCCAGGCAAACTGATCGTCAGCTACGACGCAACCGTCATCGGCCGCGCAGAACCGGCGTCGGTCAGCGACTACGACGTGTCGAAATATCTGCGCCCCAGCCGGTATGCCGAGGCCGACAAGTTCTTCGGTTTTGTCGCCGGGCAATTCGATCTCGCCACTCCCCCGGCCGAACTCCTCCTCGAAGTCACTCGCTGGGTGAGTACACATTTGAGTTATGTTCCCGGCACCAGTCGCGGCACCGACAGTGCGGTCGACACCTTGCTCGCCGGCGCCGGAGTGTGCCGCGACTACTCGCACCTGACCATCTCACTGCTGCGCGCCGTGGGGATTCCCGCTCGACTGGTGGCCGTCTACGCGCCGGGCTGCGATCCGATGGATTTTCACGCCGTAGTCGAAGCCAATATCGACCACGTCTGGCGCGTGGTCGATGCAACGCAATTGGCGCCGCGCAGCAATCTTGTGCGCATCTCGACCGGCCGAGATGCCGCAGACACAGCCTTCCTCGACAATCACGGCGGTTCGATCACGTTGCACGCCTCGGAAGTTCGCGCAGTCGTCGACGGCGTTCTCGACAACGACGACTACGCAACACTCACATCGATCGGCTGAAAAGCGTCAGGCGCTGATCTGGTTCTGCGAGGCCATCGTTCGCTCGAGGAACTTGATCGTGAGATCGACGATCGCCTTCCCCTCCCGAAGAGCTTTCCCGATCACCGGGAAAGCATGGATCTGCCCACTCCAGATGTGCGTTTCGACGGCTTGTCCTGCCTTGATCAAGTTTTCGGTCATGATCTCGACGTCCGGACGCATCAGTTCGTATTCGGCGGACACCAGGAACGACGGCGGAATCAGACTGGCGTCGGCGTTGATCGGCGACTGCGCACCAGGAATCTCGTCCGGCCCCTCGAGCCACCGGTCCTTGAGCTTTTCCACCTGTGACATCGGTAGGTAGGCATCACGTTTCATGAAATCGGGATCATGGTCCTCGAGGTTCACGTTGAGAAGAGGGGAATATCCCACCACGGCAGCGGGCCGCGTGATTCCGCGCAGTGCGGCAATTTCGGCGACCTTCATGGCCAGGTAACCGCCCGCCGAATCACCGGCAAGCACAATCTTGTTCGGGTCTTCCGCTGTCTCGAGCAACGCGGTGTACGCGGCCATCGCATCCTTGACGGAGGTGCCGATGGAACCTTCCGGCAGCTGACGGTAGCGCACGGAGATCACCGGCACTCCGGCCTTCGCCGAGAGCAAACCGCACAGCGCGCGGTGCGTTGCCAGACCGCAGAAGACGAACCCACCGCCGTGGAAGTAGAGGATCGTGGCTCCGGCCAACTCGCCCTGCGCTTTGCGTGGATGCTGCACCTTCTCGCTTGGCACACCACCAAGCGTGAAAGGCTCGATGTCGAGGTTCTTCGGCTTCGGCAGTTTGTCCGCCATCGCGTCGAGTCGCTCGAGTTGGCGGATGCCGCGTTCGGTGGTCGGCCAGAGGGTGAACATCGGCTTCACGAACGTCCTGGTCAGGCAGAAGATAACCCGCGCTCGGGGACTCACGTTCCAATGCCATACCGTCGAATCTCGCGTCCGCATAGCGTCCTCCCAGGTCAAGACGTTTTGTGCATGTGAGTTACACATACTTGTCGACTGCTGTTGTGAACGATAACTGACGCTGCGTCAAAACGACACGACGGGTAGGCATAAATTACTCGAGTGTGTGCAAGTTCGGCTCGCAATCACGGCCGGGAGAGATACGCGGAGAGTCCGCGGTGCCCGCCACGCATCATCGCTTCATGATTCCACTCGAACACCGGCTTCGCGATCTTCGAGGCCAGACCGAGCGCTCCGGACACCGCTACTTGTTGCCGAAAGTCGGCGACGCAGCCAGATTCAGCGGGGCGTACCACCCAGCTACTCCACCCGATCATTGCGCCGGAGAGGCGCACTTGCAGACGGCGGGCAACGGGGTCTTCGACCTCGCGTCGTCCGAAGACCAGCAGCGTCAGAGGGACAGCGCTGCGGATGGCCATGGAGCCCGAGTGCTCGTCGGTCGCCCGGACTCGGCGTATCTGAGGCCACCATTGCGAATACCGCTCGGCGTCCGCGAGAACGGCGTAGACGCGGTCGGCAGAGGCCTGGAGCGTCCAGACGCTGTGGAAGTCGAAGTCGGTCACGGCGTCCGAGCTAGCCGGTGCGCACGGTGAGATCGCCGAACAACGAATACGAGACGACACGAATAACCGGTGCACCTGGGCCAGGATCCTGTCGACCCCCGTCGAATTCCCGATCTCCGAAAAGGTCGAAGCCACCCAACTCGACTGAAACACCCTCCGGAACCCGCAGCCTCGTGTCCCCGAAGATCGACACGATGGTGATCGTCGAGGAGGACACTGTGATGGTTGCCGATCGCAGATCGAACTTGACGTCCCCGAACAACAGCAGAGCGAGTGTCTTTTTTGCCAAAGACCAACGGCCGGAGCGCTTCGTGTCACCGAAGACACCGACGATCGTTGCTTGCGGCGGCGACACCACAGCAGGTGGTGCCGCACTGAACGGCACGATCTGCTCGAGCTGCCCTCGATCTGCGGTGGGCGACCACACCACTGCCGCCTTGTCCGAGTACTCCTCGAGGGTCAAACGCCCCTCACCCACCGCGACTTCCAGACGCGCTTGGGCATCGACACGCAATTGATCGACGTCGTGGCCTTCGTCAGCAGCAGTCACCCATGCACCGTAACCCGAACCGCGGGTCTCTACACGCCTGGCATGCTCAGTATTCGAATGTCTCCACCCGTCGCAGGATCTCCTCCGCAATCTTGGCGGGACTACCGCCCACGTCGACGACGATGGCCTGCTCGTCCGGGTCGACGGCCTCGAGCGTCGAGATCTGGGAGTCGAGAAGCGAGGCGGGCATGTAGTGATCGAGGCGCGCGGTCAATCGCTGGCCGATCTGATCCCGCGAACCGGCGAGGTGCACGAATACGACGTGCTCACCGCGAAGCACGTCGCGGTAGCTGCGCTTGAGTGCCGAACACGTGACGATGCCCGGCTGACCGGCGTCGGTATGGCTCTTGATCCAGACGGCGATCTTGTCGAGCCAGGGCCAGCGATCGTCGTCGTTCAACGGATGCCCGGTCGCCATCTTGTCGATGTTCGCCTGCGGGTGCAGATCGTCGCCTTCTTGAAGGTCCCAGCCCATCGCTCCGGCGAGCATGCCCCCGACCGTCGACTTTCCCGAACCCGAGACACCCATCAGGACGAGCACGGGATACTGCTTCTGCTGTGCCGCTTCGCTGTTCATGTGCTCGCCTACCTAGATGAATGCGCTCAAGACGAGCACTCCGGCCAGGCCCGATACCGAGATGATGCATTCCATCACGGTCCAGGTCTTGAGATTCTGTACGACGCTGACGCCCAGATACTCCTTCACCAACCAGAATCCGGCGTCGTTGACGTGCGAGAGGAAGAGCGAGCCTGCGCCGATCGCCAAGACCATCAGCGAGACATGTGCGGACGAGAGGTCGGCCGCAACCGGAGCGAGGATGCCCGACGCCGTCACCGTTGCCACCGTTGCCGAACCCGTTGCGACGCGGATCAATACCGCTACCAGCCAGGCCAGGAACAGCACGGGAAGGCTGCTGCCCTTGATCGCGTCGGCGATCACTCCGGCGATACCGGTGTCGATCAGGACCTGCTTGAAACCGCCACCGGCGCCGACGATCAACAAGATGCCTGCGATGGGAGGTAGGGAACTCTCGAGTGACTTCGAGATGGCCTTGCGGTCCATTCCGCCGCCGCGACCCAGCAGCACCATTCCGACCAGAACCGCGAGACCCAAAGCCACAACGGGTGTTCCGAGGAAGTCGAGGACGGATTTGGGGAGTGCCTCGGAATCGGGTGCGATCACGTCGGCGAATGCCTTGCCCAGCATGAGAACAACCGGGAGGAGGATCGCTGCGAGAGTCGCCGCGAACGAAGGGCGCTGCTGCTTCGCTTCTTCACCTCGATCTTCGCCTGTGACAAAGAGATCCGGAACCTTCACGTCGACCCACCGCGCTGCGTACTTGCTGAAGACCGGACCGGCGAGAACAACAGTGGGGATCGCGACGAGGACACCGAGCGCGAGCGTGAGGCCGAGGTTTGCGTTCAAAGCCGAGACTGCAACCAGCGGCCCGGGGTGCGGGGGAACCAACCCATGCATGGCCGAGAGGCCGGCGAGGGTGGGGATCGCGATGCGCATCAGGGACAATCCGGATCGCCGCGCGACGAGGATGATGACCGGCATCAACAGAACGAGACCGATCTCGAAGAACATCGGCAGACCGATGACCGCGCCGACCAGAGCCATGGTCCACGGGAGTGCCTTGGTGCTGGAGCGGCCGACCAGTGTGTCGACGATTCGGTCGGCACCACCGGAATCGGCGAGGAGTTTGCCGAACATCGCGCCGAAACCGATCAGGATTCCGACGCTTCCCATGGTCGATCCGAAACCGGTGGCGAATGCTGCAACCGACTCTGCCGAACCGAGGCCGGCCGCCAGACCGACACCTACCGCGCCGATGGACAGCGCGAGGAAGGGATGCAGGTCGAGCCAGGTGATCAGCGCGATGATGACCGCGACGCCGGCGACTGCAGCGATGATCAATCGTGCGTCGCTACCAGCGGGGACGACCTCGGCCGCCAGCAATGCTGTGGTGTTCATAGGGACTCCCAGTCCGATGAGTGATTGAGGTCACTGTTCCTTAATTAACCTACAATTTCAAGAGCAGACACTAATTTGTAGTATTTATTCGCCTTGCACCGGGCTTACTCCATACGCATGGGACGATCTACGTATGCCTTCTGTCCCGTTTCAGCAGTTACACGACTCGATGCTGGAACAGCTCGGCCAAGACATAGTCGGTGGCGTTCTCGCCCCGGGAACCACGATCTCCGCCGACGAGGTGGCAACGCGCTACGACGTGTCGCGAACCGTCATCCGCGAAGTTGTCCGCGTTCTCGAATCTCTCGGATTGGCTTCGGTTCGTCGACGCGTCGGAATCACCATCCTGGGCTCCGAACACTGGAACTCGCTCGACCCCAATGTCATCCGCTGGCAACTGGCCGGTCCTGATCGGTTCGAGCAGCTTTCGATCCTGAGTGAACTCCGTTCCGGTATCGAGCCCCTGGCGGCGCGACTGGCCGCAACTCGCGCAACACCCGAGCAGTGCGGCGCGCTGACCGCAGCCGTCATCGGCATGTCAGCTACCTCTCGCGCTGCCGATACCGGTGCCTATCTCGGCCATGACTCCGACTTCCACCGCACCCTGCTCGCCGCCTCCGGTAACCCGATGCTGCGGGCGATGTCGCAGATCGTCGTCGAGATACTCGAAGGCCGCACACGCCACTCCTTGATGCCCCACGAGGCCGACCCCGAAGCGATTCACCTGCACGGAGTGGTCGCATCAGCCATTCAGTCCGGCGACGCCGACGCTGCAGAAACCGCGATGCGCTCGATCGTCGCGGAATCCGCAGAAGCGGTCGAAACAATGCGCGAAAGCCCCGAACCGCCGCCTCATCTGTAAGTCGAGCCACAGACTCGCCGGAATTGGCCCGCAACTGCTCCGCAAGTGGAACGCTTGGCGCCATGACAGCACTCGCTACCCAGAACAGCGCACTCTGATGGCCCGCCCGGTACGCGTCGTCGTCCTCGGTGCCGGATCGTGGGGAACCACGGTGGCCGGCCTCGCTGCCCGCAACACTCCCACCCTGCTGTGGGCACGAAATTCCGAAGCGGCCGACGAGATCAATTCGCAACGGACCAACTCCAAATACCTTGGTGAGCGCAAACTTCCCAAGGGACTCAAGGCAACCTCGGATCTGGTCGAAGCCGCTCGTGAAGCGGACGTACTCGTATGTGGGGTGCCTTCGCACGCCGTTCGCGCCACCCTCGCCGAGATCGCCAACGAGGTTCGGGCGTGGGTCCCGGTGTTGTCACTGTCCAAGGGCCTCGAGCCCGGCACCCGGCAGCGCCCCACCGAAGTGATCGCCGAGTGCCTGCCCGGCCATCCCGTCGGACTGCTCGCGGGCCCCAACATCGCCAAAGAGATCGTCGACGGCATGGCCGCGGCATCGGTCGTGGCCACCCAGGACGATCGCGTCGCCGCCGCGCTGCAACCCCTGTTCGCGTCGTCGGTCTTCCGTGTCTACCGCAACACCGACGTGCTCGGCTGTGAACTCGGCGGCATCCTCAAGAACATCGTTGCCATCGCCTCGGGCATGGCCGACGGCCTGGGAGTCGGGGACAACACTCGTGCGATGGTGCTCGCGCGCGGTCTCGCCGAAATGACCCGACTCGGTGAAGCGATGGGCGCCAACCCGCGCACCTTTGCCGGCTTGACGGGCGTCGGCGATTTGATCGCCACCTGCATGGCTCCGACTTCTCGCAACCGTCGCGTCGGCGAAGCTCTGGCGCAGGGATTGACCGTCGAGGAGGCGGTCGCCAAGCTCGGCCAGGTCGCCGAGGGAGTAAAAACTGCCCCTACCGTCATGGATCTGGCTCGCGAATACGGAGTCGACATGCCGATTGCCGCGGAGGTCGAGGCCGTCATCGGTGGTCGCCAAAGTGCCAGCGACGCATATCGCGGACTTCAGAAGGTTGCCCCGGGCGGCGAGCACGAGGTGGCGTGAGGAAGATCTACAGGTATCTAGCGATTTGGCTAGATACCTGTAGATCACCCGAGATCACGGAATTGGAGCGTCGACGAAAATGTCGATAGCCAACGGTGACTGACCGCCGTACTGCGAGAAGTCCGAAATCCCCGCCTCGCGCAGGACATCGACGTCGAGCACCGTCCGACCGGTATCCGTGCCGGCGGGACGTCCGAGAATCTCGATAGCCGCATCAGCCATGATCTCGGGTGAACGCGAGTGATCGATACTTTCGTCTCCCCCGAGCAGGTTTCCGACGGCCGCCGTGGCGATCATGGTCTCCGGCCACAGACAATTACTCGAAATCGGTGCACCTGAATACTCCGCGGCGATACCCAAGGCCGCCAATGTCATTCCGTATTTGGCCAGCATGTAGCCCGGATGAGCACCCAACCAGTGCGGCGAAAAGTTGAGCGGTGGCGACAGCGTCAATACGTGCGCGTTGGCCGAAACCCGAAGGTACGGAAGGCACGCTCGGGTGAGCGCGAAAGTGCCACGGACGTTGACCTGCTGCATCAGATCGAATCGCTTCATCGCGAGGTCTTCGGTTTTCGAAATGTCGAGGACGCTCGCGTTGTTGACCACGATGTCGATACCACCGAAGTGCTCTACCGCTGCATCGACGGCGTGCGCGATGTCGTCGTCGTTCCTCACGTCACCGACGACGGGAACGGCATGACCCCCAAGCTCGTTCAACTCGTCCACAGCCGTGTGGATTGTTCCGGGCAACCGGGGGTCAGGCGTATCGGTCTTGGCGAGCAACACGACGTTTCCGCCGCGGCGCGCTATCGCACGGGCGATGGCAAGTCCGATGCCACGGCTTCCCCCGGACATGATCGCGGTTCGTCCGCGGAAGTTCTTGTCGTCCAAAACGAATCCTTGTCATCGTCGACGGTCTTCGTCGCTGCGGTTGTGGCCGCGGGAAGTCCCGGCACGACCACTCGTCGACTTCCACGATATGAGCGCCTTCACGCGATGACTACGGCCGCGGAGCATCAATAATCGTTGATCAGTTGTCCCGTCAGGACAACTGATCAATGCGGTCAGCCACCCACCGGGCGCAGGATCCACCATCCGCCGAGCACGAGCACCGCGACGTTCACGAGCAGAAACAAACCGACCCAGACGATCGCGGGTATCGGTGAGAGCCTGGCCAATTGGTCGGCGTCCGAGTCCGGTGCCCCGCCTCGTCGCATTCGCTGCCGTTGAAGCTCCACGACCGGGCGTGGTCCGGCGAAAAGCAGGAAGAGCGTCAAGAAGTAGGCAGCAGCCACCTGCTGCTCCTGGGTCCCCCACCAGACGAGTCCGAACAACACGGCTCCCACCACGGCAAGTGAGAAGACTCCGTAGAGGTTTCGGATCAGAACCATCATCACCGCGATCACGAATACGCCGATCCACAACACCGAGACCGCACGCTGCGCGCCCAACAACCCGGCCGCGCCGAGTCCGAGAATCGACGGTCCGACGTACCCCGCGAACGTCATCAGAATGACGCCGAAGCCGGTCGGTTTGCCCGACGAAATAGCGACACCCGACGTATCCGAATGCAGGCGAAGACCTTTCAACCGTCGACCGACCAGGACGGCGACAATCAGATGAGCGCCCTCGTGTGCGATGGTGACGACGTTACGGGCGATCCGCCACAGGTGTGGTTCGAGAACAATGATCACGGCGATCAACGCGGCCAGTTGAACTACCCACGCCGGTGGGTTGGGACTGAGCGCCGCCACCCGATCCCACGCGGTTTCGAGCGCGTTCACTCCGCTTGTCCGCGCAGGTATCGGCCGAAGTGAGGGACCGTGAATCCGATGGACCCACGTTCTGCCGAATAGATCAGTCCCTTCTTGATCAGTCCATCGCGTGCCGGCGAAAGGGAAGCCGGCTTGCGCCCCAACTCGACGGCGATCTTCGCGGTTGCGACGGGTCCGTCGTCACCGGCGAGATCGGCCATGGCGCGCATGTACTCACGCTCCGCGGGCGTTGCTCGCTCGTACCGTGATCCGAAGAAGCCGACAGCGAGTTCTTCCTCAGCCGTCGGCGCGCCGACGCGCACGTCTTCCGACGTGATCGGACTCGACGCCGCCACATCCCACGTGGCCTTTCCGTAGGCCTGAACGAAGTACGGGTACCCGTCAGCCGCTTCGTAGAGGGCGTCGAGCGCGGATTCGGTGAACTCGACGTCCTCACGCTCAGCAGGCGCAATCAGTGCCTGATCTGCAGCTTCACGCTCAAGGCGGTCGATCCGGTGGTAGCTGAACAGGCGCTCCGAGTAGCTTTTCGACGCCGACAGCACAGCAGGCAGATGCGGAAGCCCCGCCCCGACGACGATCAACGGTGCCGCGTCCTGACTCAACTCGTGGCAGGCCCCGCAGATCGCCGAGACATCCGCGGCACCGAGGTCCTGCATCTCGTCGATGAAGATGGCGATCCCGACGCCGACATCCCTGGCCAGCGACGACGCGTCGAGCAGCAACTCGACGAGGTCGATCTCGATGTCGCCGCTGTCTGCCCGACCCTTGATCGCGGGTGCATCGATGCCTGGCTGCCAGCGCTCGCGCATTCCCTTGTCCGCAGTGGCGCGTAGGGCAAACGATTTGAGGACTCCGAGGAACTGCTCGACCCGCTCGGGATCGCGATGGGAGACCGCGATCTCTCGGACTGCCATGTGCAGCGCCGACGAGAGTGGGCGTCGTAAATCCTGATCGGGGCGCGCCTCGATCTTGCCGGTCCCCCAACTTCGGGAGATCGCGGCCGAACGCAACTGATTGAGCAGGACGGTCTTGCCGACGCCACGCAAGCCGGTGAGGACAACACTTCGTTCCGGGCGGCCACGCGCAATTCGCTCGAGAACGACGTCGAAGGCGTCGATCTGCTTGTCGCGCCCGGCGAGTTCCGGCGGGCGTTGACCGGCACCGGGGGCATACGGATTGCGCACGGGGTCCATGCCCATCGACGGTACAAGCCGAGTAGACGAATATCCCGCTCTCTAGCGCGTGTCCTAGAGAGAACTAGGAACCGCAATATCGGCTCGACCTTGTCGAACCGGGCTCCGGCATCGTCGTCTAACCGTCCAGGCTCGACGCTCGGGCGAAGTCCCCGGCCACGTGGGCTCCAATTGCTCCGGCCAGAATGATCGCCGGATGCGTCGCGGCCAGATAGAGCCCCGACACGCCTTCGGCGAAGCCCAGCAGCGGGCGGCCACCACGCGGGATGGGACGGTCAGCGACTACCGCCTCGATCAGTTCCACTTGGTCACCGTCCACGAGCTGACTGCGGATCGCGTGCAGCGTCGGCCCCGCAAGCTCACGAGCATCTCCGGAGAACCCGGCCGGAACATCTTCAGCCGCAATCAGTGTCGTTTCGTCCAATTGCCGGATCTCGAAATCCGGAGAGGACAGTATTCCGTTCACCAATGGGTGGGGCGTCGAGAATCTGATGAGGCAACACGGGGAGGCGTCGACCTCGACGTCGACTCCCGCCGACGCCGCGAGTCCAGGGATCGCGGTACCCGCAGCGAGCACGGTGGCCGATCCGTAGACGGGACCGTCGGCAGTCATTACTCCGTACACTCTCATGCCCTCCGTGAGCACCCCGCGCGCACTGACATCGGAATACACTGTGGCACCGCACTCTTCGGCACCTCGCAGGAGCGATCGAGCGAACGCAACCGGGTCAACGCCACCGTCATCAGGCGCGTACGCTGCGACCGAGGGGGCCGTCCGCAATCCCGGCTCACGAGCAAGGATTTCCTCTTTACCGACGAGGTCGACGGGATGGCCGAGTGCTCGATGAGCATCTACGAACGCTCGAGTCTCCGCTTCCGTCGCTTCCCAGGTGATCGCGCCTCTGCGGCGCAAACCGATTGGCTCGACGAGTTCGCGCTCCAGGCGGTCGAATTCGACTGCAGCGCCTTGCCGGAACGGATCTGAGTAAGTTTCTGCGGCACTCTTCGAGAGGCCGACCCAGGCAAAGGAGTTGCCGGTCACCCCTCCTGCCACCGAGCCGTGGTCCAGCACCGTGACTCGGAGACCAATGCGCGCCAGGTGATACGCGATCGACGCGCCGACGACACCGGCACCAATCACCAGGATCGGACTGTCGTTTCGGCCATTCGGATGCGTCACCAGTGGACCATATCTGCGAGCCGCAACCTGGATCCACTCAATTTGGATGCGAGGACTTCGGCGGTTAACGGAGGACTAGGCCTGTTCCCGCTCGGCGTACATCGGGAACGATACGGTGTGCTCATGCTCTGGCGTTGGTTCGCAGTCGTGATCGTCATCCTCGCTGTTGCCGGCATTTGGCACGTGACCATCCCCGATCGACCAGTTGCCGTAATAGTCGACGCCGAGACGCTGGGGTGCGCGACCCCGTATCCGATCGGCCCGCTCCAGACGACATCAACGGCGACGGTTCCAGACGATTTCGTACCCGTCGCCGCAGTCACGTGCGACCCGTTTGTCAGCGACAACGTGGCAGCCGACCGAACCGTCAGCTTCTCTGCTCATCGTTGGGAGGGCGATTTCAGTCGGGCGGTGGAAATGCTGAACCGCTCGTCCGCGCACAAGACTTGGTTCCCCGAAGGCTGCGGTGACAACTACAGCCTGGCTGTCCTGGACCAATTCTGGTTGGTCGACGATCGAGGCCGAGCAACTCGGCCGGGGTATCCCTCCGATTCGTGTGGACTGCCGAAACCCGGTGGCCTGGCCGCCATCAAGGAACTGACACCGGTCGGCAGTACCGAACACCGAATAGCGTTGTCCGACGACCAGATCTACGAACTGTCGCATTGTCGGCCGGCCTACCGACCAGCCACAACAGGTACCACGGCGCTGACGTCGCTGTCGGCGGGCAGCGTTTTCTGCCGATTCTCCGCCACCGAATTCGTAGGCACATCGTCTACGACGGAAACCTTCGACGGACTTTCACCCGCTCCCGACTGTGACGCGGTGGCCACCGAGGTGGCGTCGACGATCTACGTGGACCGTCCTACGAACGAGGAACGATTACTCACCGTCGAACTCGACGGCTGTCGGCGCGTCATCGCCGACGGATACGCACCGATGCAAGCGTCGGACGAGCTGTTGGTGTCTTTCCGGTAGTGCTGCGCCACAATGCAGTTGATCTCCCGCCCGGATGCGTAGGTCCCGATGTGACCAGTGACAGCCCGCAATCCTGTCAGGCGCCCGGGAACTGAAGGTGCGCCTGGGTCTTTCCCAGAACCGTCTGGCCCTTGTGCATGACGGTGACATCGATACGCACAGTCCGCGTTGTGGAGTCGATCCGCGCGATCTTCGCAGCGATGGAGAGATCAGCACCATCGACGGCATCGACTACGACGGGCCGAGTAAAGCGAGTTTCATACGAGATCACACCGCTCGGGTCACCAACCCAGTCGACGATGGCCTGCAAAGCAATTCCGGCAGTGAGCATTCCGTGCGCCAGAACTCCCGGTAGCCCAGCCGCAGTAGCGATTGCGTCGTTGAAATGGATCGGGTTCATGTCGCCGGAGGCACCGGCGTAGCGAACTAGGTCATCACGAGTGAGGACCAGATCAACCTTCGCGACGATGTCACCAAGGACGAGGTTTTCGAAAACCGGCACGACGGGTACGGTCATGCGCCTTCTCCTCGCGCCAGCAGGGTCGAGGTGACCGTTGCGACCAAAGCGTCGGTCACGTCGTGGATCTCGGAAACTGTCGACAGGATCGCACTGCCTGCTCGCACTGTCACCCCTGTAATCGTCAGTGTCGTAGACAGGTCATCGCCGGCGACTATCGGACGCTGATGCTCGATCTTCTCGGAAGTATGGACCACACGAGTCGGATCGAGCCCAGTATCCGGCGTGCGCAGCAGTGCCATGATCGCTCGCTGCTGGACAACGGTTGTGAATGTTGTCGGCGCGATGACATCGACGAACCCGGCCTCCCTGGCGACACCGACATCATGGTGCAAGGGATTGCTCGAACGCACCGCCAGAGCGAACTCGCGAATCTTTTCGCGCCCGACAAGGTACGAAGACGAGGGAAACACCCGGCCGGCGAGCGCTGGGTTCACAGGAGACATCCCGGAATACTAACGGCGGCCGACTTCGGGTTCATTCGTGGCCTGAGGTCTCGTCGGCCCGAGAATGCGATCGAGGAGACGCTCAACCAACTGGGCCGCCAATTCTGCTGTGGCGTAGCCGGGAAGCATCCCCTGGGCGAGCCCGGCGACAGCCGCCAGAATGAGCTCGGCGTCGAGGTCGGGATCCATTGACGGCGCAACCGCGTCCCGATTGGTCACTCGTTGAAGCTGGCCGGAAATGAGCACTGTCAACTCTCTTGGGGCAGTGAGGGTTTCCTCGGCGGCGATTCCTTGTCCGGTCAGTGCGGCAGCGTGGAAGGCACCGAGAACAATCGCTTCCTCCCGACGTTGTCGATCGAGTGGGAGCATGCCGACAAGGAACGCTGAAATAACCTCGCGGGGTGTCGCTTCCGCGCCAAGAACAGACAACTCCTGCATCAAGCGAGCACCCGCATCCTGACGCACAGCTTGATGCGTCGCGAGAAGGAATTCCCGCTTCGTGCCGAAGTAGTACTGCACAAGTCGCACCGAAATCCCAGCCTCGGCAGCAACGGACTGAAATGTCACCGCCGCGAGCCCACCGTCGACAATCACTCGCCGCACCGCATCGGTGATCTCCCGTTGCCTCACTTCATGGTCGACCAGTCGCGGCATGAGGCCGTCCTTCCCCTTTCGAATGGATGACTTTGACTCGTTAATGATACGCACGTACCGCATTAGTGATACGGTCATACCATCAAAATTGAAAGCAGCGAGAGGGAGGCTCATGCCGAAGATCGGACGATTCAAGAACGAGGCATCAAAGCAGGCGTACGAGAGCATCTACCGAGAACTAGAGGGCACCTGGCCGGTTCCGTCGACACAACTCGACGTGCCGACATCGTTCGGAACCACCCATGTCCGTAGGTCGGGGACCGGCACGGAAACGCCGATCGTCCTGGTGCACTCTCTCGGGGCCAACTGTCTGCAATGGCACATCGTCATCGAGGACCTGTGCCGAGACCGAGTCGTGTACGCAATGGACACGATCGGCACACCAGGCCGCAGTGTCCAGACTTCTCCATTGACCGGGGAATCCGACTTCGCCACCTGGATCAGCGAGGTATTGAACGAACTCAAGGTCGATCGCGTCCACCTGGTCGGCTACTCGCAGGGCGCGTGGCACGCCGTTCTCGTAGCACTGCACGCCCCTGAACGACTGGCGAGTGTGACGCTCATCGAGCCGGGCGGAGTCTTCGACAAGCCCTCGTGGCGCGTACTGCTGAAGATGGTCCGCGCCGGTATACGCCGCACCGACAAAAATATTCGCAAACTCAACGATTGGCTGTCCCCCGGATACGTTCTCGGCGACCTCGAGTTCGCCCTCGCCAAGGAAGCGCTGAACTACCGCCCCGGTGTGGGGTGGGCACGAATGCTCAAAGATGCAGAAGTGCAGTCGATCTCGGTTCCAATGCTCGTAATCTCCGGCGCCGAGACGGTGGTCTCCAACCCCGAGCAGGTGGCCGCGAGGTTAGCTGATCTTGTACCTGAAGCCGAAGTGGAGATTTATGCCGGAACCGGCCACGGAATCCTGGGACACATACCTGATCGGGTAATTCCCCGACTCATGAAGTTCGTCCGCAATCATGACGACGCGAAGCGGACGTGATCTCGCGGACCAGCCGCCGACAAGGTAGTGATGAAGCCGGTCAATCAGCCGGCCAAGGCGGTACAACTGACAGATGAGAACATTCCTCACTGAACTACTGCAGTTTCGGTGAAGGAGATGGTCTTCGTCCACCACAGACCTCCCGCTACGACCAAAATGGCGGCGGCAACGGCCACCATTACCTGACCGCGGCGGTCGGAGTCAGTAGTAATCGAACCGGACTCTACGACGGGTCCCCGCGCGATGCGTACATCGGCGAACGGGAAGCCTCCAACGGCATGTCTGTTCCTGCTGAAAAACTCGCGCAGATACTCGGCGGCAGTGCTTCCGACTACGAGTCCGATCTGACGATCACAGATGCGGACGTACCTGGGCTCGCGGTGACGGCCCGAGGTCGAACCCCTAGCGCTGCCCGAGCATTGGCGACCGACGCCGCCGAAGCTCTCTGTTCGATGTTCGAAGAAGCCAACGCAATGACTTCCGGAGGGTTCACGTTCACCGTCGTTCCACCCGGGAACTGACGGATCTATGGTCAGTAGCGCGGCTGCACCAGGTTTATGCCTGTTCCCGCTCGGCGGCGAGGGCGACCGCCTGTTCAAAGGTATGGACGAGCACTGCACGTCGAGCGACCTTGTGATCCTCGTCCGGTTCGAGTTCGTCAATGTAGCCATCCCACACGCGCAGATATCGATCGCGCCAGTCGATCAGCACTTGCGTCGATGGAAACGTCACACCGACTCGTTTCGTCTGGGCAATATCGGTGAGGATCTCGAGCCACGCCGGCACCATCTCCCCGCCCCATTCATCCGGCTCCAGACTCGAATCGTCTTCGAACTCGGCAGTGATGTCGTCCACGATTCGACCGGTCAGGGCCCCCAACCCATCCGCGACGGTGTCACTGTCAAAGTTCCCCGGACCCCAGACTCCCACAAGCCCTCCCATATCGATTGCAGATAAATTCAGGTCGACAGTCGCGTTCCCGTCGCAGCAGGCCGTGAGCGTGCTCGCAGTCGCAGGTCGGCAATTGCAAATTGGAGAATCTGCCGCCCGCTCAGTCAGAGCTTGCGGTCATTGGCGCCCGCCCAAATCGGACTGTCGACTATCTTCCGAAACTTCGGCGACCCACCGATTGCTGAAATTTTGAGCATCAACCAGTTCCAGATTCTCACAGCCACCTCCGCGTCGTATTTCACCGTCAACACTAACCGACCGACGGGACTCTTTTGGCTACCGGTACACCACCATGCGTCGACCAGTTAGATCAGGTGTGAACTCGAACTGGCGCAACAGATCGCCGGGAGCTGAAGGAGCGCTTGGGTCTTTCCCAGAACCGTCTGGCCCTTTGTGCGTGACGGCGATTGGTTCTGGGTGCATCGATCCGGTCGGAAGCACTGCGATGTTGTCGGCACACGGAATTGCGCTCGGTGGAGATCGAGGATCCGTATCCACGGGTGTCGCAGGCAATTCCTGAAGATTCGTAGGGGAATTAGCTGCGCATCGCCACCCCCAACAGCGATTCCGTCGATCGTGTAACAACCACACGAAGAACAGCCATCGATCTCCGAAAGGAAGACTGATCCGGCGAGACCGCAAGGTAGTGTCACATCTGCCCAGCAAAACTCGCCACGATCTCGAGAAGACGGTCGGCCTTGCCAACTACCACCGCTGACGTTACGACGTTGCTGGGCAGGTGTTTACGAAGAAGGATTTCGCACGCGGGGTACCGATCGCTGATGGGACTGATCACCCCTTCTCTGAAAGATGTTGGTAACGAATCGAACCCCGAGCATAGAGGTGCAACGATTGGGCGAGTTGATTCAACGCCCCCCGGTGTGCGATCTATCTATTTGCGCCAATCATCCTCGGTAACGGTTTAATTCGCCGAACGGGGCCGGGTACTGCAATAGCTGGTCGAGTATTCGATCACGCGTCTTACGCTAAGGAAGGACCGAGAACATGACTGAAGTAATTTCGTGGATTGTCCAGAATCCGATTGGTGCCGTCGTCGCGTTTGTTGCCGACATCGTAATATTGACGATGTCGTCTGTCGCGGGATACTCGTAACCAATCCGCCCGTCCTTCACGGTATTCCTAAGTCGAGGAACTACATTCGAAACGCAGAAGGCCGCAACCGCAGCGCACTGTCGGCGCTCGTCACTGACCTTTCGTGGCCTCATAAGCCCAACTGCGCTGGGTCCGTACTGACGTCCCTCGCGTCGAGTGTCATACCACCAGTTTCAATCAATCACGCCATCACTACTCAGGAGGATTCACAATGGGTTCGATCAACGCATTCAACGAATGGGTCAACCAAGCTACGTATGCGGGCGACCCGTTTGCCACCGCCATAGCGATCGTCCAGTTCTTCGCGGTGAGTCTCGTCAACCTGTTCACCGGCGGCCCCATTCTTTAAAGGAGTCCACTCGGTCCCACTTCTGCTCGGCGTCCATCGCAGCCTGTTCTTCGGCTGTACAGCTCCACACGAAGGGTGCCGGGACATCGCTGACGAGCATGATGTGTAGTTCGGCCTCGCGGATGGCCAGTGAACGCAGTTTTGGACGGTCGATCAGGACGAGTCGACATCGGACCGACTGAACACCGAAGTGCCCAAGCATGTTCGACGCTTGGGCACTGTCGGGCTTGTTACCCGTCAGTCGGGGTGGGCTCGGGGTTTTCCTGGATGTATCGCAGATCGCGAACCCGTACGCTATCGCAATGGACTTGATGGTCTGGATCGTCACGACGCCATTTCTTGCAGCAGCACTGGCGGGCGTGATGCGACGAACGCTGGGGACGAGAGTCGGATGGCCGCGAACCCTTGCGGTCGCGGTGATAGCGCTCTCGGTGGGTGTCCCCCTGTCTGGCTACGCCGCGACATTCGCAGGAATTGCCAGCCAGGACGATCAACTTCTGGTGAGCGTGGGAGTAGCGCTCACGTTCTTCGGAGTTGTCGCACTCTGGGTATTCGCGGCGTGCCTGGCAGTACTGGTCTTCCTCGAAGTTGTCCTTCCAACGGGGTCCATACCCGGCCCGCCAGAAGCATTGCAGCGCAGCCGAAAATCGTGGCGCCGAACGAAGCGGTACGTCCAGATCATGGGCATCGTCGTGCGAGCGGGAGGCGGGCCCGCTCTCCGTGCTGGGCCATCAGCGCCTCAGTTCGGGGATGCACTGGTGGAAGTAATCAACCGGTGCGGTGTCACTTTCGTCAAGTTGGGACAGATCCTCGGCACGCGAGACGACCTCATACCACCCGAGTTGGCTCGCGCCCTTTCTTCTCTGCAAAGTTCGGCACGCCCGGCTGATCCCGACCGTATCGCGGAGCTACTGGCATCGGAACTCGGCGACGCACCAGAGTCGGTGTTCGCGTGGTTCGATGTGGAGCCGTTCGCCGCCGCCTCTGTCGCACAGGTACATTCCGCGCGCACCGTTGAAGGCGTCGACGTTGTGGTGAAGGTTCAACGCCCCGAGGCGAGCGCACAAGTGAGCGTGGATTGCGATATCTTCCTTCGCGTTTCGGCGCTCGCGGAGACCCGTTTTCCCTGGGCACGCGATATCGGAGTTCATCGACTCGCCGGGGGCCTCGTCACGTCACTGCTCGAGGAACTCGACTACCGCACCGAAGCAGCGAACACCGGCGCGATTGCTTCCACCATGTCGAACCGCCCGGATATCGTCGTTCCGCATATCTACCCCAACCTCAGTAGCGGACGGGTGCTCGTGATGGAACGTCTTCACGGCACACCGCTCTCCGACGGTGAGGCCGCGCTCATCGGCCTCGACCGCGACACCCGCAGCAGCGTCGCCAACAAACTTCTTGCGTCGTTGCTCGACGGGATCTTTGTCCACGGGGTGTTTCACGCGGACCTGCACCCCGGCAACATCATGATCCTCGATGACGGCCGGGTCGGACTCCTCGACTTCGGCGCAGTAGGGGTTCTGGACGGCGAGACACGGGTCTTGTTCGCCGTGCTCCTCAACGCTGCCCTCGCAGGTGATCCGGTGGCGACAGTCGACGCGATGCTGATGGCATTCGACGTACCGCCCGAAGTTGATCGCGGAGCACTACGTCACCAGGTGGGCCGAGAGATCACCCTGCTCAGTGTCCAACCCAATGTTTCCATGGCATCGTTCGCGCGAATGTTCACCGTGCTTCGAGAACACCGAATCGGAGTGCCGGGAGACGTCGCCGCCGCTTTCCGTTCGCTCGCGTCTTTGGAGCGCGCCCTCCGGCTCCTGGATCCGCAGATCGACCTCGTCGCTGCTGTTCGGGCCGAAGTACCCCGACTGTTGACCCAGGTCGCCAGCCCGACTGCAGCCGCGCAGGCAATCCTGTCGACGACGGCGGTCACAACCGCGGTGGTCAGGCGCCTGCCTGGTCAGCTCGACCAGATCGCGACCTCGATCGCGTCGGGAAGCTTCACACTTCGCACTCGCTCGGTCGCACACCCCGACGACAGGCGATGGCTACGACGGTCGGCGAACAACGCCCTGGGTATGGCGGCGGGAGTGACCGCGCTGATTGTCGCAGCGATCCTGCTGTTCGTACCTGGCGGACCACAACTCACACCTCAGCTGTCGGCCTACGCACTCGTGAGCGCTGTACTGGGCTTCGTCGGCGTCGTTCTGTGCATGCGGACCGTGTTCCGTTTGTTCACACTCGACAACAGGTAACCGAGAACTGATCTTCATCGCTTGATCTCGATGTCGTCGAAGTCGAGCGCCAGGAGCGTCGGGCGCGAGAGAACGCGGCCGCCTGGCCCTCTCGGGAGCACACGTCGTCGAGTGGGAAACGTGAGACCGTCGAACTGACGGTGATGGTCGCAGTAGAGAGCAGCTTTCGCCCAGCTGCCTACCGGTTCGGCGACGAAGTCGTGACGGCGGATGAGGCCGCCGTTGTCGACATAGAAGGTCTGCTGCCGGCAATGAGTATCGATCGCCGGCGCGAACGTTGCCTGAAGTCGTCGCCATTGCTGCCCGGATTCCTGCCAAGGTTCGGCTTCGGTGACAGTGATGTCGTCGCGGGCGAGCAGCAGCGGTGCCGTCATATAGTTCCAAAAGGCGTAGCCGGCGAAGTAAGCGGTGTCGAGTGCGTCCCAGTGGAGGTTGCGCCGGACTCCACTCAACCCGAAAAACGCTGAACGTGGGTCGGTTCGACTCCCGAGTTCTTCGCCGTCACGAGTTTCGATCCGCACGACGCCCTTGTCGAACACAGCGCACTCGCCGACACGCGGAAAGTCTTGGAGGACAGTGCGTTGCTCGGCGACTTCAACCTCGACCGTGAACTTCGCCAACTTGTTGCCTGGGAAGCGCTGGGGCAGCAGACCGCCCAAACGTCCCCGTGCCGTGATCGCTGAAACGGACTGCCAATGTTCGACTCCGCCATGTGCGGTGAGGACTTCATCGAGTAGTTCGTTCATATGTCGACGCTCTCCGTCCCCTGACGGAACTGTGGAAATCAGCGATCAGACGGACGCGTAGTTGTAGTTGCGTTCCTGCCGCGGTACCACTGCCACCCCGCGGTGATGATGACAGCGCCGGCAAGAGACCCGAGGATGCCGCTCGGGCGCAATGATAATCCGTCGCCTGCAATCAAACTCACGAGCAATCCGCCGACCAGCGAACCACCGATTCCCGCGATGAACGCGAAGGTCCAGTCCACTCGTGCGGTCGTTTTCCCCAGAATCAGCTGGGCTCCCGCTCCGATGACGATCCCGAACAGGAGTATTCCGATGATGAGCATGAGACAAGGCCCTTTCGTGGAGTGACGACGCAAGGCGCGAACGACTTACTCTGCACCATCTTTCCGGTATGTCTCTTATGTCGTGGTGAAATCCGTGTGAAAGATCGTCGTCGCCCACTCCACGCCGCTAGGACGACGCCAGTGTCGTCGCCCAGCGGTAGTCCGCCTTACCGGCCGGGGTTCGCTTGACTTCATCGACAAGCACGATCGTGCGCGGCACCTTGTAGCCGGCCAACGTCTTGCGGCAATGTTCCTGTACCGCTTCGAGAGTCAGCTCGTCGGATCCGGGGTAGGTCGCGATCACCGCTGCGACCTGCTGCCCCATGCGCGCATCGGGTGCGGGAACAACGAGCGCGTCGGAGATCGCCGGATGTGCGTGAAGGGCAGCCTCGACCTCCTCGGCGAAGACCTTCTCGCCACCGGTGTTGATGCACTGCGAGCCACGGCCGAGGAAGACAATGGTGCCGTCTGCTTCCACCTTGCCCATGTCGCCGAGCACCGAAAGGCGGGTGCCGTCGGCGCGGGTCGGGAACGTGCGGGCGGTCTTCTCTTCGTCCTTGTAGTACCCGAGCGGGACGTTTCCGATGCGCGCGATGTAGCCCACGTCGTCGGAGCCCGCTGGAATCTCTTCGAGGCGCTCGTCGACCAGAATCATGTTCGGCGAGGGCGGCATTCGCAGATTGCCCGCCTCGTCGATGGAGAAGGCGCCGTCGTTACCGGACTCGGAGGCTCCGAAGTTGTCCCGCAGCAGCAGGTCCGGCTTCACCGCCAGCATGCGATCCCGCACGCTGGTGGACCAGATCGCGCCACCCGAGGTGATCGAGAACAGGGTGCTGAAATCGACCTCGTCTTTGCGTCGTTCCATCTCGTCGACCAACGGCAGTCCCATGCCGTCGCCGACGATCAAGATCACCTGTACCGAATCCTTCTCGATCGCTTCGACGACCTTCTCCGCGTCGAACTCGCGTCGTAGAACAACTCGCGCACCGAGGGTGAGGAAGGTGAACAGCGAGTACAACGCGGCGCCATGCATCAGCGGGGCAGCAATGAGGAACGAGAGTTCCGGAAATTCCTTTGCAGCACTGGCAATCTCGGCGAGGTCCTGCCGCGCTCCCTCACCGTACGGATTGCCGCCGGAGAGCGGCTTACGGAAGAAGTCGTCATGACGCCACATGACGCCCTTCGGGTATCCGGTGGTCCCGCCGGTGTAGAGGAGGTACACGTCGTCGCCAGAACGAGCGTCGAACTCCCCCACTGGAGACTGTTCACGAGCGTCGTCGAACGAAACCACAGAAACTTCATGCGCTTTTGCTGCTGCGACCAGTTCGGCGTCGACCTCGCCGATCACGATCACCGTCTTCACCTTCGGGCATGCACCGAAGAGGGAAGCAAGGACACGCTGATGCTCGGGGAGTTCCACGACCACCGCGACCGAGTCGGAATTGGTGAAGATGTACTCGAGCTCCGCGGGTGTGTACCGGTAGTTCACGTTGATCGGGACCGCACGGATCTTGATCAACCCGAGGATCGACGTGACATGTTCGACGCTGTTCTTCAGGAACAGGGCTACATGATCGCCGCGCGAGATGCCGGCTTTCGCGAACAGGTTGGCCGTTCGGTTAGCCTCCGCATCCAACTGAGAGTAGGAGAAGTTCTCTCCCTCGTAAGTCAATGCAACGCGATCAGGGACTGAGCCGGCAACGGTCTCGAATATGTCAGCAAGATTGAACTGCATTGTCTTTCCTTTCAGAGTCCGCGCCGCGACATCGAGGCAGATAACCCTGAATCTAGAACACGTTCCATGTCGCCGGAGGTAAAACGGAACGATTAGCTGATCATTACCTGGACCTGACCTTTATCGGTGCGGCGACGGCCGAGGCTGCCCCACCCGACATCCACTCGGCGAGCAAGGTCTGCCACGACCCGCAATGGCAGCGCAGGTAGGTGACCGTCCCCTCGCTGGTTCGGTGCCGGGATTCGACCTCCCAGCGATGGATGCAACCGATCGGCGTGATCTCTGTTTTCTTCATGCAACGAGCATGATGTAATGGCATTGTGCATCTCAACCCTTACGGCGAATATGCGGTGACGCTGGCCGCCGACCTGGCCAATCGAAACCCCGAGACCTTGGCCGAACTCGTCGAACGCTGCGTCGATGCAGGCATCATTCTCGATTTCCCCATCGCCGAGAAGGACCTCGACGAGACCCTCGACCTTCTGATCGAGTGGTCGAAAATCGTCGACATCACGGAGGAGGCAGCCCGCGCCGAACTTGTGAACGTCATGCTCGAGCAAGCGTCGGCGTATCCGCGCATGACCAACCACGCGAACGACGGCTGGCATCTGCACTACCGCGATCCCCAACAGTCGCTCGCCGAGGTCCTCAAGGCACTCTTCTCGGTAGGCACGGCGCTGCACCTCGTCGGCCGCGGTATGCACCGATTAGGTCGATGCACCCTGGACGAGTGCACCAACATCTACGCGGACACCTCCCGCAACGGCAATCAGCGGTACTGCTCCCCCACGTGCGCGAACCGCGACGCGGTGCGGCGACATCGTGCACGCAAGTGAGTTGCACCTACTACGACGTGGGACCCACTACCTCGAAATCCGAGCCACCTTGGTACTCGAACTGAAAGCTACCGCCGCTGCTTCCCGAGCTGATCCGATTCCATGCGTCGATCAAGTCCTGAACCGTGTTGTATCCCAGATCCTCCAAAGATCCTGAGAGACTTCCGGTTCCCGCGCCCTCGAACCAGCCGCCGACCACAACTGCCTGCGGAATCGCGATAGTGGGGTTGGTCGGATCGAGTAGTCGAACGCACGCTCCCGCAACGGCGTAAACCCCGGCCGGCAGATTACCGACGGTCCGCGTGATCGTCTGCCCAGGCGAAACGGCAAACAGATCGAGGATGTTACTGACGGTCGGGTACACCAACACGCCAGGCTGGAGCAGCTTTGCCGGATCACGAATCACGTCGGGGACATCCCTGGCATTGAGGATCGCCACCGTGCAGTTGATGAAGCTGAACCGCGGGTTCGGGTTGGTGACGGTGAAGGTGATCGCATTGTCCGCTGCGCTCACCGATACCGGAGGCGGAAGAATCGCTGGTGCTGCCGACGCCGTCGCCGGAGTCATGACAACCAGTCCCACGACGGCGGCGGACGCCGCGACAATGCTTCCGAGAGCGCGTTTGAATCCACGACTTCGCATTTCCGAACCTCCAGGCAAGTCGGTCAGATCACCAGATGCATGAAGAATAGACCGCTCAGTCGGAAAATTGGGGAGGCAGGCAGCGAGCTACCCGAAAAGCCCTTCGAGGCTGCCGCTACCGAACAGGTCGCTCAGGCTTCCGGTATTGATGCCGCTGAACGGTCCACCGATGACAACGAGGCTCGGCACGCCAGGAACGGGCTTACCCAACGTCTCGAGATCGAGAAGATCGGAGCAGGCACCGAGCACGGCGTAGGTTCCGTCCGGAACATCGGTCACGGTATCGGTGACCGTCTGCCCCTTGCCCACGTCGAACAGCGAGGCCGGATCGGTGATCTTGGGGTACACCACAAGGTTCGGATCAAGCAGTTTCAGCGGATCATCAAGCACAGCAGCAGAATCCGCGGCGTTGACGACAAACGCCTGGCACAACGGGGCAATTCCCGTGTTGTTGTTCGTGATCGTCAGCGCCAGATCGTTTCCGGTCACCTTGTACGAGACGACCGGCGGGACCACCTCGGCCGACGCAGTCGCAGGATTGACCATCGCGACGCCTGCCGCGGTTGCAGCGGCGACTGCCACGGTTCCCACTACGCGACGTACTCCACTCGTGCCCAGCTTCATCGAGGATCCTTTCGTACTGCGCCTTGAGTTCGGCAACAGTGCGCAGCCTAGATCGGATCTAGCGCCCGAAATGGCCCAATTGCCCCGCCGGGAGGGCATGCCCGAAAGATCGGGACAAACGTCCCCTTCTCGAAGAGCTAGCTTTTCGACTCAGTTCCCACTGGAGACGAAGGGCGTTCGCACCGGTCCGCCGACCGAACCGTGCGGTGCTACCAATCCACGCTTTTCGAGGATCGGACGCACACCCTCACCGAACTGATACGCCTCTTCGAGATGCGGATAGCCCGACAATACGAAGTGATCCAGTCCGATCGCCGCGTACTCGGCAATCCGATCAGCCACTTCTTGGTGCGAACCGACCAATGCGGTACCTGCTCCCCCTCGCACCAATCCGACGCCGGTCCACAGGTTCGGCGCAATCTCCAGCGACCGCGCTCCGACGCCCTCCTTGTAAGCCGAACCACCGCCGTGCAATTCGAGCATCCGACGCTGACCTTCGGAGCCGGATCGCGCAAGACTCGCCTGAGCCTGCTCGACGGTCGCCGGATCGAGCGCACTGAGCAGCCGATCCGCTTCTGCCCATGCCTGTTCCGAGGTGTCCCGGCTGATGACGTGCAAACGGATTCCGTAGTCGAGGTGACGACCTTGGACTTCCGCGAGGTCGCGGATCCAGGCGATCTTGGCGGCAACAGCGGACGGCGTCTCACCCCAGGTGAGGTAGGTATCCGCGTAGCGCGATGCGACGGTGCCGGCCGCCGGCGAGGATCCGCCGAAGAAGATGGGCGGTACCGGATCCGGAATACGCTGCAGCGTAGCTTTTTCCACGTTGACGTACTCGCCGGAGAAATCAACCGGACCGTTACCGGACCACAACTGGCGGATCACGTCGAGGAACTCGCCGCATCGTGCGTACCGTTGGTTCTTGTCGAGGAAGTCACCGAACGTGCGCTGCTCGTGGTCCTCCCCGCCGGTCACGACGTTGAGCAGCAGACGACCGCCCGACTGCCATTGGAAGGTTGCGGCCATCTGAGCGGCAAGCGTGGGGCTGAGCAATCCCGGGCGCAGAGCAACCAGAAACTTGAGTGTCTCGGTGGTCTCGAGCATCATCGCCGTCGTCAGCCATGCGTCTTCGCACCACGCGCCGGTGGGCGTGAGGACGGCTTCGAAGCCGTTCGTCTCGGCGGCCGCGCCGATCTGATTGAGGTATTTCAGCGTCGCCGGACGATCACCGGACATCGAGCTGCCGTGCCCACCCGCCATCAGATTCCGGGAATCACCGTAAGTAGGCAAGAACCAGTGGAAGCGCAGTGACACGGTGATTCCTTTCGTCGACGTACAGGCAGAACTCTTCTGTCATTACAACCACAGTCCACCTCGAAGAACAGGGTTGAAATCACCCTGATCGCTAGGGGTGCCCACTTTCGGCGCCGGCGATACCTTCGTGAATTTGCACCGCGACCCGGGGGCTCCGATGACCACGTTTGCCGAAGTCGAGCACAATTCACCGTTCTCGAACGAGACCGACGACGAGCGGCGATCCAGATTGAGAACCGTCGTCGCCGCGAGCCTGCTCGGCACGACGGTCGAGTGGTACGACTTCTTCCTCTACGCAACGGCAGCGAGTCTGGTCTTCAACCAACTGTTCTTCCCGAACCAGAGTTCGTTCGTCGGGACCATGCTCTCTTTTGCGACCTTCGCAGTCGGCTTTCTCGTTCGCCCCATCGGTGGAGTGGTGTTCGGTCACATCGGCGATCGCATCGGGCGCAAGAAGACGCTTGCTCTCACGATGTTCATCATGGGTATCGCGACGGCGCTGATGGGCGTTCTTCCGACCGCCGCTCAGATCGGAGTCGTTGCGCCGATTCTGCTTCTGCTGCTTCGTATCCTGCAGGGATTTGCTCTCGGTGGTGAGTGGGCCGGAGCTGTTCTCTTGGCGGTCGAACACAGTCCGGAGAAGAAGCGTGGACTGTTCGGCAGCATCCCGCAGATCGGATTGGCTCTCGGGTTGGCATTGGGCACAGGAATGTTCGCGCTGCTTCAGACAGTCTTCGACGACGACCAGTTTCTCCGTTTCGGCTGGCGCATCGCCTTCGTCCTGAGCCTGGTGCTCGTGATCGTGGGGTTGGTGGTCCGCTTGAAGGTGGACGAGACGCCCGCCTTTCAGGCCGTTCGCGACCTCGAACAGCGCTCGTCCGCCCCGCTCAGGGAAGTCTTTCAAGGAAAAGCCGCGCGAAACACCGTACTGGGCATGTTGTCTCGCTGGGGCGAGGGCGCCGCGTTCAACACCTGGGGCGTCTTCGCAATCACGTATGCAACCAAGACTCTGCATTTCGAAAAGGTTCCCGTACTTCTTGTGGTCACCGTGGCCGCAGTAGTGATGGCGATCTTGCTGCCG
The DNA here is from genome assembly GCF_056945715.1 of Rhodococcus sp. MurmanLake-1. Lineage (NCBI taxonomy): Bacteria > Bacillati > Actinomycetota > Actinomycetes > Mycobacteriales > Nocardiaceae > Rhodococcus > Rhodococcus sp. MurmanLake-1. The sequence goes on along the minus strand of NZ_JBWZNF010000007.1, from coordinate 187,986 downwards.
TTTTCCGGTTTACTCACCGATCGGTTCGGCCCGCAACGGGTCTACATCGTGGGCATCGCCGCGTACGGCCTCGCGATCTTCCCCGCCTTCGCACTGTTCGGTACCGAGAATCTCCTGCTCTTCGGAGTCGCGATGGTCGTGGTCTTCGGAGTGATTCATGCCCTGTTCTACGGCGCCCAGGGAACCCTGTATGCAAGCCTCTACCCCACAGAAATCCGGTACACCGGGTTGTCGGTCGTCTACCAGTTCTCGGGTATCTACGCCTCCGGCGTCACACCTCTGATTCTGACGGCACTGATCGGCGCCAGCGGCGGTTCACCGTGGCTGGCTTGTGGATATCTGGTGGCCACCTCGGCGATCAGCGTCGTCGCCACTGCGGCGATCAGGAAGCGTGATCTGCACTTGTAGCTGTCGTCATACAAATATCTTCCTATCTTGCATATTTGCTAGATATAGATAGAAACACCTGCCAAGAAGATCTAATCGAGATACGTCTTCGCATCGGATACATCGGTGTATCGTTTGGGTTCCACCCGATGGAGGCGCCGATGACGACTGGAACGGACAACTCGCCGGCCAAACGTGTCACCAAACGCCGTGGTCAAACCAGGCAGCGCCTGCTCGACGCGGCTGCAGACGCCTTCTCGGAATCAGGGTTCGGGCACGCGACGGTCGAGCAGATCTGCGAACGCGGCGGTTACTCCCGAGGCGCGTTCTACTCCAACTTCGATTCACTCGACGAACTGTTCTTCGCGATGTGGGAGCAACGATCTGCAGCAATGCTCGCTGATCTGCGGTTGGCGACGGAGTCGATCACCGCCGGTAACACCGTCGACATCCATGCCGCTGTCGCCCGGATCGTGGCGGTGGTTCCGGTCGACCCGCAGTGGTACCGGATCAACGCGGAATTCACCGCTCACGCGCTCCGCAACCCGGCACTTCGCAAAGCCCTTGCCGACCGTGAAGACGCGATCCTTCGCACCCTGTTGCCCATTGTGGAGTCCGCGCTCAGCGACGTCGGGCGAACAATCGTCGGCGACCCGACTGCGTTGGGACGGGCATTGGTCGCAGTGCACGACGGCACCAGCGTGCAGTGTCTCGTCGACACCGACACCAACGCCGCCTTTGCACTGCGCCGCGATATCTTCACTCGAATCCTGCTGTCCTACAGCGAAATAATCCAGAACAACCAATCGGAAGAGGAGCTGTCGTGAGCGAACAAGCTGACGTCATCGTTGTCGGGGCAGGGCTGGCGGGACTGGTCGCCACCTACGAACTGACACGCGCCGGCCGCAAAGTCCTTGTCGTGGAACAGGAGAACGCAGCCAACCTCGGCGCGCAGGCATTCTGGTCGCTCGGCGGACTCTTCCTCGTGAACAGCCCCGAGCAACGCCGACTCGGTATCAAAGACTCTCTCGAGTTGGCAATGCAGGACTGGATGGGCACTGCCGGATTCGACCGTGAGCGCGAAGATCACTGGCCTCGCCAGTGGGCCAAGGCGTACGTCGAGTTCGCGGCCGGCGACAAGCGTCAGTACCTGCACGACCTGGGGCTTCGTCTGATGCCGAATGTCGGTTGGGCCGAACGCGGCCGCGGAATGGCTCTTGGACACGGCAATTCGGTACCGCGATTCCACCTCACCTGGGGAACCGGCCCCGGCGTGGTCGATGTCTTCCTGACCAAGGTGATCGCCGCTCAGAAGCGTGGACTGGTCACGTTCAAGCACCGCCACCAGGTGGATCAGTTGGTGGTCACCGATGGTGCGGTCACCGGTGTACGCGGAACCGTCCTCGAACCTTCCAGTGATCTACGCGGCGTGAAGAGTTCGCGCACCCCCATCGGCGAATTCGAGTTCGCCGCACAGGCAGTCGTGATCACCTCCGGTGGAATCGGCGGCAACTACGAACTGGTGAAGAAGAACTGGCCCGAGCGACTCGGCAAGGCACCGAAGCACATGCTGACGGGAGTACCTGCACACGTCGACGGACGGATGCTCGAAATCACCGAATCCGCGGGCGGAAACATCGTGAACCGCGACCGCATGTGGCACTACACCGAAGGCATCCAGAACTGGAATCCCATCTGGCCCAACCACGGAATCCGAATCATCCCCGGACCGTCCTCGATGTGGTTCGACGCCACCGGCAAGCGTCTGCCCGTCCCCAACTTCCCCGGCTTCGACACGATGGGAACTTTCAAGTACATCCTCGACAGCGGCCACGAGTACACGTGGTTCATCCTCGACCAGAAGATCATCGAGAAGGAGTTCGCACTCTCGGGATCGGAACAGAACCCGGACTTCACCAACCGCGACTTCAAGCTCCTCCTCGAACGAATCAAGAAGGGCGCGCCGGGACCGGTCGAGGCATTCAAGCAGAAGGGCGCAGACTTCGTGGTGCGCAACAACCTTCGTGATCTGGTCGACGGCATGAACGCCCTCACCGACGAACCGCTCCTCGACTACGAGGACATCGAGCGCGAGATGATCGCCCGCGACCGCGAAGTCGACAACAAGTACAGCAAGGACTTCCAGGTCACCGCCATCCACGGTGCTCGTAATCTGTTGGCAGACAAGATCGTGCGCGTCGTTGCACCGCACAAGATCCTGGACCCCAAGAACGGCCCACTGATCGCGGTCCGGTTGCACCTGCTCACCCGCAAGACCCTCGGCGGCTTGGAAACCAACCTGGATTCACAGGTCATCAAGGCCGACGGCAGTGTCTTCGACGGCCTGTACGCAGCCGGTGAGGTCGCGGGCTTCGGCGGCGGCGGAGCCCACGGTTACAGCGCGCTCGAAGGAACCTTCCTCGGTGGCTGCATCTTCTCCGGCCGCGCAGCCGGACGAGCAGTGGCGCGCGACCTGTAGCCCCGAAATCAGGCGAGCGAATGCGTGACCAGTATGTGGTGGGCGCGCATTCGCCGTGCCTCATGCACGGATTGATGGTGGTGATGGTGCGTCGGCCCGCGCGCGTGGCGGACCAGATCGTGAACAGTACGGATGACGGTCGGCATTGCGACCCTCCCTCAGGAGATTGTGACTGCTGCTCTTGTCAGTGGAATCACTGTCTGGACAACGCCACTCGCGCCACCTCCTCCGGGTCGATCAGGTGGGTATGGTCATCGTCGCCGACGTCGATCTGCACTACCTCGATACGGCCGTTGAATGTGGTTGCGCCACTATAGTCGACACTGACAGGCATGCCGTAGTCGTCACCGACGTCAGTGGTCTCGTCCGCGGAGAAGACCATCGGTTGGGTCTGCTCGACGCGACCCGAGCCCACCTCGCGACCGTCGTGATAGATCGTGACACCGCCGCCCCTCGCGAGACCACCGCCGTCGTAAGCGAACTCAACTCTGATCTGATGTGATCCTGCCGGAATGTCAACGTCGGACCCGACGACGAACTCGGTCATGCCGAGCAGGTTGTAGACAAATTTGGCGCGCCCTTCCCGCGCGTAAAGTGCCCAGCCGCCGAACCTGCCGCCCTGCGCGATCATCACACCGTTGGCAGTAATGCCATCCGCGATGTCGACTGCTGCTGTGACACTGAACGATCGGTTCTTGATACTCAGCACGCTGTGCTCGCTCAGCCGTTTCATTCCGGGAAACAGAACCTGTCGGTTCCCGGACACCAACTGCGGACGCCCCGCGATGTGAGGGTTGAACCTCTCGAATCTTCGGTCGTCGATCGGAAGAACGTTGTACTTGACCGCTTCGATCAACCACAACCGTTGCAGTGCAGCGAGTTTCTCCGGCAACTCGGCCGCCAAATCCTTGGACTGCGTCCAATCCTGCGACCCGTCGTAGAGCTCCCACACGTCGTCGTCGAGAGCGGGGAGTGCCTCCGCGAACAGCCACGGAGTGCTGTGTCTGGTGACCGCACTCCAACCCTTGTAATAGATACCGCGATTGCCGGCCATCTCGAAGTACTGCAGATCGTGACGTTCGGCGGCTTCGGCGTCGTCGAAGGTGTAGACCATGCTGGTCCCCTCGATCGGTGATTGTTGGACGCCGTTGACGAAGGTCGGTTCCGGCAGTTTCGCGACCTCGAGGATCGTTGGTGCGACGTCGATGACGTGGGTGAATTGCGACCGCGTCTCACCCTTGGTCCGAATCCCAGCCGGCCAGTGCACGATCGTTCCGTTGCGAGTGCCACCCCAATGCGAGGCAACCTGTTTCGTCCACTGGTACGGCGTGCACATTGCCCATGCCCACCCCACGGAGTAGTGGTTGTACGCGTCCTTGGTACCGAACTTGTCTTTCACTTCCGCCATGAACTCGGGTGTTTCGATGGCGGCGAGTCCGTTGAAGTTGGCCATCTCGTTGAAGGCTCCGTTGATCGTCCCCTCTGCGGACGCTCCGTTGTCGCCGATGATGTAGTACACGAGGGTGTTGTCGAGAGCTCCGAGTTCCTCGATCGCATCGACAAGCCGGCCGACATGGAAATCGGTGTGTTCGAGAAACCCTGCATAGACTTCCATTTGGCGTTCGAGGACAGGCTTCATCTCCTCACTCATGTCCTCCCACGCCGGAATGGCCTCGGGGCGCGGGGTGAGGACCGCATCCGCGGGGACGACTCCCCGCTGCTTCTGCTGCTCGAGAATCGATTCGCGTTGCGCGTCCCAACCTCCTGCGAACCGGCCCTCGTACTTGTCTGCCCACTCCTTCGGAACATGGTGCGGTGCATGTGTGGCGCCGGGTGCAAAGTAGACGAAGAACGGCTTGTCCGGAGCCAATGACTTCTGCATCCGAACCCAGTCGATGGCGTGATCGGCCAGGTCCTCGGTGAGGTGGTAACCCTCCTCCGGTGTCTTGTCCGCCTCCACGGGCGCGACACCCTCGTACAGCGCCGGGTAGTACTGGTTGTTCTCCCCGCCGATGAATCCGTAGAAGTGCTCGAATCCGCCTTCTCCCGTCGGCCACGATGTGAACGGCCCCACCGGGGATGTCTGCCACGGCGGTACCTCGTGACACTTGCCGAACTGCGCCGTCGAGTATCCGTTCAGTTTCAACGTCATCGGTAGTGCGGCTTTGGTATTCGGGCGCAGACCGGAAAGTCCCGGAGCCGAGGTCGCGGTTTCGGTGACCGAGCCCATACCGACCGAATGGTGGTTGCGCCCACTCAGCAGTGCGGCGCGGGTCGGTGCACACAGCGCAGTCGTGTGAAACCGCGTGTACGTGAGCCCATTACTTTGCAATCGCTCAGCAGTCGGTGTGTCCGCTGGTCCGCCGAAGGCACTGCTCGCGCCATATCCCACGTCGTCCAACAGGACCACCAGAACATTGGGTGCCCCGGCCGGCGGCAGTAGCGGAGTGATCGGCGGAAACTCCGTGTCCGGATCCTTCGCGTCGTACGTCACCAGACCAAGATGTTGTCGATCCGGAATCGGTAGTACAGCGCGGCTCTGGCCTGTCGGATCCGTCATGACGTCTCGCCTTCTGTCTCTCACATGGCTCTTTCAAGCGTTTCAGGATCACGACGGCGTCGACATCATCCGTTTCGGGTGAAGGCGCACCATTGCCGCAGCGTGGAGGCTTGAAGGGTGGATCAGCCCGGACGTTTCGCTCCCACCCCGATCGGGCATGCCTTCCTCGTCCCCCGGCGCCGTGTGCGTGCCGGCCTGACCCAGATCCTGTGCGTCGTCGTAGGACTGGCTGCCGGACTGGCGATGCCATATTTACGTAGCGGCCCAATGATTCCCGCCCGTCAGGTCAGCGAGATGCTCGTTGCACTCGGGCTGGGGTTACTGGGTGTAGTCGCAGTGATCTTCTCGCTACTGTTCCTTGTCGTCCAGTGGGCCGCGACCACCTTCACTCCTCGCTTGTTGTTGTTCCGCGACGACCCCATCGTGTGGCGGACGTTTGCCTTCGCCATAGGCCAGTCGGTTTTCGACATCACGGCAGCGCTCGCCATCAGCAACGAAACGGATGTGTCCGTGGTTGTGCCAAGTCTCGCAGTGCTGGCGCTCTTAGCCACGCTGACGCTGATCAGGCTGCTCCAGCTGCGCGCATTCTCGGCCATCCAGTTGGCTCCTGTACTGACCTCGATCTCGAGTCGTGGCCGAGCAGTCTTCGCCGCCGTGTACCCCACCACCGATCGGGAGTTGCCTCCTCTACCAACACTTCCGGTGATCACGACTATCGAGTGGCATCGACCGCCGGCCGTTCTGCAACAGATCCTCGTCGAAGATCTCCTGCAGAGCACTCGGAACTGCCGATCCATGGTGGTCCTCCGAGTGTCGCCGGGTAGCACGCTGCGAGACGGATTGCCGCTCGCCGACGTCTACGGCGGACCCATGCCCGCCAACACGATCCTTGACGCCTTGGTCAGTGGGAGTGAGCGGACCTTCACCCAGGACCCCCTACTCGCGATTCGGTTGTTGGCTGACATCGCGCTCAGAGCGCTCTCACCCGCTATCAACGATCCTGCAACGGCCGTGCAGGCTCTGGACGAGATCGAAGACCTCCTCTCTCTGGTGGCCGCCGTTCGCGCAGATTCGATCCGGGCCGTCGACGAGCGTGGTGATCTGCGTGTGGTGATTCCGCTACCCGACTTCACGACCTTCGTCAGAACCGGACTGGACGACGTCATAGCCTCGGCATCGAACTCACCACTCGTTCTGGGCCGACTTCGCGACCTACTTTCGCACGTCGCCGCCCAATCGGAGTCTCGGAACCGCGATATTCTCGCCACGCGCGCCCGCTGGATTGATCAGCTGTCACAAGGCTTCCCTCGACTCGAACCCCCGTTGTGAACCCGTACAGATTTACGGGCCATCGCGTCAAGGCATCGTCAAGATCGGTCTCAGCTCAACGGGAAGTATCGATACTGACTCGGTGAGACATGCAGTGATACTCGGACACCGTGGAGTCATATCGTCGACCACCCGCGCCGGCGGCGAACCTGAGAAGCAAAAGCTCTCCGTCGCAACCGGACTGGCGGGTCTGTCGCTCGACGCGATGGCCTCGGTCTCGTACGGTCCAGAGGCCATCGTGTTGGTGTTGGCCCTCGCCGGCGGCGCGGGGATCGGCTTCACCGTGCCGGTGACGATCGCCATCGCCGTGCTGCTTGTGGTCCTGGTGGCGTCGTATCGCCAGGTGATCGCCGCATTTCCCGAAGGCGGTGGCGCGTACGCCGTCGCAAAGAAGCATCTGAGTCCTCGCGCAAGCCTGACTGCCGCCGCATCGTTGATCGTCGACTACACCCTCAACGTCGCGGTATCGATCGCAGCCGGTGTCGCGGCTCTGACCTCCGCCTTCCCTGCGCTTCTTCCCTATACGGTCTGGATCGCACTGGCGATACTCGGCGGCATCACGGCACTGAATCTGCGGGGCATCGCAGATTCCGCGCGGGTATTCATGTTGCCCACCGTGGTTTTTGTCGTCAGCATCTTCACGGTGATCGGTGCCGGACTACTTCGGGAAAACCCTGCCGCCGCCACGGCTCCCTTCCTCGCCGACAACGCACACACGATCGGCATTCTCCTTCTGCTCAAGGCATTTTCGAGTGGTTGCGCCGCATTGACCGGTGTCGAAGCCATCGCCAACGCGGTACCCAGTTTCAAGAAGCCTCGCGTGCGTAGCGCTCAGCGTGCCGAAGTAGCTCTGGGAATCCTGTTGGGCACCATGCTGATCGGCCTTGCCGTGTTGATCGAGAAGTTCTCACTGGCCCCGGTCCCTGGAACAACGGTCCTGTCGCAACTCACTTCCGCTGCCCTCGGAAATGGTGTGGGCTACTACGTCGTCCAATTCTCCACCGTGATTCTGTTGGCGTTGGCCGCGAACACCTCGTACGGCGGACTTCCCAACCTGATGCGGATCCTCGCCGACGACAACGTGCTCCCGCACCGCTTCAGCCGGAAGTCGACGCGCGACGTCTTCACGTACGGCGTTTTGTCGCTCGGTGGCGTCGGTGCTCTCCTGCTCATCGGATCCGGCGGAAACATGAACACCTTGGTGCCGCTGTTCGCCATCGGTGTGTTCATCGGATTTACGCTCGCGCAGTTCGGCATGGTGCGCCACTGGCTCGCTGAACGGACACCGGGCTGGAAGTGGCGCCTAGCGCTCAACGGTTTCGGGGCTGCGTTGACTTCGATCGCAGCAGTGGTGACTACCGCCATGAAGTTCACCGAGGGCGCCTGGTTGATCGCTCTCGCGCTCCCTGCGCTCGTCCTCGGCATGGAACGCATCCGCGGTGCGTACACACATATCGGTACGCGGTTAACCGTTCAGGGTGAGAACGATTCTCTGTCTATCGGATACAAACCAGCGGTCCTAGTACCCGTGTCCGAAATTACGTCGCTCTCCACCCGCGCGATGGCCGCGGCAACGGCAATGTCTTCGCAGCCCATCGCAATTCGAGTCTGCCTGGCCCACGAATCGACGACGGACTTCACCCGCCGATGGCAAGCCCGACACCCGAATTCGCGTTTGATCGTCATCGAGGACACCGAGAATTCCGTGGGGAACACCCTCGCTCGATACATCCGCACACACTTCCCCCACCGGGAAACCTTTGTTGTCGTCGCCACCATCGACCCGGCGACCAGATGGCATCGGATACTCCCGAGCCAACGGACCGATGAGATCGCTCATGCACTGCGCAAACACACCGAGGCCGTGGTGTGCCAAATTCCGGTCCGGATCGATCCGGCTCACCGCGATCCCGCCCTACGCGCGTGAGCAGACGTTCAGAGCGAGGTCCCGAACAACATGCCGAGCAGATACGTCGCGCCGGCAGCGCCATAGCCGATCGCAAGTTGGCGTAGGGCCCTCTTGAACGGCGGCCCGCCCGACAGCAACCCGACCACAACGCCCGTCGTCAGCAACGCGATCCCCACGAGTACGGACGCGACGATCAGAGCCGTCATGCCTTCCAGGCCGAACAGATACGGCAACACCGGAATGATTGCGCCCGAGGCGAAGAAGCAGAAACTTGCCGCCGCTGCGCCCAATCCGGTTCCGACGGCTTCATGGTCGTCGACAACGTCCGCGGCGCCGAAGGTGCTGTTCGCGAGGACCTCGGCGGCGCGCTGGTCCGCTTCCTCGGCGGACATGCCACGGGCCCGGTAGACCAGCGCCAATTCGTTGGCGTCGACGTCGAGCAGTCCGACGGCTTCGCTGGCCGCGGGACCAGGATTCGACGCTTCCAACAACTCTCGCTGCGAGCGGACGGAAACGTACTCGCCGGCTCCCATCGACAGGGCGCCGGCCAGAAGCCCGGCCATGCCGGTGATCAGAACGATCTGGTTGGAGACGCCGCTACCGCTGATGCCGAGCACGAGAGCGAGATTGCTGACGAGGCCGTCGTTGGCTCCGAAGACGGCGGCACGAAACGTCCCCGAAAGTCTGTTCCGACCCCGAGTGGCCAAGGCCCGCACCACTTCTTCGTGGATCTTCTCGTCCGCGCCCATCGATGCGGTCGCGTCGGCATCGTTCGGATACGGGGATCGCGTCTCCGCGCGCTGGGCAAGAGCGAGCACGAACACGGAACCGAAACGCCTGGCCAGAAAGCCCAGTATCCGAGTGCGGATATCGCCGCGTAGTGGTTTGCCGACGTGATCGCCGAGAAGCGCTCGCCAGTGCGCCTCGTGTCGGCCCTCCGCGTCGGCCAGGGCGAGAAGGATTTCGCGCTCCTCGCCGCTGCGCCTACTCGCGAGGTCGCGGTAGACGGCGGCCTCGGCTTGTTCGTCGGCGAGGTATCGTCTCCAGCGCTTGACATCTCGCCGGTCTGGATCGGGTCGTGCGGCCGGAACTGTGGACATCGTGTTCCCCTTCCGGTGAGGCGGTCACGCTTCGAGTACGCGGTCCATCCACGTCGTCAGATCATTGATGACGTCGTCGCGGTTGGTCTCGTTGAAGATCTCGTGTCTGGCGCCCGGATAGGTGTAATAGGTGACGTCTTCGATCCCCGCCGAGTTGTACCGTTCGACTGCGACGTCGGTACGGCTCAGCGCGGCGTTGAGAGGATCCGAGGTACCGACGAAGACCAGGATCGGAAGGTCTTGTCGCACGCCCTCGACGTCGACGAACCTCGGCCCCGCTGCGATAAGTCCGCCCATGCCGGCGTCGTCCAGGCTGAAACCGCACAGTGGATCGTTGATGTACAAATCCACCTGCGCTTCGTCACGGCTGAGCCAGTCGTGCGGAGTTCGGGCCGGTTCGAATTCGGCGTTGAACTGGGCGAGGACGTCCGGGCCGTCGTTGACGAGGCTCTCGATGAGTTGATCGACCGCGGTGGTCCCCGACAGTGCAACGGCGTCGATCAGGTGCGAATGATCGAGGATGTACTGCTGCGAAGCGAACGAACCGAGGCTGTGGCTGAGCAATACGACGGGCAGGCCGGGGTGTTTGTCGCGGATGATGCCCGTGAGGGTCACCATGTCTGCCACCAAGCGGTTCCAGCCGTCGTCGCCGATGTTGCCTGGGCCGGCGTGCATGCTCTCACCGTGGCCGCGGTGGTCCGCCGCATAGACGTGGAACCCGCGAGCATTCAGGGCTTCGGCAACGTGTGCGTAGCGTTTTGCGTGCTCACCCATACCGTGCGCGAGTTGAACAACCCCTCGAGGTTCCTGCTCGGTGGGCCATTCGTGGACATGAATGACCACTCCGTCGTCGCTGGTGAAGGTGAACATGCGCTACTCCCGGTGGTCGCGATCCGGACAGGTCATTTCTCATGCTAGATCCGCAGCAGCAATCCATCCGGGAAGTAGGTCCTGATCACCGGCGAGCCTGATTCGTTTCTGCACATCCGGCCTCGGATTCGGATATACCGGACACGGATGTTCCGGAGCCAGTTGTCGACCAGCTTGAGGAGTACAGAGCGATGAATCCCAACCGCATGCGCAACGTCGGCTTGTTGGCGGCTCCACTTGCTGCTCTCGCCCTTCTCAGCGGTTGCGGCTCGGACGAAACGGGAACGGCCGAGAGTTCACCGGCACCCGCCTCAACCACGAGCGCCTCTGCGCCGACGACCCAGACCGGTACTGCCGCACCTTCGACGACCCATACCGACCACACCCAAACCACAACCTCGACGGCACCCAATCCCGAAGGCTGCGCGATCGGGGAACTGAACGTCACCCTCGGCGAGTCGAGTGGCGCCGCCGGTTCTGTGGAGCTTCCGGTGGTCTTCACCAACACGGGCGGTCGCACGTGCACGCTCGACGGTTTCCCCGGCGTCTCGTATGCCACGGGAGCGTCCGGAAGCGAAGTGGGTGCTGCAGCCGGCCGCTCCGGATCCGGTTCACTCGTCTCCCTTGCCCCTGGCTCTGCCGCAACGTCTTTGGTGCGCGCCACGAATGTCGAGAACTACCCGGCAGATCAGTGCGGCGTGACCGACGTTGCGGGACTGAGGGTTTACCCGCCCAACAGCTACGACTCGGTCTTCCTTGCCTACCCCACCAAGGGATGCTCGATGACCGGCGCGAACATCAACCAGCTGACGGTCGCGCCGGTCGCCCGCTGAGTCACGGCTTGAGGCGTCGTAGGCCCCAGAGCGCCGGCAGGAGGAACAAGCCCGAAAGGATCAGGACGAGTGCAGCTTCCGTGAACTGGAAACGCCAGAACCGATCAGCTGAGTGGTAGCGAACTTCGTAGTGGTCGACGCCGTGTTCCCGCAAACAGATCTCCATCTCTCTGTTCTGCTGCGCTGAGAGCACATCCATGCGGAGGCTGTACTCGGCGCCGGTCTCCTCCGGGCGCTGGTCGTACGGGTTCTCGCCGCCTGATCCACCCCACGTGCACTCGTCGTATTTGATGTCGACCCAGTTACCTCGGAGGTCGACATATCCCTGCGCGAGTTCCCAATTGACCGCGGGAATACTGGTATCGCTCGAATAGTAGGAACTGAATCCGGCGACGGGTGACGTTCGGACACTCGGCTCGGCGTAATCGGGTCGTGCAACCAACTGAAATGCTGCCAGGATCGCAACAACACCGACCATCGTGATCGCCATTGCGCCGATCGAACTACGCACCAGCAAAGCCAGAGCTGCTCCGAGCATGAGTGCCATGAATGTGTATGCACCCAAGACCAGTCCGCTGGATTGAAAGAGCGGATACGACAGGTTCGATATCTCGACGAAAGTCGAACGCCCGGCAACAAATGCATACCGGGAGTTGTCCGGGAGAGATCGAGCCCATTGCAGTGCAAATCCGAGCAATGCCGAAGCCACAGAAATCGGCAGGAAGACGATCAACACCCGGGTCCAGAACCAACGAGTCCGACTGACCGATTGAGTAAGCCCCAATACGTGCGTTCCCTGTTCGATATGCCGCGAAAACACGGTGACACCGATCAACACGCCGAGGAACACCGGCAGAGCCGTCGCAACCACTGTCGTCAGTGTGAGAGCAGTCTCTGCCGTGCAGATAGCGGTGATGTCATCGAAGCAACTGAGAGGCGATCCGAAGAGTTGGGCTTGTCCGCCGCTCTTGATGATCGCACCACTCGACAAGACAATGACTGCTAATGCCGCGAGGAATCCCAACGACACAACGAGCGATGTCCGGTGATGCCGCCACGTAACCCAGATCATGCCGCCACCATCGTTTCCGCGCTCAGGTGCCCGAGCACCACGTCGTCGAGAGTTGCGTCGTCGATCACCCAGCCGGCCCGAGGGCTCGGACGGACTCCCTCCACTACATGAGAATTCGACCGCATCCCCTTGTCGGTATGAATGACCGCACCGGCGCCGACCACGTCCGAAGGATCGCCGTCCCCGATCAATACGTAATGGGCAGCGATCAATTCATCCAACGGACCGGACAATCTCGCGTTTCCGCCGCCCAGCAGGAGAAGTCGATCCGAGAAGTCTGCCAGTTCGGAAACGATGTGTGACGACAGCAGAACCGTGGTGCCGTACTCGGCAACGTCTTCGAGCAGAGTGGTCGCGACGGACCGCCGTGCCACGGGATCGAGATCTGCCAGAGGCTCGTCGAGTAGAAGCAGCTGCGGTCTGCGTCCGAGCGCCAAAGCCAGTGCAACCCTGGTTCGTTGACCTGGTGACAGAGTCTTCGCCTTTGCATCGAGAGCAATCCCAGCGCGCTCCACCAGATCCAGAGCGTACTTCGCATCCCACTTGTCGTTGGTATACGCACCGAATCGAAGAAGTTCCGCAACAGTGAATTTGGGGTACAGCGGCTTGTGCTGAGCGAGGTAGGACAGGCCTGGGCAGATGCCGTCCTGATCCGGCGTGCTGCCCAGTACCGAGATCGAACCGTGGTCAGGCATCGTCAACCCGACAGCCAAGGACATCAGTGTGGACTTACCGGCGCCGTTCACCCCGACCAGGGCAGTGATGCTTCCCGTTGCGACCTCGAAAGTGCAGGCGTCGAGCACCTTCTTCTTGCCGAAGCGCTTGTCCACGTCCTGCATCGTCAGTGCCGATTCTTGCGCAGTCATGATGTCTCCCCCTGCTTTCCGGACGGATCCGATTCGATGAACGTCTTCTCGAGCTCCAAACTCACCAATGCTTCGATGTCCGTGCGCTCGAGTCCGGCGGCCACGGCATCTGCAACCCAACGCGCCAACTCACGACGGAGCGCAGAGCTTTCCGCCATACCGGGCTTTGCCAGGGACTTCACGACGAACGTGCCCAATCCGGGCCGCGGGGCGACAAGTCCGTCGCGCTCGAGTTCCTTGTAGGCCTTCAGGACTGTGTTCGGGTTGATCGCGAGCGCTCCCACGACGTCCTTGGCTGTGGGCAGCCGATCCCCGACTTGGAGATCACCGAGCCTGAGCGCCTGCTTCACCTGAAGGACCAATTGCACGTAAGTGGGAATGCCGGATCGGCGGTCGATACGGAAGTCGATCATCCGAACCCTTTCACTAGTTCATTAGTGGAATAGATATTTACCCTGCCTTGACCTCCCGGGTCAAGCCAGACGACCCCTGTAAAGTGCAGATGCCCCGGTTCACCGGGGTGCCACGCTGCTCGTGTGAAGTTCGGTGAAACCCCGGCACTGTCGACGCAACTGTGAATTCGCCCGTCACTACTCGAGGCGAACGAGTCAGGTCACCGGCCTCGTGGCGACACGATGGTTCTCGGACGAAGGACCGCTCGTGGCGCTTCGCCTCGCGGCCGCGCTGCTCGCGACCCTTCACCACTAGCGGAGGGGTGGCTGTGAGTACTCGGCCGACACGTAGATTCAGATCTGTACTTGCAGCACTGACGGTGAGCACCGCACTGCTTGCCGGTGCCTGCAGTAGCTCGACGTCCGATGCACCCGCAACCACAGCCGCCTCGGACGGCTCGTTCCCGGTGACTGTTGTTTCCGGTCCCACGGATTCCGGCACGGACATCACCATCGAGTCACGTCCGCAGTCGATCGTGTCACTCAGTCCCAGCGCCACCGAGACCCTGTGGGCCGTCGGCGCGGGCGATCAGGTGAAGGCCGTCGACAATCAGTCCGACTACCCGGCCGGTATCCCGGTCACCGATCTCTCGGGCTTTCAACCGAACGTCGAAGCCATCCTCGGCTACGCACCGGATCTGGTGATCGCATCGGATGACATGAACGATCTTGTCTCCGGACTGCAAAAGGCGAAGGTGCCGACACTCCTGCTACCGGCAGCCACAAGCATCGACGACGTCTACGCCCAGATCGAGCGCGTCGCGAAGGCCACCGGCCACGAGGACAAGGGCACCGAAGTTGTCGACACCATGCGCTCGGACATCGACGCCGCTGTCGCCAGTGTTCCTGCGCGCCAACAGCCGCTGACGTACTTCCACGAACTCGACTCCTCGCTCTACACCGTCACGAGTTCGAGCTTCGTCGGGCAGATCTACTCGCTGTTCGGAATGAAGAGCATCGCCGACGCCGCGGGGCAGGGCGACTATCCGCAGCTGTCCGCCGAATTCGTGGTGCAGGCCAATCCCGATCTCATCTTTCTCGCAGACTCCCAATGCTGTGGAGTGACAGCAGAATCCGTCGCCGCTCGGCCCGGGTGGAGCGGCATGAAAGCGGTTACCGGCAACCAGATCCATGTGCTCGACGAAGACCTCTCCAGCCGCTGGGGACCTCGCGTCGCCGATCAGGTGAAGGCCGTCGCGGCAATCGTCGCCCGAGTTCCCGCGGCCTGAGCACTCGATGATCAAAGCCGGTATCTCCCACCATCGGACCGCCGTTCTGCTCGGCGCCGCGCTGATTCTGTGCGCTGCCTTGCTGATCGGTGTTCTGGTGGGGCCGGCCGGTTTGACGCCTGATCGGACCATTCTCGAACTTCTGGACGGAATACCCGGCATCAACCTCGATTCCGGTCTCACCGCGACACAGCAGGCGATTCTCTGGCAGATCCGGCTTCCGCGAGTAGTACTGGGCGCGTTGGTCGGAGCAATGTTGGCCGTTGCCGGTGCCGCCTACCAGGGCGTGTTCCGAAATCCCTTGGCAGATCCGTATCTCCTCGGCGTTTCCAGCGGAGCCGGACTGGGAGCAACCCTCGCCATCGTTTCGGGTGGAGCGCTGGGCATGTTCGGAATTCCCATGGCCGCCTTCGTCGGTGGTGTGCTGGCCGTGTTCGCAACTTATTCGCTCGGCCGAAGCATTGGCGGGCCGCAGAACGCGGTAGTCATCATCCTCGCCGGTGTCGCAGTCGCGGCGTTCACGAATGCAGCGCAGACTTTTGTCCAGCAGCGGTTCGACGATTCACTCCGCGAGGTCTATTCCTGGCTGCTCGGCGGATTGTCCACCGACGGTTGGTCGGAAGTTCTGGTTGTCCTGCCGTACGTCGCGCTGGCATCTGCCGTCATCCTGGTACACCGACGCGTACTCGACGTGATGGCCGTAGGTGACGTCGAAGCCGCCAGCCTCGGCGTCGACCCGGCCAGATCACGCCTGGTACTGGTGCTCGCCGCAACTCTGGGAACGGCGGCGGTCGTGAGTGCAAGTGGACTCATCGGCTTTGTCGGAATCGTTGTTCCCCATGCGGTTCGACTGGTCGTCGGCCCGTCGCATCGACTGCTTCTCCCCCTGTCACTCATGCTCGGAGCGGCGTTTCTCGTCCTCACCGACGTTGCCGCGCGCACGGTCATGGCACCGGCCGAACTCCCCATCGGGGTTGTGACCGCCATGATCGGCGCTCCGTTCTTCCTTCTGGTTCTGCGCCGCAGCCGGGTCTCGGCATGACCGACAGCGCAGTGCGGTGCCGCGACCTCCGAGTCAACCTCGGCGGCAAGGACGTCGTCGACGGCATCGATCTCGATGTGACACCAGGCGATTGGGTTGCCGTGGTCGGGCCGAACGGCGCCGGCAAGACAACCTTGATGCATGCCCTCGCCGGATTGATTCCGTCTACCGGTGAGCTCTCGGTCGGGGGACTGAGTCCTCGCAATTCCAGCCGCAAGGCGATGTCCGCCGTCGTCGCGTTGATGCCTCAGCGTCCGGTAGTACCCGAGGGCTCAACGGTTAAGGAACTGGTTGCGCTCGGCCGCACTCCCTATCTACGACGCTTCGGAACCGAAACCGCCACTGACCGTTCGGTGATCTCTTCGGTGATCGAGAGGCTCGACCTCACCGAGTTCGCAGATCGACGAGCCACCGAACTTTCCGGTGGCGAATTGCAACGCGTGGTCCTGGCTCGGGCACTGGCCCAAGAACCGCAGGTACTGCTCCTGGACGAACCCACCAGCGCGCTCGACATCGGTCACCAGCAGCAGGTTCTCGACTTGGTGGAGGAACTGCGTGAAGCCGACAACATCACGGTCATCGCCGCGATGCACGACCTCACTCTCGCGGGTCAGTACGGTCGACGAATCGTGCTGCTGGACAAGGGCAGCGTCGTTGCCGACGGCACACCCTCATCGGTGCTGGAGGCAGACCTCCTCGGCCGCGTGTACGGCGCTCGGGTCGAAATCCTGGACCGGCCCAGCGGTCCCATAGTTGTTCCGATTCGGCAGGAAGGCACCCGCTGATGGAATTGGTGATGCTCGGCACCGGCGCTGCCGACGGTTGGCCGAACCCGTTCTGTACTTGCCCTTCCTGCCTGGCTGCCCTGTCGAGTGAAACCATTCGCGGGCACACCGCTGCACTGGTGGACAACAGAATCCTGTTGGACTGTGGTCCCGAAGTACCGCGTGCCGCGTCGCGATTCGGTCGCACGCTGGCACACGTCGAACACATCCTGCTGACGCATTCTCATCCCGATCACCTCGGCCCGATGGCATTGCTGTTCCGGTCCTGGGCCTCGCGCACCGAACCACTACAGGTTCTCGGACCACCCGACGCGCTCGCTCTCTGCCGAGACTGGGTGGGCCCGGATGACCCGGTGACCTTCACACCGCTCGAGACCGGCCAGTCGATCATGTTGGGCACCTATCGCGTTCGCGCACTCGAAGCCGCGCACGAAGTGCCCACCCTTCTCTACGACATCACCGACGCATCCGGAACCCGAATCTTCTGGGCCACCGACACCGGGCCTCTGCCCGAATCCACTGTCGACGCACTTGCCGACGCCCGTTTCGACGCCGTCTTTCTCGAAGAGACCTTCGGCTACAAGACCGACCACGGCACCGGGCACCACGATCTGTCGAGTTTCGCGGAGACGGTGTTGCGGCTCCGCAACTGCGACGCGATCGCCGATCGAACCGATGTGGTCGCCGTACACCTCGGACACCACAACCCAGTCGAAAACGAACTCTCGGAAGCACTTCGCGTGTCCGGGGCGCGAGCGGTTCCGGATGGAGCTGTGCTCGAGATCGGGGTAGGACAGGGCCATCGAACTCTGGTCACCGGTGGCGCCCGCTCGGGCAAGTCCACTTACGCGGAGGGCCTGCTTGCCGGCTACCGGAACGTCACGTACATCGCCACCGGGGATCCGCAGGACGACGATCCCGACTGGATCGAACGAATTGCGTCGCATCGCGCGCGGAGGCCGTCGACGTGGACGACGGTAGAGACCTCCGACGTGACCGAGATTTTCGCGGCCGCAACAACACCGATCCTGCTCGATTGCCTAGGCACGTGGTTGACCGCACGTCTGGACCGACATCAGGCGTGGGCGACAGAAGATCTCAGCGCCGTCCACGCAGATATCGACCGGTTGGCCGACGCCTGGACCGCCTGTCCGGTTCCGATTGTCGCCGTCACGAACGAAGTGGGAAGCGGCGTCGTCCCGGACACGAAGTCCGGGAGGCTGTTCCGCGATCTACTCGGTCTGGTGAACAGCCGCATCGCCAGTGAATCGGAGTCCGTGGTCCTGATGACCGCCGGACTCCCCCTGAGCCTGCGCGTGTGACGTCAGAGCAATCCGGTGAGCTGACGCGCACAATCGAGTAGAAAACCGACCAACTCTCGATCCTCATCCGTCACTCGCCCGCTCGCTCCCTGAACACACAACCCGCCTGCCACCTGGTCTGCGTGATCTCGAACCGGTACTGCCACCGCGGATCGACCCAGGCGGCATTCCTGGTTCTCGAATGCAAAACCCTGCAGGCGAACAGACCTCAGCTGCTCATACAACGCATCGAAATCACCGAGGGTGAACTCCGTGACCCGGCGAAGTTCCAAACCCGAAAGTAACCGCTCGTCGTGCGCCAACAGAACCTTCCCCAGCGCATTCGCGTGAAGGTTCTTGGCCAGTGCCGCTATTCCGATGATCTCGTGATCCGGATCCTTGTCGACGAACCGCAAGCGCCCACCGGCGAATGACGCGACGTGCAATCCGAACCTCGTGTGTGTCCGCATGTCCTCGACGCGCTCGTGCAGCGTCGGCGCCGGACCACTCGACGACGCCGCATGCGAGAGCTCGGCAGTCCGACGTCCCAACGCGAACCCTGACAGGTCCGGCACCCGCACGAGAAAGCCCTCCGCCACCAGCAGATTCAGCATCCGGTACGCCGTGGCCGATGGAACGCCTGCAAAAGTGGCGATCTCCTTCGCGGTTGTTCCCGGTCCCAGATGAGCCACCGCCTCGAGCATCCCCAGCGCCTTCTGAACCGCACGCGGTTGTTGTCCACTGAAGTGGGTCTCTTCGCCGATCTGTTTTCCTGATCGTGGACCAGCGGTTGCACGGTCCGCGGTCACCGCCCATGCTCCGGCGAGTCACCCTCGGCGGTCCCACGATCCGGAACGAGTCGCCTTCGCCCGTCACCGTCGATCAGCAGAGTGCCAGCACCGGGCAACAGGTCCGCCGTCTCGACGCTGTCGAAAGCGCCAACCATCAGAAGGCTTTCAGGTCTGGCTCTACGGAGCAATGCGCTCCACACTGTCCCCGACACCGCAACAGCAAGAGCAGCGATCGGCAGTGCCCACATCCCGTGAACCGCACCGTCGAGAACGATGTAGACCAGTAGACCAGCACCGGCGGTACTCACGGACAGGGTGCATATCCGGGTCAGCGACGTATGTTCCCCGATTCGGCGCAAGAACTTCCACGAAGCAAAGGCCACCAGCGTGTAAGCGCAGACCAACGCGGTCTCCACCACGCCGTCGAAGGATCCCGAATCGTCGCGAACCGTATCCGAATAGATGAATACGCCTGCCGCACTTACCGCGACGAACGCAAGTACCGCAACGTACGGGGTGCGGAACCGTCTGTGCACGCGAGCGAGCGGCGCAGGTAGTACCCGTTCGATCCCCATCGAATACAACAACCGCGAACCCGCCTGCGCACAACCGAGAGTGGATGCGAACCAGGAACACGTCATTCCGATCTTGACTGCCAGAACCACCTCCGCGCTGGCCCCCGATGCCGTTCCCTCGAAGTACGCTCCGACGATCGTCGCGCCGTGGCCGGTCATCGCCGCCCAGGCCGCAAAAACGAAGAGGACCCCGCAGATGATCGGCGAAATGAGAACCGTGCGTGTGACGCTGATGAGTGGTCGCTTCGCTTCCGGACCGAAGAAGGCCGAACTTTCGAAGCCCGCCATGCTGAGCACCGTCAGCATCGCGAGAAACGGAACTGCACTCAGCGCCGGATTCGGCAGGGCAACAGCAGTTGTCGTGTCACTGTGCGTCGCCAGCATGACCACGACGATGAGAATCAACGAGCACGCTTCGACGACCAGGATCGCTCGGGTGGCGAACCGGACGCCGCGCACTGCAATCCACGCTACGGCCAGGGCAATCGCCACCGTCGTGATCACTGTCGCGGCAGTTCCTCGCACGTCGGGGCCGACAATGGCGATGGTATCGAGCAGACTCGGAACCGCCTGCGAGAAAACCGAAACCGAGATTCCGAGATACCCGAGTACCAGTGCGGCGCCCGCCGTCAGTGTCGCCCGGATACCGGAGCCTTGGAAGACGAAGCTGTACAACGATCCTGCTGCGGCCAGTCTCCGCGTGAATTGAGTGATGCAGAACGCAACGAGAAACACCGCCGAAGTTGTCGCAGCAATCGCAGCCAACCCGACGTAGCCGGGACTGTAGGTGATCATCCACAGGGCGATGAACACCATTCCCGTTGCCGGAGCGATCGTGGAGAGTGATTGCCCCAACAGGTCGATCGGGGTCAAACGTCCTCGTCCGAGACCACGGAGCGGGGAGAACACGGGCTCACTGTGTTGATCCGCATTCTGCGCTCGCGTGATCGCCGCACGCAGTGCCGCACTCACGGCCATGTGTCACCGTCCGTCGCGTCCAGGCCCGAACCTACGAGCGAATTGTCAGAATTCGGTCAAGTTAGTCCGCTTATGTTTCCGCGCAGTTTCCACGATGGCGCGCACAGAACTTTCAAGTGAGAATCCGACTCTGTTTCCCACCCAGCGTCATGCCGGATCAAGGGCGGCCGACGGCATCCGGCCCCTCCGGGAGCACCTTGACCTGCGAGTTCTCCGATTCTCACACGACAACTGCTCTCTCAGTTGCACCTCGTCCAGGCGTAGCGCGGTCGACGCGGGTTCGCAGCATCGCCCGTACAGGATGTGTCCCACACACCACCGGCACTACCCGAGAGGAACGGAGGAAGCATGGACTTGGTCAGCGCCACCACTTCGGCGATCATCGGATTTGTTCTCCTGCTCGCCGGCATTCCCAAGCTGAACGACCACGACGGGGTCCTTCGTTCGGTGCGCGGATACAAAGTGTTGCCGGTGCGACTCGAAGTACCGATCGCTCGCATCCTTCCCGTCGCGGAAACCGTCGTAGGCATCCTTCTGGTTCTCGGCGTGGCCCATCGCCTCGCCGCCTTGGTTGCTGCCGTCATGTTCGCGTCGTTCTTCACGGGCCTCACGATCAACCTCCTGCGTGGGCGACGCGATCTGGACTGCGGATGTTTTGCATTCGGAGTCGGCGAGATTCCGCGTATCGGATGGTTCCACGCCGTTCGCGCCGGAACACTCGCGGTGATCGCTGTGGCACTGTCGGTCACCGCCGGACAGGCTGAGATCGGCGTCCAGGTCGTGGCGGCGACCTTCGGATTCCTCCTCGTTCTGGCGGGAGTTGCTCTCGCACAGATTCGTTCGGTGGTCCACCTCGGACGACGCCCGGTCGACGACTACCTGTCGAGCGCCTCCATCCGCCTCCGAACCGCCGAAACCGCGTCCCGGTACGGCTCGTGACTCACATCCCCACCACTGAAAACTCGAAGGCAGGACTACCACGATGACCACTTTCCTCCTTGTCGCGACAGTGATCCTGGTGATCGCCGTAGCCGTACTGTTCTTGATGGTTCTTGCTCTGGCTCGTGAAATCGGCCGCGTACAAGTACGTCTCGGACCTCTCGGTGCCCGGATGATGGATACCGGCCCCAAGGTCGAACAGGCCGGCCCGTCGTTTGCCGGTCTCATCGATCAGGAAGGACGGACCGTCGGAGTCGGTGGTCACCGCGACAAACCTCAACTCCTGCTGTTCACAGCACCGAGTTGCTCGACGTGCAAGAGCCTTCTTCCCGGCGTAAGGGCAATGGCCCGAGCCGAATCGGATCTCGACGTGATCATCATCTCCGACGGAACACCCGAAGAGCATCGCGAGTTCCTGGCCGGCAGCGGGATCGGTTCCGAGCTCAGTTACATCGACGCTCGAGACGTCGGTATCGCATACCAGGTGGGCACCACTCCGTACGGCGTGATTCTCGACGAGCACGGCAAGATCCGAGGAAAGGGCCTGTGCAATCACATGGCTCAGGTGGAAAGCCTGCTCAATGCGCTCGAATCCGGCACCCCCTCACTCCAGCACCTTCATGCCCAGGCGAAATCCGGCAGCGCGGCCTGATCTTCCTGCACAGTTCGATCCTCTTCACGAATCAGGAGAAAATCGTTGGACGACAATGAATTCCCGCAGCACAACATGACGGAGAATCGATATCCCGTCGACGAGGCGACAGTTCAGGCCCAGGCCGAATGGATGGCGGGCCAGGGCGGTTCGCTCACCAGTCGAACCGGACGTAAACTCTCCGAACGAGTTTCGCGGCGATCCATGATCAGTCGGATCGGCAAGTGGACCATGGGTGTGTCAGGAGTGGCGCTGATCAGCACACTTCCTGTGACACGTAGTGCCTTCGCCCAAGAGCCCGAGGTTCCTGCGCCGGCACCTGGCCCCGAACCTCTTGTCCCTGTCTACGACGGTAAAGATCCGGCCGAGTGCGAGTACTGGCGCTGGTGCAACATGGACGGAACGTCCTGTGCCGCATGCAACGGCGGCGGTGTCACCACCTGCGCCCCCGGCAGCAAGCCCGGCGCAGAGTTCTGGGTCGGATGCTGCACCAACCCTGATACCGGCAAGACCTATCTGATCGCCTACTACGACTGCTGCGGGGCACCTTCGTGTTCCAACGCATTCTGCGGCGAACCGGACATGCAGGCCGTGATGTACAACCCGGTCTCCGGAAGCTACGACCAGGAAATCATCTGGTGTGTCTCCGACGAGTCTCAGGCATACACCTGCACGATGGCGCCCATCATCGGTGAGGACTGCCAGACTCGACCGGCCGAGCGCCCCAAGGTCGGTGCCGGATCATGAGCAGTTCGCGAACCCGAAAACTGGCGCGCCCCGCCGTTGCCGTCATCCCACTCACCGTCGTACTCGCGCTGGCCGGTTGCAGTTCGTCCGACAACGACGAACCTTCCAGCGCAGGCGATGTCACCTATCCGACAGTTCCGTTCACTGCTCCGGGCGAGGGGATCTCCCTCGGTCACGACGACCAGGAAATCGGCGATACCATTCCCGAGCCGTTGCACGTCGGTTCGATCACCCCGATCGCAGCTGACCGCTTGCTGGGTGTCGAAGGTGGATTCGGCCAACTCGAGCTCAGCGTCAACGTCATCGATCCGAAAACCGGTGTGGCCGAGAGCCGAATCACCGTCGGCCCGGGTATCTGGGATCCGGTCATTCACGGATTCGTCGGGGATTCCGCCGAGGATCCTGCGGTGCTCGCTGCCGAGGTGTGGCGCCCCCGAGGTTCACGCGGCGCAGCAGATTTCACGGTCAGCACCTATTCCGGAAACCTGCTGGAACCAGCCGAGGTCATGCTTCCGGACGTCGCACGCGTACATTCCCGTGCCGGCTCGAACGCCGTGACGTCCGACGGCAAGTTCTTCGTCACGTGGGACGACGGTTTGTACGGAATCAGAGTGGTCGACCTCGAGAAGAAGGAAGCGACCGGTGCACTCCAGATAGTCGGCTGCGGTCCGTTCACGTGGATGGTCGATCACGAGCTGTACAGCGTCTGCGAGGACACCCGGGAACTGCTGCACGTCACGATCGGTGACGACGGTGTTCCGAAGGAAACCGCCCGAAGCAAGGTCCTTCCCGAGGATTTTGTCTCCACCCGCAAGGTCACGTGGGCATCGGAAGCACAAAAAGCCTTGCTGGTCAGTGAGAACGGCGATGTGTACGTCTTCGACTTCTCCAACGGACTGCCTCAGGAAGGTGTCAAGCCGATCGGAAACGCCGGGCAGGACTCCGGTCGATTCTCGGAGAACGTCATCAATGCCGACGCAACCCGGCTCGTAATCGCGTACACGGACACGGCTATTCATCCGGACTCTGCTCGGGGAGGCTCACTGGTCAAGATCGACTTGTCCGACGCAACGACCTTCGCCCCGGTGAAGAGCTTGACACTTGCAGACCTCGGCTTGACAGACATCAAGAGCATGACCTTTTCCGTCGACGGCGCCACGTTCTACGTGCTCGGTTCGGGACCTGAGGTCGAAGGCTCCGCTCCACAGAAGATCGTGGGTTACAACGCGAGCACCGGCGAGCAGGTCAGTTCCGTCGATGTCTCGGGCAACGTCGGTGATGTCAGCGGGTTGATCACACCAGAAGTACTCCGATGAGTCGTCCCGGATCCGGTGTAGTGATGGGCCGGCGCCGCTTCCTGAGTTTGGGAGCACTCGGCGCCGGAGCACTCGGGCTCGGCGCAATGGGGACGATTGCCGGATGCAGTTCCACTGCAGCATCTCCGACGCCCACGGCCGATCTCGACTACATCCTGCCCACCGACCCCGAAGTTGCCGCCGCAGAATCGGCGCGAGCCTGGAACGGGACCACCGCTGCGTTTGCCCTTGCCGCCGGATTCTCGACTGTAGATCTTGGCGGACGCCTCGTGGACACGTGGACGTACGGAGGCGCTGCGGTGGCTCCGGAACTTCGACTGAAGTCCGGTGACCGGGTGAACGTCAGCGTCCAGAACGGCCTCGACGCCGAAACAACACTGCACTGGCACGGAATTCGAATCCGCAACGACATGGACGGCGCGGCACCCACCACGCAGGCCCCCATCGGCGCCGGTTCGAGTTTCGAGTACAACTTCATCGCACCGGATCCGGGAACGTACTGGTACCACTCGCACAGCGGATTACAAGCCGATCGGGGGCTCTTCGGCGCCATGATCGTCGAGGACCCGAACGACATCACCGGGGCCGACGCCGATGCCGTTCTGGTGCTCGACGACTGGCTCGACGGATTGGGTACCACCCCCGATTCCGTCCTGATGGCCCTGAACCCGGCAATTTCGGGCGGGCACGGCGGACACGGCGGTGGGGCAACAACTCCGGCGGAACACTCGGAAGCCGACATGTCCGTCGCGCAACAGTTGGTGAGCGGTGGACACGGTTCTTCCGAACCACTCGGCGGGATGACTCAACACATCGCGTATCCACTGCACTTGATCAACGGGCGGCCACCCGACGATCCTGCTGTCGTCACTGCAGCGCCCGGTTCGACCCTTCGACTGCGAATCATCAACGCAGCGGCCGAAACTCCGTACCGGTTTGCTGTGGCCGGTCACGAGATGACAATCGTCGCTACCGATGGCTACGACGTGGAACCAACTCCCGCCGACACCATCATCGTCGGAATGGCCCAACGCTACGACGTACTGGTGACGGTGAAGTCGGGAACATGGCCGGTGGTGGCGAAGGTCGAGGGCCGAGATGGTTATGCGTCGACCGTCCTACGCAGCACCGACGCGTTGGCGCTGGCGAATCCGGATGTGGGCGGAAACCTCTCGGAACTGGCCGGCCGACTGGTCACCGAAAGCGAACTCCGGCCCACGGAATCCGCACGGCTCGAGACGAAGTCGCCTGATCGCGACTACCACATCGAATTGATCCAGGCCGGCGATCGGTACGTCTGGGGAATGGCGGGAGCCGATGCGGGCAAGCTCGTCATGAAACAGGGCGAACGGGTCCGGATCACGATGAAGAACACGTCCACGATGTGGCACCCCATGCACACCCACGGCCACACGTTTGCGGTACCGGATTACGGCGGACTTCGCCGCGACACCGTCAACGTCCTACCCGGCACCGAGCTTGCCATCGAGTTCGACGCCGACAATCCCGGCGAGTGGATGTTCCACTGCCACAACGCCTACCACTTCGAGGCCGGCATGACGGCAAATCTGCGTTACGTCCGCTGACAAGTCGAAGAATGGAGAGAACACCTCATGAAGAAACTCGTTCCCGCTTTCCTGGCCGCGTGCGCTGCCCTGAGCCTCACCGCCTGCAGTAGTGATGCCGGTGCGTCGTCGGACGAACCTGCAGTCGTGATCGAGGTGAAGAACATGGCGTACACACCGGCATCGGTCACCATCGAGAAGGGACAGACCGTCGAATGGAAGTTCGACGACAGCGGACTCCCCCACGACGTGGTCGGCAACGGTGATCTCGACGGGAAGCTGAAGAGCGAGTTGCTCACCGAGGGAACCTTCTCGCACACGTTCGACGACGCCGGCACCTTCACCTACCACTGCACGCCCCACCCGATGATGGTGGGCACCGTGATCGTTCAATAGTGAGGAGGTGGATCGCCGGCTTCGCCCTCGCTGTCGCGGCGACGTGTGTCCCAGCTTGCGGCACAGAAGATCCCGTCCCCGACGTGGTGGTCGAGATCAGCAATGTTCAGTTCAGCCCGATGGACGTCACCGTGGAACACGGCGGCACCGTCGAGTGGCGCTTCGACGACGGTGGACTCCTGCATCATGTGGAATCACCCGGCCTGTTCGACAGTGGTATCACCGGAGACGGAACATTCCGGCACACGTTCGAGAGCGTCGGCGTCTACGAGTATTCGTGCTCCGTCCACCCGTACATGATCGGCGTCATCACAGTGCTGTGAACTCTGGCTCATCACTTTTCGCTGCGACTTCGGCTCAACACTTTTCCTGAACCACAAACACTTCGGAGGATCTGATGACTACTGTTCTCTCACACGGCCCACTGCAGACCGATGTCCCTGACATCCGGCCGACCCTTCAAGGCTCGGTCGGCACCGCGACCCGTGTCAGCCTCGTCGCTGCGGGCGCTGCTGCGGGTGCCGGCCTCGCACTCGTGGCCACGCCATCTGCGACAACAGCTTTGACCACAGCTGTTATCGGCGCCGGACTGGTTACGTCGCTGGCTGCGAACTGGTCGACCTGCGGAATGTCCGTCGCCGGAGTTGTTGCCGCGCCGAAGCAGGTAGATCGGAAGGGATCCTCGACCCCCGTCCGCCGACTCGGCTGGCACGCTCTGGGTTCGGTCACGACGGGAGCCGTCACCGGGGCATTGATCGGCGCTCTCGGTGCGGCGATGTCCGGGTACGTCCCGATCGGCTGGGCGCTGGGCGTCTGGGCCGTCGTCGCGGTTGCGTACGGGCTGCACGAGTTGGGTGCGGTGAGGATGCCGACTCCGATGCGGCGCCAACAGCTTCCGCGCCATCTACGCCGCACAATGGCGCCCTGGAAGGTCTCGCTGATCTTCGGCGCGATCATCGGTCCGGGATTTCTGATCTTCATCCGCTCGAGTGCGTACTACCTCCTGGCACTCGGCGTCATGGCTTCGGGTTCACCGGCTCTCGGGGCGGCGCTGTTCACGGTCGTATCCCTTGGCCGCTGCATGCCCAGCCTCGCGGCAATCGTGCACACCAAGCGTGGTGGCTCGATGCCGGGATTCCTCTCGATCATGTGCGTCGTGGACCGACGCGTGCAGAGCGTCACCGGCGCGGCATTGATCGCACTGGGAGCATTCGCCGCCGCAGCACTGATCTGACTGTCGAGCTAGCACCCTTCACCTCGAGTGAACACACGCTCCGACTCTCCGGAGCGTGTGTTCACTCGACAGAAACCGTGCGCACTCACCCCGCGTCAGGGAATCGACAGCGCCACCTGGACCGAGTCCTCCGACGGCGACGTCACCTTTGCGTCCCGACTCCACAGCATGTCCAGCGCTGCCTTGGGCTTGGCAAGAACCCACTCCCGCGCGGCGTTCTTGATCAGCGTCGGAGTTGCGCACCCGCAATCGCTGTTCACACCGTCTGCGTCGATGCCGACGTCTCGGCACAACGCAACAGCGCGGGGCACGTGATACCCCTGAGTGACGATCAACGCCTTGGTTACCCCATACGTATGTATGGCCCGAAAGCAGGTGTCATAGGTGTCGAGGCCGTACGGATCCCCCACGATGCGACGCTCATCTATTCCCTGCTCCACCAGGTAGTTCGTCATCGCCGCGATCTCGTCACCCGAGCCGCCGTTCGCGTCGCCGGAGACCAGGACCGCTTTAGCCTTTCCCGCTTCCACCAGTTCGACTGCTGCGTCCAGCCGCCCTTTCAGGAAAGCCATCGGCTTACCGTCCTTGATCTGCGCGCCCAGCACGATCACAACCGGAGCGTCGGGAGCATCGGCGGCGTCTGACGTATGTCCGGCCGACGCCACGGAGATCCACACGATCGAGCCCGCGTAGACAACTGCTCCGAGCACCGCAATGCCTGCGACCCAACGAGGCCACCTGCGCTTGCGCGGCGGTTTCACTGGATCTGCAGCAGCTTCGTCCATTCGTCGATCAAACCACACGGTTTGCTCATGGCTCGAGTGCTCGGTCGATCCTCCATCCCTCCGCGCCACTGCGCTCGGCCCACAGACCCGAGTACTTTCCACCTCGCGCGATCAGGTCTTCGTGGGAACCGACCTCCTCCACCCCTCCGGCTTCGAGGTAGACGATGCGATCTGCTCCCTCAATAGTCGACAGGCGATGAGCGATGATCACCACCGTTCGACCACGGGCCAATCGGTGAATTGCCTCGGTGATGGCGACTTCGTTCTCTCCGTCGAGGGCGGAAGTCGCTTCGTCGAGAAGAACTATCGGAGTGTCCTTGAGGAATGCCCGCGCAATCGAGACCCGCTGACGTTCACCGCCGGACAGCAGTGATCCGCCTTCACCTACCCTGGTCTCCTCACCGCTCGGCAAACGGTCGATCACTTCGCCTAGCCTGGAGTCCACCACTGCTTGACGGACCTCCGACTCGGTGGCATCCGGACGCGCCAACCGAACGTTCTCCAGGATGGTTCCGTCGAACAGGTAAACCTGCTGTGAGACAGTCGATATCCGAGACATCAATGCTCTCGTTCCGATCTCGCGAACATCGGCTCCCCCGATGGTTACCGCACCTTCGTCTACGTCCCAGAATCTGGAGATCAGCCGAACCAGAGTTGTCTTTCCGGAACCGGAAGGACCGACCAGAGCAGTGACCGAGCAGTCCGGGAATTCGAGACTCACGTTACGAATCACGCGATCCGGGCCGTAGCCGAAGGAGACCGAATCGAACCGAATATCATACGACGTAGGCTCTTTCGGCACCTCAGGTTCCGCCAGCACCGGTACATCGATCATCTCTCGGACAGATCTGAGCGACACCCGGGCCAGTGAGATACCTTCACCGAATCCTGCGAGCATCTGCATCGGCTCCACGAACCTCACGGCCAACACGAGAACAACGATCACGCTTGCTGTGTCGATGGACCCGGTGGTGACCAGCAGTGCCGCCAGAACCAGGACGGTGAGAAAGGCAACCTGAACGACGATCATGAAGCGCAGCAGATACTTGTCGACCGATCCGATTTCCTGCAGGTGTGCGTCCCGGTTGGACACAAGAGCTTCGTCCAACCGAGTCCAGCCTTCGCCACTCTTACCGGCCGAACGTAGAACTTGCTGCGCCTGTGCATATTCGACGACGCGCGATGCCAACTCGGATTCGCTCTTGCCGATCGCCTCGTATTCGGGAACAACCGCACACTGCACGTTGCGGTAAGCCCGAATCCCCAGTGGAACGAAGACGACCATCGCGAGGGACAGTCGCCAGTCCACAAACAACACAGCGATCGCCACTGTCGCTGGAGTCACCGTGACGGTGACGAGTTGCGCGATGATCATTCCCGGGATGCTCATCAAGATTGCCGTGCCCTCGGTGACCAGGCGAGTGAACGCTCCACGGTTTGCCTTGCTGAACCACCCGAGCGGAACCTGCACCAAGTGATCACCGAGGCGATGCATGATTCCACCGGCAAAACCCTCGATTCCGATGCGGTATGCCCGATTCTCGGCGATCCACCGTACGGCGCCACAGGCCACCGCCACGAGAGCAGCCGTGACAACCCACGGCACTGCGGCGTCGTAATCGCCGCGAACCACCGCTTTCAGGATCGGAATCATCAGTGCAAAGACGACACCCTCGAGTATCCCGGCGAGCGTGAAACCTGCTATCTGACCTCGCATCCCATTGTCGCGCCCGAGGATTTCGTCCAGGTCTCGAATCATTGCGGCGCCTTTCGCGGAGAGATGTCTTCGACGAGGGGGTTCTGGAGCGCCCACATCCGCGCGTAGGTTCCGCCGAGCGCCGACAACTGTTCGTGCGTACCCTTTTCCACGATCCGTCCGGCGTCGAGAACGAGTATCTGATCTGCGTATCGGACGGTGTGCAGTCGATGAGCGATCACCATCAGGGTGCCGCCGTCCGCACTGATCTCGCCCAGTGCGCGTTGAACGGCCGATTCACTGTGGGGATCGGCCTGCGAAGTCGCCTCGTCCAGGATGACGATCGGCGGGTTCTGAAGGATGGCGCGGGCGATCGTCAGGCGTTGCTTCTCCCCACCCGACAGCTCACCGCCCGAACCACCACCGATCTCGGTGTCGTACCCGTCCGGCAGTCGCATGATCACGTCGTGAATCTGCGCCCGCCTCGCCGCTGTCTCCACTTCCAGATCCGTTGCATCCGGTCGACCGAGCCGAATATTCTCGCGCACGCTGTCCCGCAGGAGCACAACATCTTGGAAGACGATGGCCATTGATCTCAAGACTTCGCGACTGGACTGATCTCGTAAATCGCTTCCGCCCAGTCGAATAGACCCGTCCGTGACGTCCCAGAACCGCGGAAGTAGACGCGCCAAAGTGGTCTTTCCGGAGCCGGAGGGGCCAACGATCGCGGTCACGGTGCCCGGTTGCATCTCGAAGGAGATGTTCTCGAGGACGCGCTGCCCAGTGGTGTATTCGAAGCCGACGCTGTCGAATTCGACCAAAGTGCTGCGAGCAGGCACTGCATCCTGAGGTTCGGCCAGCTCTGGTTCGCCGAGGATGCTCTCGACGTGAGTCGCTCCCAGTTGGCCTTCGCGGTAGAGGTTGGCCATCGTTCCCATGTGCAGAACCGACGACGGAACACCGATTCCGACGACCAGAAAGGCAACAAGAGCTACCGGGGTAATCCAACCCCCGGACAACATTGCAGTTCCCGTCGCCGTGATGACCACGATGAGTACCGCCGGTGAGAGGAGGATCGACATCGCGACCACCGGCCTTCCCATCCCCGACATCCATCGCACGCACACCGCAACCATCGAATCGACAGCGCTCGAGTAGCGCGCGAATGCGCGACTCCCACTCCCGTACGTCTTGACAACCTCGATACCGTCGCCCAGTTCTACTGTCGCAGAGGTCAATGTCGACATTGCAAGATTCCAGGAGTCGACGTTCGTTCGATAGGCTCTGCGCATCGACGGCGCGGCGAGAGCGAGACACACTCCGATGTAGCCGACCAGGACCAGGCTGAACTTCCAGTCCATCGCCACCAGATAGATCAGGGCCACTATCGGCGACAGGATCGCGGGCACCACGTCGGCGGGAAGGTGAGCGACGAGAAGATGCATCCGCTTCACGTCGTCCGTCATCGCCTGCTTCACTTCACCGGTGCCACTATTTGCAAACCACCCCAGAGGAACTCGGGACAGATGCCGAGCGATACGCGAGCGGATCGAGTATTTGAAATGCGCGTCGGCGGTGTGACACACGGTCAGTGCTGCGTTGTAGACGACAAAACCGAGAATTGTGCCCGCTGCACCGATTGCTGCCCACATCCAGACCAGGTTCAACGACGAGCCGGTCAGGAGCACCCGCGCGATCTCGACCACCGCAACGTAGGGCAGGAATCGCAGTGGCACCGACAGTGCCGACAGACCCGCCCCTAGGAGGAGTTGATTTCTCACCGGCGCGATCATCCTGCCCAAAGCGTCTCGGTCGACGAGTCCAGGCGAGTCTTCCGGGGCTGCGGACTCGTTCACTTTCATTGCCGCACTCACTCTTCGACGATGATCGTGCCGGTCATGTTCGGATGTGGTGTGCACGTGTAGGTGAACGTTCCGGCTTTGTCGAAGGTCTGACTGTAGGTTCCGCTTCCTTGGAGATCGCTCTTGATCCCCAACTCGGCGAACACGACATCGTGCGGCATTCCCTGGTCCTCGAAAATCCACGTGACGGTCTGTCCTGTGTGCACGGTGACGGAGTTCGGTGTGTACGCAAGGTTTTTCACCGAGATCTCGACCGGCGCTTGCTCGGTAGATCCCGTCGAATCGTTGCCGCACGACGTCAGTGTGAACACCGCTGCAACAGCGATCAATGTGGTCAATCCGGTGCGAACTGACATTCTGCTCTCCTCATCGAACGTAGTGGAGGTCGGCAGTCATCCCGGCCTCGAAGTGGTACGCGTTGTGACAGTGAAACATCCACCGTCCTGGATTGTCGGCGTCGAAGTCGATCGCCATTTGTGTACGCGGAAGTACGATCACAGTGTCTCGGCGAAGCCCGCCGTAGGAGGGAACCGAGAAGGTGTGCCCATGGGTGTGCATCGGGTGCCACATGTCGGTGTCGTTGTTCATGACGATTCGTATTCGCTCGCCCTGCTTCATTCTCAACCGACCTGCATCGGCGCCCGCCATTCCCCAGACGTATCGATCGCCGGCCTGAATGAGATCCACCGAATACGCACGATCCGGTGCCCTCTGCTCCAGCGCTCCTGACGGGCGAAGCTCCGATTCCAGAACGAGCCGACCGCCGGAACCTGACAGCACTGCAGGCGAAGTCAGGTCGACGACCGCTACCGAATCCGGCGTCCGAAGCAGGCACGCGACGCCACCTGACTTCCCTTCCACCTTCGCGGCGATGGGCCACGAGCCGGACTGCACCGTCACCAATACGTCGTATCGCTGCGCGGGTGCGATCAGAATCTCGTCTCCGGCTGTGTAGGCAACGTCCTGCCCGTCAGCACTGACAACGGTCATCTCGTGCCCGGCGACCGAGAAACGGTACGGAGTCTCCGCCCCGGCATTGATCACCCGCAATCGAAGCCGAGTTCCGGCCGTCGCGCTGACGACGAAGGGATCTTCCACAGGCCGTCCGTTGATCAGGTGCAGTGGATACGTGATGTGCGTTGCCATTCCACCGAGCGCCTCGGAATTACCGTGACCGCTGGCGAGAAGTTCTGCGGCAGAATCAATCTCTGCATCATCGACTTCCGGTGGAGCTCCGCCGTGCCCGTGGTGTCCTCCCTGCACGTCCGGTGACAATGCGCGAAGCACTGCATCCGGGGTTGTTCCCAGCCCGTCGAGCCAGTCGTCGATCACGATGACGACGTCCTCGTCGGCTCCGGTCCGGTCGTTCGGGTCCTCGACCACGAGTGCACCGAATAGCCCTCGATCGGCCTGCAAGCCTGAATGGGAGTGGTACCAATATGTTCCGTGATCCGGGGCCACGAAGTCGTAGGTGAACTCGGCACCTGGTTGGATTCGTTCCTGGGTGACCGGCGGGACGCCGTCCATGTCGTTGCGGATCGCAATGCCGTGCCAGTGCACCGAGGTCTCCGTCGGAAGGTCGTTCTGCAAAAGAACGTTGAGCCGGTCTCCCTTGGAGATTCGAAGCTCCGGGCCAACTGCTTCCGCACCGTACGACCATGTGTCGACCTCTCTGGCGCCCAGACTCACCCGAGCCGGTGCAGCTGTCAGATTCCGTTCGACTGTGCGCCCGCTATGAAATCTCGCCTGTTCGGCAGCACGAACTTCGTCGTCGAACGGTGAAATCTCAGAACTGGATTCGTTCGCCGAACCACGGCTGCACGCACTCAATGCCACAGAACCCAAAGCCGCAGAACCCACAGCCGCAGAGCCGAGCGTCACCGCTCCCCATCGCAGAGCCAGGCGCCGACTCAACGCACTCGAACTCATGCCGTCAGCGCCGTGAATTCCTGATAGCGCGTCGCGGCAACAGCTTCGGTTCCGCTGCCGGTCAGATTGCCGGCAGCCATGGCATCCATGTCCTCGATCATCCAGAAGGTGGCGAAGGGATGAGTGGCAAGCCACATGTCTCCGTTGACCTTGGCCACTCGGTTCTCCTGCACCGCTGAAAGACTCGAGAATCCGGGAACACCGGCAACCTTGCCGAACTCGTACACGCCCTCGTCGAACACGGCTATGATCCGAGCATCCTGCGCCGGGATCGCCTCGTCGGACAGGGGCGCATACGGCAGTCCTCCAGCCGCATTCGCTCGCTGGGATTCCGGACGCCCGAAGCCGCTCTCCGCCAACAGCAACGACGGCGGCGCCTGCTCGGTGGTGGTGGCAAGGATTCCAGAACTGCTCATCAGCACCGACACGGTGTTCGCTTCACCACCGGACCGAGCAGAGACGTCAGCGATCTTGCCCTCCAAGGCGACGGTCAGCTTGTCGGCAACCGACTGACGATCAAAAGCGCGTCCGAAGAAGGCAAGATTCTCGCGCCACGGAGTGGTGACGGCCGGGACCGGCACTGTGGGGACGGTCGATGCGAGGGAGTCGTAGTAGCTCCGATCGCCCATCGACGTGAAGATGACCAGTCCGGGATCCTGGGCGAGGACCTGCTCGATCGGGGGTGCACCGAGCGGCGGCACCGTGACCACCTCGGTACCCGCTGACGCCAAGATGTCCTGGCCGATCTCCGATCCCCACGACGTGAAGACCACATCAGGGGTGATGCCGACGGCAAGGAGACCGAGTGCGGCGTATTCGTCGAGGGAAACAATTCGCCCGAGGTCGCCTGGAACCGACGTCTCACCGAATTCATGGGACACAACACGCGTTCCCTCGGCAGGTTCCGTCGTCGGTCCCGCCTCACTTGAGCTACAGGCGGCCGCAGTCAGGGCAACGACACTGACCAGCAGCGAAGCACCCAGCCTCGATAGGTAACCGGGTCGCGTTTTCAACTTCATGGTGTCCTTCAGCTTCGAAAAATCGGGGGGTTCGCATAAATCCGAGCACTGCTCGGATTTGGCAAGTAAACCTCACCTAAGTTCATCCGTCAATCGCTTGCGTCGACTACGCACACCGATCCGACGCCGCTAAGCTCGGTCGGACCATGACTGCGCCATCACCTGACAAGAAGTCCGCCGCGACATCAGAGCGCCGCCGGAGTTACAACACCGGGATCACTGCGGACGCAGTGGTGACCGTGGCGTTCGGGCTCAGTCGCGAGCACGGAGTCGAGGGCTGGTCGCTGCGGCAGCTGCTCGGCGAACTCGATACGTCGTTCTCCGTCGTCTATCGACTCGTCGGAGATCGGGACGCACTCTCGGCTGCGGTGGTCGACAGTGCGGTGTCGGCCGTGAACGTGCCATCCGCACAGGAAGATTGGCGTCGATGGCTGACACATCTGCTCTTGCAGATGCGAGAGGCATTGATCGAGTGTCCAGGCGCGGCGCAGTGGCTGCTGATGAACGGAGTTGCCACCCAGCGCAGCCGGGAACTCATGGAGGCAGGATTGGCATCGCTGATCGACGCCGGGTTCGGGGAAGAAGCCGCTCAGGCTTACACCGTCGCCTTCACCTCGACAATCACACTGATCGCCATGAACGACGCCAGGCGCATTCCCAGCGGACAGCCTTCACCCGATCACAGCGCGATGCTGGAACGACTGAGTAACGACGGACCCTCAGATCCTCGTTCATCGATGGAGACACTGATCGGGAAGTTCGCCGGTCCACCGGATGCTGCGGAAGCAACACGGGCAGAACACTATCGCTACACACTCGACCGTGTCCTCGACGGCCTCGAGGCGCGGCTGTACGCAATCAAGGAGTCACAGAAATGACCGCGGGGTCGCTGTCGCACTTGTGCGACAGCGACCCCGCGGATGATCTGGATTCTCGGTATGCCTAGCGGAACAGGTTCGCGACGAACGGAATCGTGTCAGCCTGTGATTCGACCAAAGCGCCGCTGTGATCGGTGTTGTAGGTCTTGAACGTGACCGGTTCACCGTTGGCGACCAACGCTGCAACCAGCGAAAGTGCAGACGGTGCAGGGACATCCACGTCAAGCAGGCCCTGGCCGATGAAGATGGGGCGATCGTATCCACTGGTCGGTACACCCATGTAATCGTTCAGCAGACCCTGGAAGTTCGGGATCTGACTGAGCGGGCGGGAAAAGATGTCACCGAGGACCAGATCCTTGGAAGCCTCGTCCAGGTCTGCGGCGCAGAGCTTTTCGGCCGAGTCGACCTTTTCCCTTCCCAAGTCGTTCAGGTAGGAATTCAAGTCGATCTCGGGGTGCGCTTCCCGCAAGCCCGCGAGGATGTAGAGCGCGTACGACGTCAATCCGCCGCCGAGGGCGATGGGAGGGAAGCCCGGACCGGCAGGCAGGAGGGTCAACTCGATGTTGGCCGGCACTCCGGTACCCACCCCGCCGCGATAGTCGAGAGAATCCCCACCGTATTCAGTGGCGTAGCGCGCCGTCGTGATGGCCGCTCCGCCGCCCTGCGACTGTCCGACCACTGCCCACCGATTCGAGATGGTGGGGTCGATCACCCGAGCAGCCTTGACCGAGTCGACGACGCTGTGCGCCTCCACCTTTCCGTCGAGATACGGCATCAGCCCCGGTGTTCCCAGACCGACGTAGTCGGTGGCGACTACGGCGTAGCCCTCGGAGAGCCAACGCCCCAGGTAGGGGTAGTCGCGCTCGGGCAGGCCAGGACCGACCAGCGAAGGGGCACAGGAATCGTCGAGTCCCGTGGTGCCGTGCGCCCACGCAATGACGGGCCAACCACCTTCCGGTGCCGGACCGGCCGGGACGTAGTATGCGCCACTGCTCAGCGCAGGCCCGCCGTTGGAACCGATGGTCCAGTACGTGAATCGCTTGGCGTCGGCGGTACCCGGAATCCACAGATCTTTCGGTAGCGGCTCACTCGACACCACAGTGCCGGTGGCTTGCGACGCGCTCGGTGCCTGTGCGGACGCGATGGGCGCAGCAACGGCGGAGCCGATCGTTGCAGCACAGAGGGCTGCGATGGATATGCGGGCAAACGACTTCGACTGGAATTTCACGTCTGACGACTCCGGTTCGTGCGGTGGGCGACCTCGTTGGACGTTATCGTAGATTTTGTTTAACCGATCGGTCAAGCAAAATCTTGCAGCTTCGTGAAACGTATATGTCGAGATTCCGGCCCCAACTCCGACCCAGCATCGAACCGCACGAAAAAACAGTAGGAGGATGTGTCCATGGCACACGTACAGCGTTTCGACCACATCGGCATCACCGTCGCGGACCTCGAATCAGCGACGGCATTCTTCGTCGGTCTGGGTCTCGAGGTGGAGGGCACCGGATCCGTGGAGGGTGAGTTCGTGGAAACCGTCTGCGGTATCCCTGGAGCCAAGTGCGAAATCGCCATGCTGCGCCCGCCGGGCGAAGGATCACGGCTCGAGCTCTCGTCCTTCGTCACGCCCGAGCACGTACCCGGATCGCCTGCTCCGATGGCCAACGAGATCGGGATACGCAACGTGTCTTTCGAGGTGGGCGATCTCCAGGTTGCGGTCGACGCGGTGGCTGCGGACGGTTACGGACTCATCGGCGGGATCGGCGAGTACGAGAACAGCGTGCGCATGGCCTACGTCCGGGGGCCTGAAGGGATCATCGTGTCCCTGTTCGAGCAGATCGCCTGAAGCGTCACGGCATTCGGAGCGTCAGATCGCCTTCCAGGAGCTGGCCAGAGCGCCCATCGCGGCCGCGAATTCGGCGAACGCCGCGTCGATTCTGACGCGGTCACCGGTGGTCACCAGATCGAGCGTCAACCCGCGAATCTGCGCCAACACGATCGTCGCGTAGCGATCAGCGCGATCGGGTGGACATCCGTGCGCGAGCGCAGCTTCCGCCAAACCACCCAACCAGTCCCCCACCACATGGTCGAGAAACTCGCGATACCGCTCCGGATGCAACAACGCCTGTCCGTAGATCTCGAACATCAAGCGAAAGTTCGGCAACGATTCCGCTGATGTGCGCCCATTCCAGTAACTCGTCAACATCTCGACGATGTCGGTCCCGGAAGAGATGTCGAGAGAAGAACTGTCTCGCAGGGTGGCAACTACTTCAGTGAGCAGTTGTTCCTTCGAACCGAAATGATGGATGAGTGTCGCATGACTGATCCCCAGATCCTTGGCCAATGGCCGCATGGACAGTTCACCGACGCCGTTCGCCGTGACGTACGCGGTTACCTGCTCGAGCAATTCGGCACGGCGATGCTGGTAACGCAGTTTCCGGCCGTCGACCGGCGTGCTGTCCTCCACCTGCAGGAGCCTACGCAGTACCGGAAACACAGCAGTACCGGAAACACGGCAGTACCGGAAACACGGCAGAACCGGTTACACGGTGACGTGGTGGCGATCCGATCGACTGATCGTCACAGCGGCGACGACAACACCGATCACCACGCCGATGAGAGTGTCCGCGACGCGAGCCACTGCCGCTTCGGTCCCGATCGGAGCACTGAAACCGATGAGGAGCAGTGCCATCGGGGTGACGGCCAGTGATGTCAGTGCATAGTTCTTGATCACGAGCAGCTCAGCAGCAGTCTGCAGAATCACGACCACGGCAACCGCTTGCCAGTAGCCGAGCGTCAATGCGATGAGAGCAGCAGCGACGACGGCGCCACCGACATTTCCCACCAACCGCTGAATCCCACGCTGGACGGTCTGCTTGTAGTTCAGCCCCTGCATCGCGGCGATGGCACCCATCGACGCCCAGAGCGGATGCTCCAACCCGGCTCCCGCCGCGAGCCAACCGGCCAGAGCCGACGCTGCCACGATGCGGAGTGCATTCATCCGCACCGGGCGCGAATACAGCCGATTCAATCCTTCGAGAAAATAGCCTTCGGGCGCGGCCAGGTTCTTTGCCGGTGCGAGATCGTGTTCGATCATGCTGGAACGCTTGAGCTTCCGAAGCTCCTTCTCGTGCCGAGCAATGCTGCGAATCAGGGTGGCGTCGCCGTGCAACTGCCACTCCTGAACTGCCGCTTCTGCTTCGTCGAGCACCGCCACCAGTTCGCGTCCGTGATCGACGGTCGACTTGATCCGGCCACTCGACGCAATAACCAAGCGGGCGTTGGCAATCGATCCGAGCGCCGGTTCCACTCCGTCTGCGCCGGACTGTTCGAGACGCCCCACCGCAGAAACTGCACGGGCAACTGCCAGGCGGGCAGGTCCCATCGGCAGTACGAGCGCTGGGAGCATCGCGGCCGCCCAACCGACCAGAACTCCGAGCGCACCGGCAGTGACCAACCGCGCCAAATCATCAACGCTGGAGGCATATCCGGCTGCACCGGTCGCCGCGAAGACGAGGATGACGGGCCCTGGCCCGGTGATCCGGAAGCCCGACATGAAGCAGTACGACGCACCCGCAAGCAAAGAGAGGATGCCGATCTGCAACCACATCGGAACGCCCGCGACACCCATGGCGCCGCCGAAGGCAATCGAAACCACCAGTGCAGCACCCACCATTGCCAGCTTGCCGGCCAACCGTGGATACGGCTCGTACCTGCCGAACGCGGCACACAGCGCACCCAAGGCCGCGAAGCCGGCCAATTCCCGCTGCCCGAGCAGTCCGCCGACCACGAGGACTACGGCGGTGGCGAGTCCGACTCTGATCGCCGGGGCGATGGTCGCGTCCGCGGATCCGATACGAAAAGCCGCTCGCCACGTCGCCCCGGAGACGGTATGTGCAATGGCCTCACTCGAATGAGTGAGACGGCTGGGCGTCCTGGCTGCGGTTTCGGTTCGGGTCACCCACCCAGCATACATTTATTTCACTAGTAAATTACTTGTGAAGTAATGTGAAATCTGTCGCTAAGATGGGGCCATGGGCGCGGCGAACAGATCCGAAGACGACTTCATCGACAAAGTCCGTCGCGAATGGAAGCGCGCCTACCCGGAGTTCGACACCGCCCCCGTCGAAGTGATGGGCCGGATCGCCCGCATCAACGCGCAGTCTCTTCACCAGCTCGACCGCGCACTGGCGTCCAGCGGGGTCTCTCGCGCCGAATTCGACGTGATGAGTGCACTCGCTCGCAGTGACCGTCCCCTGCGGGCGAGCGAAGTCACCGCCGTCACGATGGTCAGCGGCGCCGCCACCACAAAACACGCAGACCGCCTGGCCAAGCTGGGCTTTGTCGAGCGTCAGCGCTTCGAACACGACGGACGAGTGGTTCTGCTTCAACTCACCGATGCCGGTCGCGCATTGGTCGAGGCAGAGTTTCCCCGACGCGTCGAGCGAGACCGTCAAGTACTGACCGGACTCGACGAGGACGAACGCGCCCAGTTGACGGCACTGCTCAAACGAATCTCACGCAACATCGACTCTGGAATCTGGGACTGACCTACTTCGGCAGCGGTACGTTCTGCAATCGCACCTGACCGCGCGCCACCTCTTTGCCCGATTCCGGATCGGTGATGACCACCGACCACAACTGCTGAACGCGTCCCTGCTGAATCGGGAGAGCCACGACGTCCACGCGCCCACCCGTACGCGCCCGCAGGAAATCCGTTCCGTTGTGGACGCCGACGGCGAATTCGCCGCGATCTGCCACTGCAGTGCTGGCTCCGATACTCGCGGCCGACTCGACGGCGGTCGTGTAGACACCGCCGTGGACTACACCCCACGGAGTGTGATGCGCCTCGGACAGATCGATGTGCCCGACGACCTTCGTGCCGGACACCTCGTCCAGTTGCAATCCGGCAGCGCTGACAAATCCGCTTGCTGCCTCGAGATTCAATTCCGTCATGACGACCCCTCATCTGCTCCGTTGGATTTCTCGACCTACCTTCCGCCCTCGAATACATACCGTCAAGTGCTAAGTTGGAATTCCCAACTAA
This sequence comes from Rhodococcus sp. MurmanLake-1, assembly GCF_056945715.1. Lineage (NCBI taxonomy): Bacteria > Bacillati > Actinomycetota > Actinomycetes > Mycobacteriales > Nocardiaceae > Rhodococcus > Rhodococcus sp. MurmanLake-1. The sequence goes on along the minus strand of NZ_JBWZNF010000007.1, from coordinate 147,366 downwards.
CTTTTCCAACTAACAGGGGCCCCAGAGATGACGGCGACAAAAGGACGCAACTGCTCCATCGCCAACGCCTTGGAGGTCGTCGGCGAGAAGTGGTCACTGTTGGTGCTCCGAGAAATCGTCCTCGGGCAACGACGGTTCGACGAGATCGCCGCGGGCACGGGTGCGAGCCGCGACATCCTCGCCGCGCGTCTGCGCACCCTCGTCGAGGCCGACGTCCTCACGAAGCGTCGCTACGAAGACCATCCACCGCGCTACGAATACGTCGCCACCGAATCAGGGAAGGCGCTCTACCCGATCCTGATGGCACTCATGGAATGGGGAGATACCTTTGCGACGACGGGTCCGCCGCCTACCGTCGTCGAGCATCGTTGCGGTGAGATCCTGCACGCCCAAGTTGTCTGCGCACACTGCAAAGAACCGCTGGCCGCCAGAGATGCGCACGTAGTCGAACTCTCGCCACCCGCTCGATAGCGTCAGCGTCCGGGCGGAAACCCACCTGTTGCGATCGGACCCCAGGAGTCGACGGTGACGCGGATCAGGCTCTTGCCCTGCTTGCGCATGGCTTCGCGGTACTCGTCCCAGTCGGGATGATCACCGGCGATGGATCGGTAGTAGTCGACCAACGGTTCCACCGAGTCCGGGAGGTCGATCAACTCCGCGGTTCCGTTCACCTGGACGTACGGGCCGTTCCACTCGTCGGAGTGGATACACAGAGACACCGCCGGGGTGCGGCGAACATTCGCGGCCTTGGCCCGTTCCGGGTACGTGGAGATGACGATCCGGCCCTCGTCGTCGACCCCGCACGTCACCGGAGAGATCTGCAACTCGCCGGATTTCTTCACCGTGACGAACGTGGCCCGATGACGCGGCCTGATGAACTCGAGGAGTTCGGCAAACGAAACACGATCTGCGCTGGCGATCTTGGACATGACCTCAGCCTAATTCGATTTACGAGCTGACGCTCAGGGCATCTCGATGGTCTGAGCACGTGCGATTTCGTCGATTGCACGAATGACGTACGCGCTCTGAGCTTTCTTCACTCCGGTCGACAGACTTCCGATGACCAGAACCGCCGAACGCAGGTACGCGCCGTGCCCGATGCGGAACGAATCGTCCTCCAAATCCGAAATCCCGAGCGCCCCGGTGTAGACCGCAGCGAGCGCCTGCACGTCCAGATCCGGCAGCCACACGATTGTGGACTTGGCGCAGGCAGTAAGCGCATCCTGCACGTCCTCGCTGGACAAGCCGTCCGGATGCGTGTCCTCGAGCAATTCGCGCACGATCGCCGCGTGAACCGAGCTGACCTGCTCGAACGAGAGCCCGCGCAGTTCCTCGACAGCCACGAGCAGTCCGTCACGATTTGCCGCCCGCACCGCGGCGAGTGCGTCGGCCGTGGCATCGGCGATGTCACGGGCGACCTTCGGCCAATGCGTCGGCCAGCTCTGTTCTGGCGTCCGCTGTTCCGGCGTCCGCTGTTCTGGCGTCCGCTGTTCTGGCGTCATCGTGGTATCTCCTCGGTCCTCGCGTTCATGCGGAAGCCTTCCACATCCCACCGACAGGCCAGGCGATCCGTCAGCGCAGCCGCTCCAACAAGGACATTGCGTTGTGCGGCGCAAAGCCTTTCATGTCGTTGTCGAAGTAGACGTACACGTCGAGGCCTTCGTCCATCCAATCCCGAAAGCGCTTGGACCACTTGTCCAGAGCTTCGTCGGTGTACCCACTCGCATACAGTTCCTTGTCCCCGTGCATCCGCACGTAGACAAAATCGGTAGTCGGAGTGGTGATGCGGGGATATCTGCCGGCGGTGTCTGCGACGACAAAACCGATGGAGTGCTCGCGCATCAGGTCCACGGCTTCGTCGGTCTCGAAGCTGGCGTGCCGCGCTTCCACCGCGTAGCGAATCGGCACATCCCTCTCGGTCTGGGCGAACACTCGGTCTTCGGTGAGCTTGTCGTCGTGCTGTGCTGCCAGATCGGCTGCAGCCTGGGTGGTGCGGGGAAGACCGTCGAAGAAGTCGGTCAACCGCTGCGGTTCGAACTGCAGCGTCGGAGGTAGTTGCCACAGGATCGGTCCGAGCTTGGGACCGAGGGCGAGTGTTCCGGCGGCGAAAAAGTTGGCGAGTCCGTCACGGGCGTCGAGCAGTCGTTTCATGTGCGTGATGTACCGGCCGCCCTTGATCGCGAACACAAAATCTTCGGGAGTTTCACTGCGCCATTTGGTGTAGCTTTCCGGCTTCTGCAGGGCATAGAACGAGCCGTTGATCTCGATCGACGTCAATCTCTCTGCGGCATAAGATAATTCTTTGCGGTGAGCAAGACCTTTCGGATAGAAATCTCCGCGCCACGCGGGATACGTCCACCCGGAGATACCTACCCGAATATCTGCCATCGCTTCAGACTAAGCGGCACTCGAGCGTTTTGACACTCGGTGTTTCAAACTCCGGCACTGAGCGCGACGGATACCGGTACGACGGTCAGGCACACCACCGCGCCGACGAACAACGCGATCACGAGGCGACGGTCCCACTTTCCGCGTGCACCACTGGCAGCCAGCATGAAGATCACAAAACCCACACACACGGACACGATAGTCACGATCACCGGAGTTCCAACCATGCCGTGATTGTCCCCTACCCATTGCCACCGAGCGCCCTACGGGTACACGATCGAAGTACCCATCCCGAGCAAGGAGTGGAAATGCCGAAATACCTCTGGCAAGTGACGTACTCACCCTCCGGCGCCGCCGGTCTACAGCAGGAGGGAGGCACTGCGCGGCGCGACGCGATAACCCGAATGGTCGAAAGCATCGGCGGCACAGTCGAATCCTGCCACTTCGCACTGGGCGGTCACGACATGTTCGTCATCGGCAACCTACCGGACGACGTCGCGGCAGCCGCATTGAGCATTCGCACGGCTGCGGCAGGTGCAGCACGCTCGGAGTCGATCACACTGCTCACGCCGGAGCAGATCGACGAGGCAGTCAAGCGACCGACCGACTACCGCGCGCCGGGCAAATGACGACGGAAGGAATAGATCCCGGCAGCAGCCGAGTTGCACCCGCTGTGACGGAGACTACGAAAACACCTGACCTGGGCACCTACGGAATCTGGCGAGGAGCGGCTGGTTTGCCGCCCGAACTGGGAACAGCGATCGAGAAACTCGGTTTCGGCACCATCTGGATCGGCGGCTCACCACGCGCCGATCTACGGATCGCCGAGAAACTTCTCGACGCGACCGAGCACATCACTGTGGCGACCGGAATCGTCAACATCTGGTCCTCACCTGCGGCCGAGGTGGCGGAGTCCTATCACCGACTTGAAGCCGCGCATCCGGGACGATTCCTGCTCGGCGTAGGCGTCGGACATCCGGAGGCGACCGGCGACTACACCAAGCCGTACGCCTCGCTCGTGTCGTACCTCGACGAACTCGACGAGGCCCAGGTCCCGGAATCGCGGCGCGTCCTCGCCGCACTGGGACCGAAGGTGTTGAAACTGTCCGCAGATCGCGCTGCCGGCGCGCATCCGTACCTGACCATCCCCGAACACACCGCCGAAGCTCGTGAAATCCTCGGCCCTTCGAAGATTCTTGCCCCCGAGCACAAGGTTGTTCTGGAAACCGATCCGGAGAAGGCCAGAGCAATCGGTCGCCCCGCCGTCGCCAACCCGTATCTGTATCTGCGCAACTACACGAGCAATCTCGAGCGCCTCGGTTTTGCGCCCGAAGAGTTGGCGAACGAAGGAAACGATCGCGTCATCGACGCTCTGGTTGCGCGCGGTACCGCGAAGTCCATCGCGGATCGACTTCGGGAGCATGTCGCGGCAGGTGCCGATCACGTTGCGATCCAAGCACTTCCCGCCGAGGGTGATCCGCTCGCGACCTACGAAGCACTGGCAGCCGAACTCTTCGGCTGATCAGACAACCCTTGACTTGGATAAGTTGTGTCCGAGTATACTTGGACACGGCTTATCCGAGTAAAGGAGAAAATCATGAAGATCGTCATTTTCGGAAGCGGACTGATCGGAAGCCAGGTCGCCGCCAAGCTCGCTCACGCCGGGCACGAGGTGAAGGCACTCGGCCGCGCAGACGGGATCGACATCACCACCGGCGCAGGAATCGCCGAAGCAGTCGATGGTGCCGACGTCGTCGTGGATCTGACCAATTCTCCGTCGTGGTCGGACGAAGACGTCTTGGCCTTCTTCCGTGACGGAACCAGCCATATCCTCGCCGCAGAAGAGAAGGCGGGCGTCGGTCACCACGTCATCCTGTCCATCGTCGGCGCCGATCGACTGCCCGATTCCGGGTACATGCGAGCCAAAGTCGCCCAGGAAGACCTGGTCAAAGCCGGCCCGACCCCATATACGATCGTGCGATCGACCCAGTTCTTCGAGTTCGTCGCCGGAATCGCCGACGCCGGAACCACCGACGGCACGGTCCATGCAACACAGGCACATCTGCAGCCCATCGCATCACGGGAAGTCGTTTCTCACGTCGCCGAGGTAGTGACCGGTGCGCCGCGTAACGGCACGGTCGAGATCGCCGGGCCCGAACCGCTGGGTATCGACGAACTGGTCCGGCGTCTGTTCGTCGTCACCGGCGACAAGCGTTCGGTGATCTCCGATCCCGAGGCCGGGTACTTCGGCGCGAAACTCGACAACTCGGCACTCACCCCGACACCCGGCGCCGACGCATGGATTGCGCCGACAACGTACGACGCGTGGCTTGCCGAGAAGGCCTGACGTCGACCACTCGAGCGACGTCCGGCCCGCATCACGTTCCACCGCGTCGATAGAGTTCAACCATGAAGCTTTCCGGAGGCGTGGAGTGGTCACTCCACTGCTGTGTGGTTCTCAGCCAGGCCGAGGGGCCGGTACCCACAGCCAGACTCGCCGAACTTCACGGGGTGTCGAAGACATACCTGGCGAAGCATCTGCGAGCGCTCGCGCACGCCGGTCTGGTCAATCCGACCGAGGGCCGAGACGGTGGGTACGTCCTCACCCGGGCTCCCGAGAAAATCACCGTTCTCGACGTCGTCCAGGCCGTTGACGGCACCGAACCTGCGTTCCGGTGCACGGAGATTCGACAGCAAGGAATCCTCGCCGCTCCACCGGAGCAGTGCCGTTCCGCCTGCGGAATTGCCAAAGTCATGGCCGACGCCGAAAAAGCCTGGCGCGCATCGCTGTCGGGAGTCACGATTGCAGATCTTGCTGCAACCCTGGATCTTCCGGCACTCAGAAAGATCCTGACCACACCGATCGCACCTTAGAGCGGCCCACACCTCACGAGGCATCAATCCATCGTTCAACTATCGGGTACCTTGTTCGGGGATCAAATCTTGACGAAGAATCTTCCGGGAATTTTCGCAAGATCTCGGAGGGGGTTTCATGGGAGTCAGTGGCGCTGCGGGGTTGGGGCAGAACATTCGTCAAACAACTGGACTGTTGCGTCGCTGGTGGTCTCTTGCGTACGACGGTGAATGGTTCCCTCGGTTTCTGGCTGCTCGATCGATGTTGGGGACAGCCAGAGTGGTCGTCACCTTTTGGTGCGCCGTGTTCGTGGCACTCGCCGTACTGGCTCAATTCGTGAAGGGTGGCGCAACCGACCTCCCTGAACGGCTCGCGGCGGGCGCAGCATGCATGATCGCGCTCTACTGCATGATTCGCTGGTCACTCGGACGGTCCTGGCCGAGCCACCACCAATCCGTTCGTTTCATTTCGCTCACCAATATCTGCTTGTCCTTGATACTTCTCGCCGGAATCCATTCGAGCTTCCTGGCGTTGACCGGCGCCGTTCTGTTCGTGGTCGTCGCGAACTATTCGTCGGTATTCCACAGCCCTCGAATAGTCACGGCACAGATCGTCGGCGCGCTGTTCGTCGTTGCCCTACTGACAATTCGCGCTGTAACCGATCCGGATACCGATTCTTCGCTGTCGGTGTCCACTGGATTCGTCATCGGGTGTGTTATCGCGTCCGCCGCGATGACCGTGCATTTCCTCGTCTTGTACCTGACCGACGATGCACGACACTCTTGGCGCGATCCACTCACCGCTGCTCTGAACCGACGTGGGCTGCACAACGTCTGGCAACAACTGTTCGGTGTCGGCGAACTCCAAGGACACGTTGTCCTCGCGGTGGTGATCGATGTCGATTCGTTCAAGAGCGTCAACGACAAACTGGGTCACGCAGAAGGTGATCGGATGCTGGTGACAGTCGGTCGGCGTCTGAACTCAGCGGTCGGAGAGGTCGGGTTGGTTGCCCGGACAGGCGGCGACGAGTTCGTGATTCTCATGCCCGTGGAGCCACGTCGCATCGAACAAACCGTGGTGGACATTCACAATTCGATATCGCGGCCCGCCGGTCGGCAGTCGATTTCCGTGAGCGTCGGAGCCAGCGTGTGGCTGTCCTCGACAATCCCGGACGCTTCAGGAACCATCGATCGGATACTTGCCGACGCCGACAACGCGATGTATCGAGCCAAGCGACGGGGTGGAGACCAGGTGGCCTGGGCGGTAACGCATCTGAGCTGATCGACAGGTCTACTTGCCGACCGAACTCAGAGCGCCGCTTCGCTGTCGTTCGCTGGATCCAACTGATCCTGGGTTGCCGCCCAACTCGCCAAGAGTTTGAGAGCGTCAGCCGTGGGCGTCCCCGGCGCCGCGGTGTAGACCAGCAGCGTCAGCCCGGGATTGGACGGCAGTTCCATCGCCTCGAAGTTCAGCTCCAGGTCGCCGACTACGGGGTGACGAACCTTCTTGAATCCCGTCCGATGAAAGCGCACATTGTGCTTCGCCCACCGGGTGCGGAATACCTCACTGCGAGTAGCAAGTTCACCGATGAGCTCGGTCAGCGCCTTGTCATGGGGATTGCGTCCCGCTTCCGAGCGGAGCATCGCGGCGATGTCGTCAGCCGCGCGCTCCCAATCTACGAAGAAGTCCTGCGACGCCGGGTCCAGGTACACGAAGCGGGCGTTGTTCGCCGGCCTACGCGGATCAGCCAAGACTGGCGAATACAACGCGCGCGCCATGCGATTGGCCGCCAGCATGTCGTGCCTGGCATTGCGTACCCACGCCGGCGCGTCGGTGATGGCGTCGAGTATCTGCTGAATCGCCGGGCTCACGCCCTTGGGGGCGGGGCGCTTTCTACTCGGTGCGCCTGCACTGGCGGCCTTCGCGAGGTCGTACAAATGGGCAGTTTCGGCTTCGTCGAGTTGCAATGCCCGGGAAAGGCTTTCGAGTACCGAGTCCGACGCTCCCGCCAGATTTCCGCGTTCCATGCGCACGTAGTAGTCGATGCTCACACCGGCGAGCAGAGCGACTTCCTCACGGCGCAACCCCTTGACGCGACGGTTTCCGCCGTAAGCCGGGAGCCCTGCCTGCTCGGGTGTGATGCGAGCACGACGGGAGCTGAGGAATTCGCGGATCTCGGCTCGGTTGTCCATGCAGTTCACGTTACTCGAGCGGCGAAGACCGAGGGAGGTACTGCCGTTACCTGGAACAACAGACACTCCCGCGCTCGCGAGGCGCCGCGTTGACTGATTGCAGTCGACCGGTTCACGCAGAAACGTCGACTTCCAAGCACGCGACACCAGAAGCAAGAGGGGACACCATGCGAGCAACCATCATGTACGGCGCCGGAGACGTTCGGGTCGAGACCGTGCCCGATCCGGTACTGCAGCAGCCGACGGACGCGATCGTGCGGGTCGTCAGGGCCTGCGTTTGCGGCTCTGACCTGCACCCTTACCACAACATGCCGGCAACACCCGGTGGTTCCCCGATGGGCCACGAATTTGTCGGAGTGGTCGAAGAGACCGGTCGCGAGGTGTCCACGTTGAAGAAGGGCGACTTCGTCATCGCGCCCTTCGCCTGGTCCGACGGGACGTGCGACTTCTGCCGCGAAGGCTTGCAGACGTCCTGCCGCCACGGCGGATTCTGGGCCGGAAACGGGATCGGAGGCGGGCAGGCGGAGGCCATCCGAGTGCCGTTGGCAGACGGCACCCTGGTCAAGGCGCCGGTCGGTGAGGACTCCGAACTCCTGCCGTCACTGCTCACGCTCTCCGACGTCTTCGGCACCGGCTATCACGCGGCGGTCAAGGGTGGCGTCAACCAACGCACGACGGTCACGGTCATCGGCGATGGAGCCGTGGGGCTGATGGCAGTGCTCTCCGCCAAACGCCTCGGCGCCGAGCGCATCATCCTCATGGGGCGCCACAAGACCCGCACGGATCTCGGTCTCGAGTTCGGAGCCACCGATGTAGTTGCCGAACGTGGGGACGAGGGCATCGAGAAAGTCCGCGAACTGACCGGAGGCGACGGCACTCATGTCGTCCTCGAAGCGGTAGGTCACATGCCTGCCTACGAGCAGTCACTCGGAGTTGTCCGACCGGGCGGCGTCATCAGCCGAGTCGGAGTACCCCAATACGAAGAAGCTCCAATCGGATTCGGGACGCTCTTCGGACCCAACATCACGCTCACCGGTGGACCGGCTCCGGTGCGCGCGTACATCGAAGAGCTGATGCCGGATGTGCTCGACGGAAAGATCGAGCCGGGCAAGGTCTTCGACCACACCGTCGGGCTCGACGACGTAGCGGAAGGCTATCGAGCCATGGACTCCCGTGAATCGTTGAAGGTCCTCGTCCGCCCGTAATCCACCACTTGCGAACGTCCACCACTTGCGAAGAAGAAGCGCGTGACCCACACTGCCAACCGTCCCGTTGCCGGTCGCATCAATTCCACCGCGATCCTGGCGATCATTCTGATCAGCTATTTCATGATCCTGCTAGACAATTCGATCATCTTCACCGGGCTACCCAGCATCCAAAGCAGCATGGGTTACTCGGCAACCGGACTGTCCTGGGTCCAGGACGCCTACACCCTGGTGTTCGGCGGCCTTCTCCTGCTGGGCGCTCGTCTCGGGGATATCTTCGGCCGTCGTCGCGTATTCGTCTCCGGTCTCGCAATTTTCGCGATTGCGTCGTTTCTCGTCGGGGTCGCGCCGAACGGTTGGTGGCTCATCGCGGCGCGCGCTCTCCAAGGCGTCGGAGCCGCAGTGGTGGCCCCGGCGTCGCTGTCACTGCTGACTGCCAGTTTCCCGCCCGGCCCGGAGCGAACGCGCGCTGTTGCCTGGTACGGCGCTGCGGCGGGAATAGGCGCCAGCCTCGGCCTCGTGATCGGCGGCGCCCTTGCCGACTGGGTGTCTTGGCGCGCAGGCTTTTTCATCAACGTTCCGATCGGAATCGCGATGATCGCGCTCGCTCCCCGGTTCATTCCGGAAACCGAACCCAACTCCGGACGTTTCGATGTGGCGGGCGCTGTTCTCGCCACACTCGGCATGACCGCACTCGTCTTCGGCACCGTCAACTCGGCCGAAGCGGGGTGGACCTCACCGATCACTGTTGCGACACTGGCGGCCGGGGCGATACTACTGACCTTGCTCTTCCTCAACGAAGCGAGAGCGGAGCAGCCGATCATGCCACTGAGGTTGTTCCGCAGCCGGGAGCGATCCGGCGCGTACGCCGCCCGAATGCTCTATCTGGGTGCCATGATCGGATTTTTCTACTTCACGACTCAGCTACTCCAAGGCGTCATGGGCTTCAGCGCGTTCCAAGCTGGCATCGCCTTCTTCCCGATGACGATCGTCAATTTTGCTGTGGCGATGCTGATTCCGCGACTGACACCACGATTCGGAAATTCCGCAATTCTGTCGGTTGGCATTGCCGTCACCCTCGCCGGGATGGCGTGGCTCAGTCTGGTCCATCCCGGTAGCACGTATCTCACTGCGATAGCACTTCCGATGATATTGATCGGCGCCGGGCAGGGGTTGGCTTTCGCTCCGCTGACTTCTGCCGGTATCTCCGGGGTAGAGGCCGAGGATGCCGGTGCCGCATCAGGATTGGTCAACACTGCACACCAACTGGGCAGTGCTCTCGGACTCGGCATCCTCGTCGCAGTTTCCGCGGGCGCCGGAGCCTCTGCCGACGACGCTACAACGGCACTCACCGATCACGTATCAACGGCTCTCACCGATCACGTATCAACGGCTCTCACCGCAGGCACCGCCCTGCTGGCCGCTTGTCTCGTCATCGTCCTCGCACTGATCGTCCCGGCTACGAGAACGCGAAGTACCACAAAGCAATTCGAACAGGAGAAAGGAAGCCGAGATGTCGCACTCGTGGACCGAGGCTGAACTGACCAAGATCGGTGGTGCCGAGGAATTGCAGATCTCCTCGTACCGCCGCGACGGCACCGCAAGGCCGTACGTCACGATTTGGGTCGTCCGTGCCGACAACCAACTGTACGTGCGCTCGGCATACGGAACCGACAACCCGTGGTTCGTCCGAGCAACGGCAAGTGGAAGGGGCCGAATCCGCGCAGGAGGAATTGAGCGGGACGTGGCGTTCGAGTCCGCCGCACCGGATGCGCACTCGGCGATCGACTCCGCCTACCACACCAAGTACGACCGCTACGGCCCGCAGATCGTCGGCTCCGTCACCGGCCGCGCCGCCGCACCCAACACCATTCGACTTGTTCCGCTGACGCAGAACTGAACCGCCCCTTTCGATTCCGAGGAGACCTCATGGAAATCTTGAAGCCCCAGCCCACCAGCAAAGCACCCAGCGACTGGTTCACCGGCGACGTCTGGTGGGACGTCATCTACGCCGGCCAGGAGCCGTCGAGGATGCGCGCCAACATGGTTCGCTTTGCACCTTGTGCGCGAACCGACTGGCATTCCCATGTCCTCGGGCAGACCCTCCACATCGTCTCCGGGACCGCGCTGGTTCAAGCTCGCGGCGGCGAGATCGTCGAAGTGAATCCAGGCGAGACGATCTATACCCCGGCAGGAGAGGAACACTGGCACGGCGCGGCACCCGACCGTTTCATGACCCACCTTGCGCTGTGGGAAGGACCCGGCGACGGAAGCACCGAAACTACATGGGGCGACAAAGTCACCGATGAGGAATACAACGGTCCCCGCGCCAACCATCGCTGAGACCGGACACCACTCAGATACGTCGCATCACCGAAACAACCTTGCCCAAGATGGCCGCGCGATCGCCGTCGATGACGCTGTATGCGGGATTACGAGGCTCGAGGTACACGTGACCGTCGCGACGTCGGAGCACCTTCACGGTGGCCTCGCCGTCGATCATCGCGGCGACGATCTCGCCGGAATGGGCCTCGTCCTGGCGTCGCACCACGACGACGTCGCCATCGCAGATTGCTGCGTCGACCATCGACTCACCGCGCACCCGAAGTCCGAACACCGTGCCGGAGCCCACGAGCTCGCGAGGAAGCGCCAGCACCTCGTCGGCGTGCTCCTCCGCGAGGATCGGCGCGCCGGCCGCAATGTCACCGACGACCGGAACCGTCACCGTATTCGACGACGATTGCTCCTTCGCTCCCACGAGGAACGGCCGCACGTCCAACTGCCGAGCCATGGCCGCTCCTCGGCGGAGGAAGCCCTTTTCTTCGAGGCTCTTGAGGTGCTTGGATACCGTCGACGTCGAGCGCAGACCAACCGCGTCTCCGATCTGCCGCGTGCTCGGTGTGCACCCGTTGGCAGCCACGAGATCCCGGATGGTCATCAGAATCTGCTGCTGGCGGAGCGGCAGGGAGGAGGCGTCGAGGCCACCGAACATGTCGAGATCGTCGTAATCGGTCACGACGAGAATCGTAGTGAGGGGTCCCGACATCCAATCCAGGCAGCCGCAGCCTGCCAGAAACGGCACAGGCAGTTTGTTTCCCGAGTGGCGCATGGCACGCTGAGCTCATGGAGCCTCTCGAACCGATGCGCTCGGTGAGCGTTCCCGCCGACACTTATGCGTCGACGCCGATCTGGAAGTCGGCGCCGGTCACCTTGGCAACGGTGGGCGTGTTTGCCTACGCATTGATGTCCACGAGAACCGGCGTCGTCGAAGTTGCACTTGGTGCGGTGATCGCGATCGCCGGCGCCGCCCTCTACTGCATGTCAGTGATGCGCACGATCAGAGAAAACTCGGGCAGCCGCGTACCTCTGCTCGGAACCCCACCCGTCTCGCCCCGTGACGTCGACCTGCTCGCCGCGGCCGGGATGCCCTTGATCATGGGCGGATCGTTGCTGGCCATTCGAGCAGCGGGCTGGACCTGGCCCTATCTCTACCTCGGACTGCTTGCCGTGATCATGGTTGCTGTCTATGTTCTTCCCGTGGTTGTGCACAACCGACGAACGCGGAAGCGAACTCACCGATCACAAACCCCGTGACGCGCTCGGGGACGTCGACGCAACATCACCAGCCCATTCACCGACGTCCCTAGTGGTGCGACCGGTTCACCCCCGGTGGAGTCGACTATGCGCTGGCGACCTTGCTATCAGGCACGACAGCAATATCGACCTTGCTGAACTGCAGCACACCGTCTTCGATCTCGGCGTCGTGCATCAGCTTGCGGTCGCGGTAGTAATTGTTGACCACTTTCCACGCGCCGCGGGCACCCTGACGCGGCATTTCTCCGTCGCCGCGCTGGATGTAGCCCGAGGTCAGGGCTCCGCCCATGAGAGATTCTTCGGCGAAGTCCTCGGGTTCGGCGTGAACCTCGAAAGTCGTGTAGCTGCGATCGCGCATGATCTTGAGCACGCGACACAGATAGGACGCGGCCAGGTCAGCCTTGAGCGTCCACGACGCGTTGGTGTAGCCGAGGATCATCAGGAAGTTCGGGATGTCGGAGTAGAGCACGCTCTTGTAGGCCACAGTCTCGTTGAGCTTGACCGGCTCGCCGTCGATGCTCATGGTCGCGCCGCCCAGAATCTGGACGTTCAAGCCGGTCGCCGTGACGATGACGTCGGCCTCGATTTCGCGGCCCGACTCGGTCACGATGCCCTTCTCGGTGAACGTGGCGATACGGTCGGTGACGATGTCGGCCTTGCCGCTCTTGAGCACCTTGAACAGGTCCCCGTTGGGAACCACGCACAGGCGCTGATCCCACGGGTTGTAGCTGGGAGTGAAGTGACGCAGGTCCACGTTCTTGCCGAGCTGCAGGCGGATCTGGGCGAGGAACAGCTTCTTGGCCAGCTTCGGGTTGGTGCGAGAAAGCTGAAAGCTGGCGCGTTGCAGTGCGATATTGCGGGCTCGACCAATCTTGTAAGCAATCTGGTCGGGAACGCGTGCGAGCTTGAGACCCTTGGCAACAGGGTCCTCGGACGGAAGCGCCTGGATCCACGTGGGCGAGCGCTGCAGCATGGTGACGTGACCGGCGGTGGGGGCCATCGACGGGATCAGCGTGATCGCGGTGGCGCCGGAACCGATGACCACTACCTTCTTTCCGGTGTAATCGAGATCCTCCGGCCAGTGCTGCGGGTGCACGATCTGACCGCGGAAGTCGTCCTCACCGGGGAAGGCGGGGCGGTAGCCCTTGTCGTAGTTGTAGTAACCACAGGCGCCGACGAGGACGTTCGCGGTCCACGTCTCGGTCTCCCCCGTCGACTCGACCAGGACGGTCACGGACCACTGCGCGGCGGTACGGTCGAAGTCCATAGACACGACCTTGCGGCCGAAGTTGATGTGGTCGGTGACGCCGTATTCCTTGGCGGTTTCCTCGACGTAGTCACGGATACTGGCGCCGTCTGCGAGCACTTTGGTGCCGATCCAAGGACGGAAACCGAATCCGAAGGTGAGCATGTCGGAGTCCGAACGGATGCCCGGGTACTTGAACAGGTCCCAGGTGCCACCGATGTTCTCGCGGCGCTCGAGGATCGCGTAAGTGCTTCCGGTCTGCTCACGAATGAGGTGGCAAGCCGCGCCGATTCCGGACAAGCCAGCGCCGATGATCAGTACGTCGACATGCTGTGTCATGGAGGAAACTCGTTTCGTAGGTCGTCGCGAAGCTACATCTGGCGTCGGCAGTGGCCGAGAACGATCGGCCGGTTCAGGCCGGGTTCCCTAAGGTCAGCGCCAATGTACAGGGTATGTGCAACTGGCGGTAACAGTCAATGTCTCGACCCGACTGGGCACAGAACATTGAGAGCGGGACGCACCGGCCTCGCGGAAACTCGATCGAGACGCCTGAATGCCGCCAGCCACTGGAGAGTCGTTCACGTCGTCGACGGAACGTCCAATGGCTCGTCTACGCGGGATACTCATCGCCCAAATATTCAGCGCCCTAGCATAATTCGAAGGTCCACGATCACGCGTCGAACGCACGAGTCTCCATGGGCGGACGGACAACTGCGCTATCGCTGTCACCCTTCGTGCGCATCAGCGGAGAGGTCACTCCGATAACGAGCCCGCTGACGAAACCACGCTGAAACCAACGGTTTTGGATTCGCAACGAGGAAAACGGGCGGACTGGACCTCCACCGGTGATGTAGTCGCTATGACACACTCCAGCACAGTCACGGTGTACACCACTCATAGCGATCGAGGGTTCGCCAATGCAATCGCTGCCGGAATCAGCACCAGGGCCTATTCCGCGCCACAAACCGCAGACATGAGCCTGTTAAGGCACCACACCAGCGATCACGGTAGAGCGCTTGTTCTCCTACCACTCGGGGGCGTCGATTGGCACGTGAAGGAGCTTTCCGCACTCGAGGGATCGGTCCTGGTCGGCGATCTCAGTAGCGGCCGCTCCATGATTCGGGGGCTTGCTGCGGGCGCCCACTCCGCGCTCAACTCTCAACTCCCGTTCGCATCGCTGCTCGATGAGCTGCAGGCCGCACTCAACCCCAATTCGACTCAACCTGCACACGAGAAGTCCTCGCTCGTACAACGCATCCGGTTGCGCACCGAAGAATCCGCACGAATCGGCAGTCTCACCGATCGCGAATTCGAGATCGTGGGTCTTCTCTACGGCGGTTCGAATGTCGACTCGATTGCTCGAACCGCCCACATCGCACCGACCACGGTTCGCGCCCACGTCCGAAGCATCCTGCAGAAACTGGGGGTGCACTCCCAACTGGAGGCATGCGCGATGCTCCGCCGCTCTGGTCACGACGCACGCAGACACCCGCTGGAACTTCGGATCGGACGCTTCTAGCAGGAAGTGCCCCAGACACACTCGTTGAGATGGGTGCTACCCCTGATCGAACTCGACCTTCGCAAAGATCGTCAATTTTGACGATTCGACGACGTGTCCGGACGTCGAAAATTGGTTCCTACACGACACCGAAGACACGAGCGAACATCGAAAGGTGCATTCAATCAATGGAATACACACGCACAGTGCCGCGGCATCTCGTCCACAGACATGCTGTTGCCGAGGTTTTCTTGACGGACTACCGGATCGAATCGGACTCGGCGTACCAGGTTGCTGTGCAACTCCCGGTCTCGCACCGGATATTCGACGTATCGAGCGAGCAACACGATCCACTCGGGGTGGCAGAAGCATTTCGACAGGCAGTGGTGCTTCTCTGCCACACCCGATACGAGATTCCACTGCACTACAAGTTCCTCATGGAAACATTCAGCTTCGAGATGTTGGATGCGCTCGACGTGCAGCCAGTCGCGGAGCCGTTGAGTTTCTCGATGACAGCGGACAACCTCACTCATCGCGACGGAGCGGTCTCGGGGGTCGAAGTGTCGGGGATCCTCAGAGAGGGCAACCGGCACGTCGCCAGATGCAAAGCTGTTGCGCGAGGAGTCAGCCCCGAGGGATACCGTCGAATTCGGCAAGGACGAGAAGACCACCGCCCGAGCCGGCGCATCCTTCCTTCCGGAACCGCGGTGGTCGGATCGGAGCGAGTCGGACGCCTAACCGATGGAGATGTGCTCATCAGCACTGATCCTGCTCGGCACACGATGTTCTGCACTCCCGATCCGCGCAACCACTCCCTTTTCGACCACCCCGTCGACCACATCCCAGGAATGATTCTTTTCGAGGCCGCCCGACAAGCGGTCCGATTCCACATCGGCAACCCAGCAACCAAGATCGCCTCACTCTCGGCGGTCTTTCCGAGGTTCACTGAATGGGAAACGCCGTGCGAGGTGTCAACGACCCTCCTTGACGCGTCAGGCCATGTGCACCGAGTTCGGTTCACTCAAGATCTGGAAACCACCGCGGAACTTGAACTTACAGTTGCGGACCAATTGTGAAAGGGAACGAACACGTTCTTCTCGTCGCATCATCCACGTCAAACGCTCGGTGGTTCCCACTCTCTCGGTGCAAGCGCCGCCAGTTGCATGACGTGCGCCAACTTGCCCTCGCGGACAATCGTTGGCAGCACCAAGTTCCACATCTGACTCAACCGCTCGTACAGATCGGTTCTGCCCGTAAGCATTTCCGAGAGAATCTGCACTCCGGTGAACGACCCCACCACAAATCGAGCCAACGCGTCGATATCGGTGCCCGGGACGATATCGCCGGCTTCGGCGGCTTGGGTTGCCACCTGCTTGATAGCCTCGATCCAATCGAGGTACGGCTGTTCGATGGGACCTTGAATACTGCCGATCTCCATCGTCAACCGCATGCCACCTCGCGCGATGGGCTCGGTCACAAGCTGCCGAGCCATCTCCTGCGAAACGAGCACCAGGGTTTCTACCGCGATGTCGGAATGCGCAGCAACCCTCCGGGTACCTTCCATCGCCATTCCGTGCTGCGCTGCGATGACCGCGTGCGCAAGCTCCTCCTTCGACGCGAAATGAAAATACATCGCACCCTTGGACACGCCCCCGTGTTGCAAGATCGTGCCCAGACTGGCGGAGTACCCGAACTTCTCGAAGCTCTTCGCAGCACCCAAAATGACGGCCTGGCGCGTCAGGACAGCACGCTCCTGCATGATCTACCCAGCTCTCGTTGCCGACGGAATGAATCTCAACGATACGTCGAAAGACCCGGCAGCAACGCCCTCGACACGGACACACCATGACGACTCTGGTACTCGGAGCCACTGGTTTCATCGGCTCAGCAGTGATGAACCAGCTGGTTTCCCGGGACGGAAACGCTGCAATCGGTTTCGTTCGCACGGACAGCGCAGCCAAACAACTCAGCCGCAACGGAATTGCCGCAACTATCGGCGACATCAACGAAAGCGCCTCTCTACGAGTTGCAATGAGCCAGGCGTCGACCGTCATCTGCTGCGTGTCGTACGTGGGCGACGACGAACAACAGTGTGTTCACGTCAACGAACTCGGCATACGAAACGTTGCGTCGATCGCCGCCGCCGTCGGCGTCGAACGGCTGCTCTACGTCAGCACCGCCGCGGTGTACGGGCCAGGCCCGTTTCGAGACCTGCCCGTCAACGGCGCACCTCTCAAACCCCTCTCACCTGCCAGCCGCACGCGCGCCCTCGCCGAGGAGTTCGTGCGCGACGCCGGAGGCCTCGTCGTCCGGCCCCATCTCGTGTACGGACCCGGCGACAGATGGTTTCTGCCGACACTGACGCGAATCGTCTCTCGACTCGACTCGATCATCGACAATGGTAGCGCGATCCTGTCAGTAGTCGACGTAAACCTACTCGCCCGATCTATCTACAAACTGTCGACAGAACAGCAATTTCGCTACGGCTCAACACTTCACGTCAACGAACCTGTCCCGCGGACAGTCATCGACCTTCTCGAGCATCATGCGCGGGAGACCAATTGGACTCTGCCCCAAGGCTCTATCCCCCGCGCCGACGCAGTGAAAGCTGCTGCCCAGCTGGGTCTCGACATGCACAAGATAGACATGATCAGTCTCGATCACTGGTTTCGGTCAAGACTGTACTGATGACACAAAGGTTGCTCTCGCCAAAACAACTGCCTCCCAAACTTTTCAGTTCTCATTCGGGATCATCCTGCGCAATGAACAGGACCTATTGCGCTGTCACTACAGACGAACAGTGCGAGCTCTGATGGACGAAACAATGGCTGCCCAAATACGGCAGTGGTCGCGCCCACCAACAATGGCCGCGTTCACGCGACTGGCAGCAGCCGGGGGTTCCCTTCCGTCCACCTTCGCCGCCGAATGCAGCGTGTGACGATCTACGTCGTGCGCGACGAACCGGCCAGGAGCTCTGACATCACGGGAGAAACCTCTCCATCTCGCCGACCTCGGCTACCGTCATCTGAACCAGAAAACGGGAGAACAGATGCTCACTGCGGATATTTTGCTGTCGGGACCGCGCGGGCGCCGGATGCTGCTCGCGTATGCGATCGACGCCGAACGCACCCTGCGGCCCGAGCCAGGCGACGGTATGTTCCGCATCAGCGCTCACCGGGCGGCTTATCACCTCGACGTCAGGCAAGGCACCTCCCGAGTGTTGTTCGGCCCGGGCGCCGAAGAGGCCCGGCGGACAATAGTCACCGCCGAGGATGTGGCGCGTAGCCTCTCGGAAATCTCGCTCCCCGACGTCACCGCCGTCGATCTACGCTCCGCCCTCGCAGAAGCCGTCGATGCGGCACGCTACTGGCAGGAACCCGACGGAGAAGACGTCCTCGTCGCCACCGAGGTTATGCAAGATGAGCTTCGACGCGTCGCGGAGCACATTGCCGGCTCCGAATGCGCGCGGTGGTGGTCAACCTCGCTCGCCTCATCCGACCAATGGTCGATCATGAGCAGAGGTGAGGAATCTCCGGACACAGACGAAGTGCCTGCTGCGCAACAACTCCTCAGCGAGTGGCGCACGAGCACCCTGGAATCGGAAGAGAGAGCTGAACGTGACCGCCCGGTGGATCCCGCGGCGAACTGGTCAGGTTATTAGTGGTCGAATCCACCCACTCAGGATTCGACGAGGGCGCTGTTCGACGGGACTCCGGCGGGCTTGTGGTTCGTCGAAGACAGCATGGGATGGGAACGGGTCGTCGTGCGAGCATTGCGGCCACCGACTGGCGCACGCATCTACGAGATCGACAGCGCACAAGCCTGGTCGGATCTGTGCAGACGGTTCCCACTCGAGGTCACCGCGGAGAAGCGGCACGATTGGTACCGGACGACCGGCCGATCAGGCAGGTGGGTCATCCCGGACTGGGTGCAGGTCGCGGAAAGTTTTGAGGGAGTGCACCTTACCGTGACGGGATACCTGGCGGCGGCAGGAACCGCGATCGAGGTCGATGCCGACACGGCGAGCGTCATCGCGGGCTGGGCACCCGACGAAACATACTGGTTCACCGATGCTGCCACCTACATCTCCGAGCCGTGTGTTTGGGTGCTGCACGACGGCCCGGAAGTGACCGACCAGCCCGCATGGACGCTGGAATCGCAGCAATGACCCACACGTGAGGGTCTGCTAGGCATGAGATTCCGTGAGGAATCGATCGCAGTTGCCCTCCGGGTCGGGTCAACCTCAACGGCCTACCGAGTTGCACCCGGCCCATCCCCGACTGGTGGATCGGAGCCGGAAGTCGATAATGAGGGCATGAACGAGACACAACCCCACAACCTCGAACGAGAGCGCTGGCGCACGCTGCCAACTCCACCGTCGAACGAGTTGATCGAGATGGTCGGGGACGGACCTTCGAGCGCAGACTTCGACCCTGCTGCACCAATGGCACAGCAGGGGTGAGACAGTCACGACATTCCGGTATCCCGCAGGGTGATGTTCAGCCGCCCGGACGGCAGACCAATGTCGGGACTTGCACTTCCCGCAATAACTTTCGGCACTCCGTGATACGCGAACCGAGACTCCCCACCGAAGACGAAGAGATCACCCGAATGGAGTTCGACGTCGGTGTACGGCTTGTTCCGATTCTCGGAATTCCCGAACCGAAAGACACAACTCTGCCCGACGCTCAGTGAGACGACGGGAGCGTCGCAGCGCTCGTCCTTGTCCTGGTGCATGCCCATCCGAGCGCCCTCGTCGTAGAAATTGATCAGCGCGGTGTCCGGCGTGTACCGCTCCCCCGCGGTCGGATCATCATAGGCAGCGGCAACTGCGCTACGGCCGAGGCCAACGAGCCAGTCGGGCACAGCGGCAACCGGTTCACCGTTCACGTCATCGGCGGTGCGCGTGTATTTGTACGGCTGCCAGTGCCAACCGAGACAGACTGTTTGCACCGACATCTTGTGCCCACCAGGGACGACGGCCGAGCGCATCGGCACGGGCGCGGTCGCCCACCGTCGGCACTCGGCCACCAAGGTGCGCTGTTGTTCGATGCTGAGCCAATCCGGAACGAGAATCGCCCCTGGCGCCACTTCCATTCGTGGCCGAGGAATCAGAGCGTTCATGAAATCCACGCTAATCGGTTTCGAAGCATTGACACCCTCCGCCTAGGCTCGTATCGTAATCAACAGATTGGTTGATAAAGGAGATGGTTGACAAGTGATCGTGGATCCAGGGGCAGACGAGCGCCTCGACAAAGCGTTCATGGCGCTTGCCGACCCGGTACGACGGCGGATCATCGCCCGCCTGAGCACCGGTCCCCAAACGGTCAACGAGTTGGCCGAGCCATTCGAGATCACGAAACAGGCCGTCTCCAAACATATTCAGGTACTCGAAGCCGCGGGTTTGGTCACTCGCAGCCGCGAAGCCCAGAGGCGGCCGGTACATCTCAACGCCGCAACTCTCGAGGCTTTGACCGCCTGGATCGACCGCTATCGACTGATCCACGAACAACAGTTCCGCAAGCTCGATCACCTACTCAGCACCACACAGAAGGAGACTTAGCCATGGCTACCACCAATCCCGTCACCATCACGGCTCCTGAGGGCGTGCCGTACATCGACATCACCCGCGAATTCGACGCACCCGTCAGCGCCGTCTTCGCAGCTCATTCGAATCCCGAACTGGTCAAGCAGTGGCTCGGCCCCAACGGTTACGAGATGGAGATCGACGAATACGAGTTCGTGAGCGGCGGTCGATACAAGTACGTCCATCGCAACCCCGAGGGCGAAGAGTTCCGGTTCAACGGTGTATTTCACGTTGTTCGCGAGAACGACTTTGCCATCCAAACCTTCGAATACGAGGGATTTCCCGACGTCGTCAGCATCGAATCGATCACGTTCGAGGATCTGGGCAACGGACGCACCCGTCTCTCCGGCCATTCCGTATATCCGAGCCTCGAAGCGCGAGACGGAATGATCGAGAGCAATATGGAGCTCGGCGTCACCGAAGGTTACGAACGCCTGGACAAGATCGTCGCGCAACTCTGACCACCTGTTTGCCCGAACCTCTTCAGCGAAAGGCAGTTTCATGGACTGGACCCTCGAAGTAGTCATCGTTCCCGTCAGTGACCTCGACCGCTCCATCGAGTTCTACCGTGACAAGGTCGGTTTCGATCTCGACCACCACACCGTCAACGAACACATGACGGTCGCCCAGCTCACTCCGCGTGGTTCGGGCTGCTCGATCGTCATCGGCAACCTGCCGTCGCAAACCGAGATGGCCCCTGGTTCGTTGAAGGGATTGCAGTTGGTCGTGGCCGACGCTGCAACGGCTCGCCAAGAGCTCATCGACCGCGGCGTCGATGCCAGTGAGGTCACCGTCTTCGACGAGCGCGACGGGGGCACCTTCTTCGGATTCGCCGACCCGGACGGCAATACCTGGGCTGTCCAGCAGCTGAAGGTCCGCGGCGACAAGCCGCTCATTCCGAAGGAGTACCGCGACCGCTTCGGCGCGTAGCAGCTGCCTTCCAGGCTGCGTAACCTTCGGGCATGCAGACAGCACAGGGGCGATAGCCGGCCGCAATCGCGGTCGGCTCGTCCGCGAAGAACACCCGACTGGCGACATACCCACCACGCGCGATTGCCTGCGCAGCCCCTCGACAGTCGAGTCGACCGTAGATCTTCGTTTTCCGGTGCCCACCAAGCACACCGGGCGTCGAACTCTCGTAGGGTTTGTTGCGAGCGTCGCGGAGAATGTACGTCTTACTCGGCATCATGAAGCACCAATCCCAATGTTCGACGCGTGCCGGAGTGCACCACACTGACACCATGTCGCACAGGGGCTCTCGACCACCCCCGCGAACTCTGCACCGGTCGATCCCGCGTGGTGAAGATCAACGCGTGACCTTGCTCGAGAACTGTCACCGTCCCTTTCGACTGGGCGCGCGGCCGCTGTTCCACGAGCAAGAACTCGCCGCCGGCGTGGTCGATGCGAGGTCTGTCGAGCCCGATCACGACTTGCAAGGGAAACACCAACTCTCCGTACAAGTCCCGATGCAATGCATTCCAGTCACCAGGTCCGTAGGACAGAAGGATCGGGGTAGGGCGATTCTGACCGGCGTCGTGACACTGATCGATCCATTCTTCGAATGAATCCGGCCACGGTGCACCCTCGCCCAGCTTGAACGCCCACTCCCGCGCCACGGGCAGGAGGTGTCGGTAGAAGGCGGATCGCATAACCGTGATCGGCTCCGGTACGGGATCACCGAAGTACCGGTACTCCCCCTGGCCGAAGCGGTATCGAGCCATGTCGATGGTGCTCCGGAACCGGTCGACGTCCGAGTACCAGGAAGCAATTTCGCGGCACTCCGACTCGTCGAGTATCGGCGCCGTCTGGGCACACCCACTGGAGTTGATTCCCTCGATCAGCGCAGGCCAATCGAGGGAATCAACTCGAGCAGACAGATCGGTGAAGAGGTCCATACGTCGTAGACGACGCGGCGGTCAGGAATGTGAGAATGCCAGCAGCTGGTCAGCCAGATCGTTGTACGTACGGGCGATCCCGGCATAACTGAGCACGGGTTCCGGATTCCAGGTCCCGATCTTTCCCGCCTTCACCGCGGGCAAGTTGGACCACGCAGGATTGGTTCCGAGCGTATCCAGTTGCAAACTGGACGGGCGATCGTCGAGGAAGATCATGTCGGCCGGATAGTGGTCCGCCATCTCCCAAGCCAGTTTCTCGACGTAGACCGACGATCCCTCGGCCGGATCGACGACGGCAAGTCCCAATCCCGCCAGGTCTGCGAGGATCGGGAATCCCGAAAGACTGACACGAATCGTGTCCGGATCTGCGGACGCGAACAAAACCTGTGAATTATTCAGCGAAGAAGCAACTTCGGAGATCCGCGCACGCGCAGCGTCGTAGTCTTTTCGCTGAGCCTCCATATCCTGGTCCGCTCCGAGTTCCACGGCCAGTTCCACGATCTCTTGCACGGTTCGGTCGATGGTTCCTGCTGCCGTTTCCACGAACAGTACTGTCGACAAGCCTTTCACCGCATCCAAGTTCGCCTCGTCTAGTAGCGCCGAACCACGCAACTGAGGGACGATGACGACGTCCGGCTCCAGCGCAGCGATCTTCTCGAGTTCCACTTGTCCCCAGAGCTGCCCGACCATGTCGGTCTTCGAGAAATCCAAGTTGCCGGAGATGCTGGTGTCCGTTGATCCCGGTGATCGTGTCAGCGCCCCGAAAACACCGACAGGCACCAGTCCGTAATCCCAGAGAGCACCCGCGATGCCGGTGTAGGTGACAAATGTCCTTGGCGGTGAATCCAATTCGATCAGGTTGCCGCGATCATCGGTGAAGGACCAGCCTGCATCGCCTTCACCCCCGCCGTCTGCGTCCGAACGCGAGCAACCGGCCGCTGCCAGCGCAGCAGCCAATCCTGCTGCAGCGCCGAGGAACCTGCGGCGATTCCAGTCCATCTCGAGACGCCGGTGCGGTCGTGGAGTGAACAGCGTGGTCATGTGTGTGCCCTTTCGGCGATTGGTTGAACTGTTGCAGGAGTTGACGAACGAGAAAAGAGAAGGATCGATACCAAACCCGTGAGCATTCCGACGCCGGCGCAGAAGACCAACGGCCACAGCAAGGCGAACTCGTCCGGACCGGCGAAGAGAGAGCCGCACAACGCAATTCCGACAGCAAGCCCGAATTGACGCGACGAGTTGGCTGTCGCCGAAGCCGTCCCGGCGCGCTCTGCCGGGGCGTCCGACATCGCGGCACCCGGCAGCACCGGCGACACCATCGCGGAACCGACACCGGTCAGAATCAGCCCGGCGATCAGCGCGGGCCAGACCGGCTCGGCGAGGACGCACAGCATGGCCACGCAACCGATTCCGCAGAGAACCGTCCCGAATCCGAGCGACAGTCGAAGGTCGACTCGCTGAAGCCGTGATCCACACAGCGCCGACACGAAGACAAAAGCGAGCGGTTGAATCGAGAGCACGAGTGCGGCCGCCGATGCCGACAGTTCCAGCCCGTTCTGCAGCCACAATGAAAGGACTACGAGCGGGCCGTAGGCCGCGAGGTAGTACCCGAACGCAGCGACGAGGACGCCGTCGAATTTCAGGGATCGGAACAATGCCGGATCGAGCATCGGACTGCTGCCTCGACGCTGCCAGGACACAAACGCCGTCAGCGCACCGATTGCGATCAGGAAGGCAAGAACTGTCGACGACGAAGCCCACCCGATGTCGCCGCCCCACGTCACGCCGAGAACCGCGGCAACGGCAGCGAGGGTGAACAAAACGATTCCGGCCCAGTCGATGTTGTCGTCGCCGCGCTCACTGTCGGCGAAACAGAACACAGCCATTGCGAGCGCTACTGCGGCCACGGGGATTCCGAAATAGAAGACCGCACGCCAGTCGAAGAACTGCGTCAGCAGCCCTCCTGCAACGTTCCCGATTCCCGCCGCCAATCCAGCGACGGCGCCCCACGCGGCAAAGGCGACGTGACGATCGCGGCCCGAATATGCGTCGCCGAGCAGAGGCAGGAGCGTCGCGAACATCGCCGCACCGGCAATTCCTTGCGCGCCGCGAGCAACGACCAGAACCGTGACGTCCGGGGCAATCGCGCACACGGCCGTTGCAACCAGGAACACGACCAGTCCGCAGATGTAGAGGCGTTTACGTCCCCACGCATCGCCGAGTGCGCCCATGCCCACCAGAAGCGCGGCAAGAGCCAGCGTGTAGGCGTCGACGACCCAGGACATCGCGCCCGTACTGCCGTCCAAACCGACTGCGATGGCCGGCACTGCGATTGTCGTGATGGTGGCGTACGTCAGTAACAGGAAAGTTCCGATGCATGCGGCGATGAGCGGCAGCCATCGTCGTGCCGACATGGTCAACCTCCGGATAGGGCGGTAAGTGCGCCCTAACTATGAAGGTTCAAGTCAACTTGAAGTCAAGCGCCGCTTCGACGCGTATGTCGAGCTGCTCGAGCAACCACGGGCACTGCATCGGACGCTCTTGCCGACACGTCAGGTGATGCTCGAGGATCAGTTTCGCTCGCGTAGCAGCGGCGATCTGCGCCTCGAGTGTCGACACTTGATCTGCGAGAACCGTCGAGAACTGGTCGGACGTGGTGTCGGTTTCGATGAAGGACCGCACCTGTTCCAAGGACATTCCCGTCTCGGTGTACATCCGGATCAATGCCAGCCGGCGCAGCTCACGCTGCCCGTACCAGCGTTTGCCGCCAGTTCGCGACCGCGCGGACAGCAGTCCTTCGTCCTCGTAATAGCGCAAGGTCGAAGCCGCAATTCCGAACGATTTTGCAACCTCGCCGATCGGGATCAAGTGCTCACGCATTCACCGATCGTAGGCTGAACGCGTAGGCGGTTCCGGCAGTTATGTGTGACTTGGCATACTGACTAACGGAAGGGGTCGCGTAAGTGATCTCACGGCAAAATGCTGGATGCGCTCGTAGAACGAGGGAGAGCTGTGCTGGATCCAACGCGACCTGTCGGGCCGTACTCGTCAGGAGTGCCCGCCACTGCCCTCGAAGTCCACATGCCGGACCTCGAACGCTTCGGCCTCGCCCAGTTGTGGCGTTCCGCGATCATCGCCGTCGTGTTGTCGACATCGATCATGCTGGCACTGATCGTGTGGCCTTTCCGCAAGCGCGGACGCACGTGGGCTGACGCTGCCTCCGACGGGATGGTCGACGGCTTCATCGCGCTGGGTCCCACCTTCGTCAAGCTCGGTCAACTGGTCGCGTCGTCGTCCGGCCTGTTCCCCGCCCCCGTCGCCAATGCATGCCTACGTTGCCTCGACGACGTTCCGTCATTTCCTGCCGAGCAGGCCAGAAGCGTCGTGCACGAGGACCTCGGATACTCCGTAGACGACCTGTTCGCGAAATTCGACGACGTACCTCTCGCGGCCGCGTCGGTAGCGCAGGTACACGCGTGCGTTCTGCACGATGGCCGCGAGGCCGTCATCAAGATCCAGCGTCCGGACATCTATGCGCGGATGCTGATCGACCTGCGGGCGGCGTACTGGGGTGCGAACATCCTCGAGAAGTTTGTCGAGTTCCTTCGAATTGCCAATGCCACCGCCATCATTCGCGATCTGCACAATGCAACGATGACGGAGTTGAACAGCGCGGTCGAGGCCGACCGGCAGACCACATTCCGGAACAACATCAGCGCATTCGGTGACAACAAAGGAGTCACGACACCGGAGGTGTACTGGGACTACTGTGGTCCCCGCGTCATCTGTATGGAACGCATGCGCGGCGTTCCACTGGATCGGTTCGTCGCCGGTCCGGACGGCATCGACGAAGCCCGCATGCTGATCCGGCGCGGAGTGAAGGTCTGGCTCGAATCGGTCATCGTTCACGGTCCGTTCCACGGAGATGTCCACGCGGGAAATTTGTGGGTCCTCGACGACGGCCGGATAGCGATGCTCGACTTCGGCATCGTCGGCGTCCTTCCCGAGACCTGGAGATCCATCCTTTCCGACATGTTCCGAGCCACCCTCATCGACGGTGATTTCGCCCGTGTCGCCCGCGGAATTCGATCCTTGGGATATGCAACTGACTACGAAGTCGACGACGATCAGCTCGGTATGCAGGTCGCAACGGCCCTGGCCCCGATTCTCGGCCGTGACCTCGGTGAACTCAAGCTCAGTGAATTGATCATGGCACTGATTCAATTGGGCAAGCAGTGGGGTGTTGCGAGTCCCGAGGAATTGGTTCTTTTCGGTAAACAACTCGGATACTTCGAGCGATATGCGACGGCGTTGGCACCTGGTTGGGTGATCGGACAAGACCTTTATCTGTTCAAGAACGTTTTTCCAGCGGCAGTCGCCGAAAAGGTGCAGGAACTCGGCATCACCATGCCTGACGAATAAATTTGTCCCCTATTTCCTTATTCTGCATTTCGTCTGTCGGGGTTAGCCTGTAATGACCCACCGGCCGAGGAGCAAATGTGCAGCCACTTTCTGTAGCCCTCCCGCAAGCGTCGACAGGTCCGAGGAATAACGGGCCGAGTGTCGGCACCACCCTCGGCGCCCTCATGCATTCCACGGACAAGTCCGTGATCGAACTTCTGGAAAGCCCGGATGGACTCGATGTCGAAATCCGTTCGATCGCCCTCGTCGAGTCCTCCGATATCGACGGCACCGACAGCCGTGGTGCGATCTCCGACATCTACCTCCCCGTAGGGGTTCCCGAATCGACGTTGACGCAGTGGCTGCGAAAGTTCGAAGGCAGGCCGGCGAGGCGTCGCCCGAAGCTTCTGCTCGTCAAGAATGCGCGCGAGGCGACGACGGTTCTCACCGCCGCACGTAACATCGGGATCGCAGTGGCCGCGGTACATCCGCAGGCTAGTTCCGGGCACGTCTATTCGCTCGTACTACGGCTTCTGACACAGAGCATGTACCGTTCGCGGGCCGTCGCAGGAGCTGTGGCCGGTGGTGATTCGGATCTGTTCGCGCTCTCGGAAACGATCGCCGAATTGACTGGCGGACTCGTGACGATCGACGACACGGCACTCCATGTCATCGCATATTCCTCTGCTCACGAAGGCGAAGACGAACTCCGTCAGCTCTCCATACTCGGCCGGGAGTGGCCGATCGAATACACCGAATGGATAGAGAGCATAGGCGTGTTCGAGCATCTCAGGCGATCGGACGAGGTCATCAGTCTGCCCTCCGAGCCGAGCATCGGCGCCGCGCAGAGGCTGGCTGTGAGCATCACCCGCCCGGACCTGTCAGCGCCGACGGGTTCTGTTGCACACCAACACAATCTCGGCAGCATCTGGGTGCAGCGCACCTCTGAACCTCTTTCCCACGACGCCCAAGCGCTATTGCGGGGTGCAGCGGCGGTCGCCGCACGCATTCTCATGCGTACCTTGGACGCCTCCAGCCGCGAGAATGCCCAAGTGCAAAGGCTGTTCGGTGTTCGCTCCGGTGGGGTCGACATGCACTCGCTGGCCGGTTCTTTCGGCATCAACACCGACGGACCGTCTGCGGTCATCGGATTTGCGACATCACTCTCGCCCGGATCGAATCTCGATCGAATCACCAACGCCTTGCGCCTGCGCGCCAGCGCATTCCGCAGCGACGCGGTCACGACGATCATTGACAACCGGATCTACGTATTGTTCCCTCAGGCCGACCACGAGGTCGCTGTCAGCGACTGGGCTTACGACACCGTGCGAGTAGTCGAGGACCGTGCGGGCATCAGCGTGCGCGCCGCAGTCGCGGTCCCGATCGCGCGGTTGCACGGCGTACCCGAGGCGCGTCGAGAGGTGGACCGCGTGCTCGATACCACCGATGATCACGAAACCTCGAAGGTCACCACACTCGCGGCGTCACGCACCGCGGTATTGCTGGGCGAGATACTCGACCTCGTTGCCGATCACGAGCGATTGCGAGACCCTCGTATCGACAGACTCGTCTCCTACGACGACAAGAACACCTCTGACATGCAGTTCACGCTCACGGCCTACCTGACAGCTTTCGGGGATGTGAAGAAGGCCGCCTCGTCTCTGAAAGTACATCCGAACACGCTGCGCTACCGCATTCGGCGCGCTGAACAGATCATGGGCATTTCGTTGGACGAGCCGGACACACGACTGCTCACCGAACTGCAACTCGCCATCTTGGGACGAACCCCGGACGAATCCGAAAAATACGAAACGTCCGATCAGTGAGATGGGCCTCGAGCCCGTCCTGAACTCTCGAGTAGACAACTGAGGTAGCCGAAGAACAACTCTCACCTCAGGAGACAACTTGCGCACTCGTGGAGCCGTCATTCGCCAAGCACCAGGCACATACGAGGTGGTCGACCTCGAACTCGATTCACCCCGCAGCGGCGAACTCACTGTCAAGATGGTCGCCTCCGGCCTGTGCCACTCGGACGATCACATCGCCAGCGGCGACCACGGAGTCGGCCGCTATCCCATCTGCGGCGGACACGAAGGCGCCGGAATCGTCGTCGAGGTCGGGCCGAACACCGAAGGATGGTCCGAGGGCGATCATGTCGTGTTCTCGTTCCTCGCCGCCTGCGGCCGCTGCCGTTGGTGCGCAAGCGGAATCCAGAACCTCTGCGACAACGGTGCTGCCATCATGACCGGCAGCAGGCCCGGCGAAACCTCTAGTTACAGAATGTCTCTCGACGGTCAGCCAGTCGCACAAACCTGCGGCCTGTCCACCTTCAGTGAATACACCACGGTCAGCACTCTCTCGGCCGTGAAAGTCGACAAGCACCTGCCACTCGACGCTTTGTGTCTGCTCGGCTGCGGCGTCGGAACCGGTTGGGGTGCCGCGGTCAACTCCGCTCAGGTGTATCCCGGGCAGACGGTCATCGTCATGGGCGTCGGCGGAATCGGAATCAACGCGGTGCAGGGCGCTTCGCATGCCGGCGCCGCCCACGTGATCGCGGTGGACCCGGTTGCGTTCAAGCGCGACAGTGCATTGAAGTTGGGCGCCACCCATGCCGTGGCAACCATGGAGGAAGCCACCGACATAGCGCGCTCGTTCACCAACGGCCAGGGCGCGGATTCGGCCATCGTCACCGTCGGTGTCACCACCGGAGAACATGTCGCGCAGGCATTCTCGTCGATCCGCAAGGCAGGAACCTGCGTCGTCACCGGCCTCGGGAAGATGACGGACGTCGGAATTCCCGTGAGCCTGATGGAACTCACGCTGTACCAGAAGAGAATTCAGGGATCCCTGTTCGGTGCATCCAATCCCACCGCCGACATTCCCTGGATGATTGATCTCTACACCAGCGGCAAGCTCGAACTCGACGGACTGATCACCAACCGGTACACCCTCGACCAGATCAACGACGGTTTCGCCGACATGCATGCCGGTCGCAACCTCCGTGGAATCATCACCTTCTGAGCGAGTTCTCTCCGGACTTTCGATCGAGAGCGAGTCCGGAGAGATCCTCACTACAGCTTCACCAGGCGTTCATGGTGTCGAGGATTTGTCCTCTGGCCATCCACAATTCAGCAGACCAATACGGCCAGGAGTGAATCCCGGCGGGCGGAAAGCTGTACGTCGCTGGGATTCCCATGGATTTCAGACGAATTTCGAATGCACGCGCGTGCACCCACGAGAGCGCCTCCAGCCCCATACCTGTCGCCGTGTGGAAGTAATCGATCGGCGCAGACGGATGATCGTACGGTCCCGGGATGCCGTTGGACGACGAAATGTACATCGACAGTCCGCGAAGCGATTCCGCGTTGACGAACGGGTCGTTGCGAAGCCACCCGGATGACCACGGCGGGCCCCACATCGAATCGACGTTGTACCGGCCGGCGTCGAACATGGCTACGCGGATCGCCTCACGCATACCCGGGCCCGAGATATTGATGTAGCCGGACAGCGAGCCCGCGAACTTGAACTGATCCCGATGATGCCCCGCCAGGTTCAACGCGGCACTGCCGCCCATCGACAACCCGATGATCGCATTGTTGGTTGGTGAAACACCATACCCTGCAAGGAAGTCCGGAAGCTCGCGTGTGAGAAATGTTTCCCACCTGTACGTTATGGGCTGAGCATTGAAATTGGACGGAGCGTACCAGTCCGTGTAGAAACTCGACTCACCGCCGACCGGCATCACCAACGTGATGTTGTCGTTGCGGTACTGATCGAGTGCGTTGGTTTCGAAACTCCAAGCATTCCTGTCGTTTTGCGCGCGAAGACCGTCAAGTAGGTACAACGCGGCGTTGCCGCCCCGCGCGGCCCACTGCACCTGAACCTTGATGTTTCCCATCGAAGACGGGACCCACAACTCGTCGTAACCACCCCATGGCGCCGTGTGCGCCGGAGTAGCGCTCGCGGCGGTCGGACCGAACATGCCGCCGAGGAGGAAGATCGACAGCAACGCCGCTACGAGCACCCGCGCCCGCCGTGTATTGCGTTCGGGCAACCTGAATCTGATTCTCTGCAAGGTTGTGTCTTTCCCCGAAACTGCGCATCAAGAAACTCGCTTCGGTAAGTGCATCGTCGGTTCCACTGTCGACGTGTTTGTCCCTTTCCGGGGGCTCCGGTGTTACAAAGTCGAGGTCATCGCAACAATCGGACAACTGTCGTGCCGAGCGAATCCAGGTGGCGAAAAGCACAATTCACGAAGCACGCTGAATGCGCTCACTCAGCCGAGTGACGAAGCGATCGCATCACGACCTGCGGCAGCACACGTTTGGTCCTGCATTCCGTCCGGTGCACCACCGACACCGATGCCGGCGATCGACGCGGATCCAGCCTTCACAGTGACTCCACCTGCAAGGAAGAGAGTGCCGGGGAGGTCGGCGATGGTTGATCCCTCGCCTTTGGTACGCTGCGAGAGGTCACTGGTGTCGGCTCCGAAAGCTGCAGAGGTGTAAGCCTTCTCACGTGAGGCCTCCACCGTGTGCTGGGCTGCGTTGTCGCCGCGCACCATAGCGATGACGTTTCCGGCACGGTCGACGACGGAGACGGTGACAAATCCGAGCCCGTCCGCCCGGCATTTCGCCAGGGCCGCACCAGCAGCCTTCACTGCTGCGTCGGCGCTGAGTCGATTCTGAGTGACAATCGCCGAATCGCCGGTCGCAGCAGGCTGCTGCGTGGCAGAAATCGACGTCGTGCTCGATGCGTTCGCCACCGGTGTGTCGGTGGTCGAGCACGCGGCGCTGGCAAGGATTGCGACAACCGGAATGGCGACAGCGATCGTACGGGGAAGTCGTGTGTAAATGCGGTGGTTCATGTCGGGCACACTTTCAGTCGAATGGTTCGAAACCGTCCACTACAGCGTCGCGTCCCGGCGCGGGTGCGCACATCGGGCGCTCGGGTGACGGACCGTGCCCCGTCTGGTTGTGCAGATATCATCCGAATGGTTGATACGACGGCCTGGCGCCCTCCGTAATATTCGAGGGATGAGTAACGGAGCCATGAACGCCGACGCCGAACTCGGCCTGCGCGGCCCGTTGGCGTATGCGATCCACGCGTCGTTCTTCGTACTGCTGTCCACGTCAGGAGTCCGGTACGTCACAGTCCACGGGACCAGCGGTCGGTTCGGGGTGGTACTCGTCCTGGCCGTGGTCCTCGCCTTGCTCTACGCCGTCATGGCTACGGTGTCTTCGCGAGATGTGGTTCGCCAACGACTGTGGATGTGGCCGGTACTGAGCACCTGGGCAGCGCTGGTCTGGCTTGCGCCGAGTTTCGCGTGGTGTGCGTTCCCCGTTCTCTTCCTCTGTATTCGTCTGTACCCGAGCAAGATCGCCTACCCCCTCGTCGGGATCCTGGGCGTCCTCGCCGGAATCGCGTTCTACCGAGTCACCGGTCGTGCCGAATTGGTGACACTGCTCGGACCTCTGTGCACCGCGGCACTGGTCGCGGCAGCGTACGGGCAGATGGAACGAGATGCCCGAGAACGCCTTCGGCTTCTACGTCAGGTAGCAGAAGCGCAATCTGCATTGGCAGATACCGAACGTGCTGCCGGCGTTGCCGCTGAGCGAGAGCGCCTCGCGCGCGAAATCCACGACACCGTTACTCAGGGACTGGCGAGCGCTCTTCTACGACTCGAGGCAGCCGAACAAATTTGGAATACAACGGGTTCGCCGTCTCGAGCCGATATCGATGCCGCGGCAGAGAATATCCGCACGAGCCTGATGCAGAGTCGCGACCTCGTCCACGATCTGGCACCGGCCAAGGGCGGTACGGGCGACTTCGACGCCTTGGTCGTGGCCGCCGCCCGCCAGTTCGTCCCGACCGTTCGGATCCGCACCGTCGGTGAAGCCGTCATCTTGCCCTCGGACGTAGCTCATGCCATCGTGCGAGTGGTCTCGAGCGCGTCCTCCAACATCGCCCGCCACGCTCGCGCCGAAACGGCGGGCGTGACGATCACGTATCTCGACGACTCCGTCTCCGTGGACATCTTCGACGACGGCGTCGGCTTCGATCCGGGAAAACTCGCCGACCATTCTCGGTACGGTGGATACGGCCTACGTGCGATGCGAAGTCGCGTCGCGCAGCTCGGCGGATCGTTCACCGTGGAAAGCGCACCGGGAGACGGCACCGTCGTCGCGGCCCAGTTCCCTCTCGAACGGAAGATCCGGTGACCACCACCATTCGCGTGTTCCTCGTCGACGATCATCTGGTCGTGCGAGCCGGGCTGAGAGCGCTGCTGAACACTCAGCCGGACGTCGAAGTAGTCGGCGAAGCATCGTCCGGCGAGGAGGCGGCCACGGCGATACCGTCGGCCTCACCGGATCTGGTGATGATGGATCTGGACATGGGCACCGGCATGCACGGTGCAGAAGCGATCAAACGCTTGCGAAGCGACGGTGTCGATGTTCCCGTACTGGTTTTCACGACGTACGACACCGACGCCGACCTCGTGCGGGCCGTCGACGCCGGTGCCATCGGTTACCTACTCAAGGACTCAACGCCCGACGAGATCTTCGGCGCGGTGCGCGGCGCGGTAGCCGGGCGCAGCGTTCTCTCTCCCACTGTGGCCTCTCGTCTTGTCCAGCAGATGCAGCGCCCGCAGGAAGCGCTCACCGCCCGTGAGTCCGAACTGCTCAGCCTGCTCGCCGAGGGGATGACCAACCGCGAGCTGGGTAAGGCACTCTTCATCAGCGAAGCGACGGTGAAAACCCATCTTGGGCACATCTACGCCAAGCTCGGCGTCGAAACCCGCTCTGCCGCAGTGTCCGTCGCATTGCGCCGCGACGGAATACGCTGACCCGCCCGCCCGCGCAGGCTCTACTTGATCGAAGATCCGTGCTTCGT
Organism: Rhodococcus sp. MurmanLake-1; assembly: GCF_056945715.1. Taxonomy (NCBI): domain Bacteria; kingdom Bacillati; phylum Actinomycetota; class Actinomycetes; order Mycobacteriales; family Nocardiaceae; genus Rhodococcus; species Rhodococcus sp. MurmanLake-1. The sequence goes on along the minus strand of NZ_JBWZNF010000007.1, from coordinate 113,612 downwards.
CAACGGCATGACCTCGATGGTCATGTACGGGAACAGCGGGAGGTTCCAGAGAATCTCATGGAGTTCGTCAGCCGACTCGACGTCGAAGATGCTGATGTTGCTGAACTGTCCCACAATTCGCCACAGATGCACCCACTTTCCCTGTCGCTGAAGGTCTTGCGAGTACGCCTTCTCCGTTGCGACGGTATCGGCGCGTACTTCCGGATCCAGGTCGCGCGGAATATCGACGTCCATTCGAACGTGAAAGAGTGCCATGTTCTTCTATCCTCTAGTTCCTGGTCCAGGTCTTGACGGCGTCCATGTTCAGTTCGACTCCCAGTCCAGGTCCGGCGGGGAGGTGCAACTGACCCTCGGAATACTTCAGGGGTTCCTGAAGCAACTCTTCGCTGAAGAGCAGTGGGCCGAAAAGCTCTGTTCCGAAGTTGATTCCAGGCTCGGCGCACGCGAAGTGCAACGAAGCGGCGGTGCCGATCGGGCCTTCGATGGACGTCGCACCGTGGCACGCGATACCGGCGGCCTTGGCAATTGCGACGATGTCGCGGCTGCGCTGGAGGCCACCACACTTGGTGGTCTTGAGGGCGATGACATCGGCGGCGCTCCGGCGGGCGATTTCGAGAGCGTCGTGTGGGGTCTGCACACTCTCGTCGGCCATGATCGGAATCGGTAGTAGCCTGCTGAGTTCGGCGAGGACCTCGATTTGGTCTGCCGGAGTGGGCTGTTCGATCAGTTCGACTCCACCGTCTGCGAGTTGTGGCAGGTACCGCAGCGCCGTGAAGCGATCCCACCGCGCGTTGACGTCGACGCGGACGCCGGCGTGGCCGTCGAGCGCCTGCGCGATGCTGACGATGCGCGCGACGTCGACCGCTGGATCGAGTGCTCCCATTTTGAGTTTGAAGCTGAAATTGAGCCGTGATTCGAGCTTTTCGTGAGCTTCTTCGATGATCTCGTCCGCCGGCGCAGCACCCAGTGCCCACGTGACGTCGACACTCTCGCGGAAAGCCCCGCCGAGGAGCGTGTGCACGGGGACTCCCAGGCTACGAGCCCAGGCGTCGTGCAACGCCACGTCGACGGCGGCCTTCGCGAATCGTGCATTGGCAACAACTTTTTCGATGTCGGCCATGATCGCGGTGATCTGATCCACACGCCTGCCGACCACCACCGGCGCGACGTACTTCTCGATGATGACCTGCATCGTCTCCACCGATTCGCCGCCCCACCACGGACCGCCCGGAACGACACCTTCGCCATATCCGATAACACCGTCGGATGTGCGAATCGCGACCAGCAATAACGGCTGCGCCGTCATCGACGTGGTGGCGAACTTGTGGGGGCGGACCAAAGGAACGTCGAGGATGGTCGTCTCGATGGAGACGATCGACAGGTCTGTCATCAAATCACTTTCTTTCGAACAGTTGTGGATCAGGCCGGGTCGAGCACGAAGTCGTACGTGACCCGGTTGATTCCATCGGCACCCGGCTTCGGATCGAGAATCAGTTCGGGCTTCGTGGCAGTTGCCACGTCGTTCTCGATCCACTCACCGTCCTTGAAATAGAGCTGCGTAGTGATCGTGCGCTTGCCGGGTGCCTTCACCATGAGGTGCAGGTGAGCCGGACGCCACGGGTGCCAGCCGGCCTTCTCGATGAACCAACCGGTGGGGCCGTCGGTCGGGATCTGGTACGGCGCAGGCTGAATCGTGGTGATCTCGAACCGTCCCGCTCCGTCGGTCACGATCGTTCCGCGGAGGTTCCCGTCGGGGATGTGCGGCGCGAAATGGGAGTAGTAGCCCTCGTCGTCCGCATGCCACAGCTCGACGGTGGCCCCATCCAACCCGTTGCCGTCGAGATCGCGAACCTGGCCCTCGAAGACCAGCTTCGATCCAACCTCGTTGTCACGCATCGGAAGTTCACACTTGGATGGCAACGTCTTGGCGTCGGCGACGTAGTAGGGGCCCTCGATGCTTCCCTTGGTGCCGTGCTGGCCGCGGTACGCAACCTCCTCGACGTTGTGCTCGAGGAAGACGTCCAGCCACAGGGGCCACTCGCCGAACTGGCCGATGTCGATGAGCCACTGCTTGAGTACGCGGTACTCGGGGTAGGTGATGCCGTGCTTGTCGATGACGCCGGCAAGTGCCTCGAGCACGTCCTTGGCGATGGCCGAGACGCGCTCGGGCGGGGTGTCCGCGCTGACTCGTTCCTGGAGGAACTTGTCGGTGGCGGCCGTGCCCGAACCTACTGCGGTGGGGCTCTCGGAAGTGGTCATGTGGTCCTCCTCGGGGCCGTATGTGGCTGTTACCGGGTGGGTGCCGTACTGCTGGGCTGAGTCGGCTTCCCAAGTCTGGTTGTACGCTGTGCGTACATCTGTTACGCTGTGCGTACGCTTGTACTGTGCGCCCAGTCACAAGGTTTGTCAACCTTCGAGGGCACTGATCAGGCATACCCGCAGATGAAAGGTCATTCCGTGAGCGAGAACGATCGCGATTACATCCAGAGCATCGAGCGTGGATTCGCTGTGCTGATGGCCTTCGACGAGAAGAACCCCAACCCGTCGCTCGCAGATCTTGCCGCCGAAACGGGCCTCTCCCGCCCCGCGGTCCGGCGTATCCTCCTCACCCTGCAGAAACTCGGATACGTCACCGGCAACAACAGTCGGTGGTCGCTCACCCCGCGCGTTCTAAGCATCGGCCAGCACTTCTCGGCATCACATGCCCTGACCGAGGCGGCGCTCCCCCGCCTGCTGGAGATCGCAGAACACACCCACGAGTCGGCGTCGCTCGGGGTCCTCGACGGCGTCGACGTGGTCTACGCCGCGCGAGTACCCGTACGCCGGATCATGAGCATCAACGTCAGCGTCGGTACCAGAGTGCCTGCATATGCGACCTCCATGGGCCGCGCCCTGCTAGCTTGGGCGCCAACCGAAATCGTCGACAAAGTCATCGCGAACTCCACGTTCGACGCCCTCACACCCACCACGATCACCGACGAAGGCGCATTCCACACCGCACTTCGAGTGGTGCGTGAGCAGGGTTACGCACTCACGTCCGAGGAACTGGAAGACGGCCTGATTTCCCTCGCCGCCCCCGTCCGCGACGCCGGCGGAAGCGTCGTCGGCGTGGCAGCGTGTTCGACCTCGGCAGGCAGGACGACCCCGGAAGCTTTCCGCACCGACGTCGCACCGTTCCTCGTCGAGAAGGCGAATCAACTCAGCGCAGACATGGGATACCGGAGCTAACTTCTCAATACTTCGGAAGGCAACACACCGTACTTACGCCGAAAAGACGACGCGAATCGTCCGGTGTGCGTAAAACCCCATCTCACAGCGACATCGGTGACCGTCGTCGAGTCGTCGGCATCCACCAGATCTGCGTGGACCCGCTCGAGGCGGATGTCGAGCAGGCATTCCGACGGACTCCGGCCCACGTACTGCCGAAATCCCTCCTGCAATCTCCGTACGCTGACGCCCGCCACCTCGGCCATCTCTGCTGCGGTCCACACGCGGGCCGGGTCGTCGTGCATCTCGTCGAGCACCCGCTTGACGATGCGCGGCCTGGCGTGTCGCACCGCGTCCTCACTTTCGGGCATTGCAGCGAGGACGAATGCCGTGACCACGGCACCGGAGAGCTGAGCTGCCACCAGTTCGTTGTGCAGCACGCCGACCGGGCCGAGGATCTGATCCGACAGTGAGCGAACAAATTTCAGCCATCTGGCTCCGTCGTCTCCCCGAAGATCCACCTGATCAGGCAAGTGCATTCCGGGCCGGCCAAGTACCTTCTCCATCTCGCGGTCGAGGTACTGACGGTCCATCCGGACTCCGACAATTTCGCAGTCCGCGCTCCACCGCGTGATTCTTGTGGTGATGTCGGGCGGACACACCGTCGCAACGCCCTCCGTCGAGAGCACGTGCGAGCCCGCGAACACCGACTCGAGCTCGCCCGAGAGCGGGATGTTCACCCCGTAGGCACCGGGATGCTCGGATTCGACCGCGACGTCTGCTCCCCATCGAATATGAGCGATCCTCAGCGGTCCCAACTCGGCGGTGCACACCCCGACTCCGCTGGCCGCGTGCCGTGACAACGGCGTGAGCGTGTGCGGAAAATAGGCGTCCGAAACCGCATCACACGCCTCGTCCCAGTCGCGGGGAGCTGTACCGATCTTGGAGTCGACCATCGTCCTTCTTCACCTTCCAAACCCGTGACCAGCCACATTGCCGAGCATGAGCGCTGAACATCATTGAACACTGTGTCCCCGGTCACTTCCAAGAGGAAACGGATACAGGCTTCGATCGGGTGCGCAATCCGGATAGACACCGCGCTGTACGGATCGACCGAACGCCGCGCTCGCCGTACGTTCGTCTTCACTCCCGGCGCGAGTCGCCCACTACTTCCCTCCCGCACTTCGCGGCACTCTCACTCAACCGCCATCCGACAAGGAGGTCCGGTCATGGAACAAAATCAGCTTCGAGGAATCTTCGGTCAATTCGCGAGCGGCGTCACGGTCATCACCTGTACCAATGCCGACGGTCAACCACACGGAGCCACGGTCACCGCATTCACGGCCATTTCCCTGGAACCACGGCTGTGCCAGATCACGATGACTCGCAAGTCCAAGGCGTGCGGCTACCTCGGCAACGCGCCGTTTGCGGTCAACATCCTTGCCTCCGACCAAGTGGACACGGCCATGCATTTTGCCGGCCGACCGCAGCGCACCGAGCCGAGGTGGATCGACGGACCGACCGCTCCCCTGCTCGACGGCGCCGCAGCAACCATCTCGTGCGTCCCGTGGAGGGAGTACGACGGCGGTGACCACATCATCTTCATCGGCGAGATCGTCGACGCTCAGTCGAGTGGCAAGGATCCGCTTCTGTTCTACCGAAGCACTTTTCACGATCTAGGCGCTACCTCGTCGACCACAGTCTGGAACGGAAGTCAGGACGACCCCCACAGCGGCTGGTTCGACGCCACCACTTCGTTCACCCCGATTCATCTTCAGCCCGCACCTCAAACGATCTGAAAGGCTTTGCCATGACGACCACCGAAATTCCTCCCACCGGCGTCGACCCCGCAGATTCCGGAGCGCCACAGGTCAATCCGGCCGCCGACAGCGAAGCCAACCGCACGAAGAACTTCGCCACCCGGCCGATGACGGGCGACGAGTACATCTCGAGCCTGCAGGACGGTCGCGAGATCTGGCTTCACGGTGATCGCGTGAAGGACGTCACGACGCACCCCGCGTTCCGGAATCCGATCCGCATGACCGCAAGGCTGTACGACGCTCTGCACACGGGCGAGCACGTGGACGCCTTGACCGTTCCGACGGACACGGGCAACGGCGGTGTCACCATGCCGTTCTTCCGCACTCCGACGTCCTCGGCTGATCTGCTCAAGGAACGCGACGCCATCGCGACGTGGGCACGTATGACCTACGGCTGGATGGGCCGCTCCCCCGACTACAAGGCAAGTTTCCTGGGAACCCTCCACGCCAACAAGGAGTTGTACGCACCGTTCCAGGACAACGCCGAGCGCTGGTACCGCGAATCGCAGGAGAAGGTTCTGTACTGGAACCACGCGATCATCAATCCCCCGGTGGATCGCCAACTTCCACCGGACGAAGTCGGCGACGTCTTCATGAAGGTGGAGAAGGAAACCGACGCCGGTTTGATCGTCAGCGGCGCCAAGGTGGTCGCCACCGGATCGGCGATCACGAACTACAACTTCATCGCTCACTACGGTCTGCCGATCAAGAAGAAGCAGTTCGCCTTGATCTGCACGGTACCGATGGACGCTCCGGGTGTGAAGCTGATCTGCCGCACCTCGTACACCGAACATGCTGCGGTGATGGGCAGTCCGTTCGATTACCCGCTGTCGAGCCGCATGGACGAGAACGACACCATCTTCGTCTTCGACAAGGTGTTGGTTCCATGGGAGAACGTCTTCATGTACGGCGACGTCGACCGGATCAACGCATTCTTCCCTCAGTCGGGATTCCTGCCGCGCTTCACCTTTCAGGGCTGTACACGCCTGGCGGTAAAGCTCGACTTCATCGCCGGCCTGTTGATGAAGGCGCTCGAAGCCACCGGCGCCGGCGGCTTCCGCGGAGTTCAGACCCGTGTCGGCGAGGTGATCGGGTGGCGAAACCTCTTCTGGTCGTTGACCGAATCGATGGCACGCGATCCCGAACAGTGGGTCGGCGATTCGGTGATCCCGAAGCTCGAGTACGGCCTCACCTATCGAATGTTCATGATCCAGGGGTACCCGCGGATCAAGGAGATCATCGAACAGGACGTCGCGTCGGGCTTGATCTACCTGCCTTCGAGTTCACTCGACTTCAAGAGCCCGGACGTGCGTCCGTACCTCGACAAGTACGTTCGCGGTTCCGACGGCATCACCGCCGTCGACCGCGTGAAAGTCATGAAGGCTCTGTGGGATTCGATCGGCACCGAGTTCGGCGGGCGCCACGAGCTCTACGAGCGCAACTACTCCGGCAATCACGAGAACGTCAAAGCGGAACTGCTGTTCGCAGCCCAGAATCGTGGACACGCAAGTTCCATGAAGGGACTGGCCGAGCAGTGCCTGAGTGAATACGACCTCGACGGCTGGACGGTCCCTGACCTCATCGGCAACGACGACGTCTCGTTCTTCAAGAACCGGTAACCCCCTCGGCAGGTAGGGCGGACTCGCGATGTCGAGTCCGCCCTTGTCGTCGTCTTCAGCAGGCATGGCCCATCAGCAGAATTCGACGAACACTGCACCCTTGGTCAGGACTAGGCAATTGCCTAGTGTGACCCGAGACACACGGTGTCAAGGTGAATTCAGTACCGGACGCAGCCCCGTCCGGAAAGCGGGTCCCACCGATTTGGTCCGACAGCCCTCGGCTTTCTCGGTAGGCGCCCACTCTTATCTGGAGGACACCCATGACGGATATGTTGGATGCTGCCCGCGGCACCGACCAGTTCGCGAACATCCGCGCTGCCCTCGACGACGCGCTCGTCGAGGACCCGGAGACCGGCCGCTACCAGGTGCGGCGCAGCGTCTTCACGGACGAGCAACTGTTCGAACTCGAGATGACGCACATCTTCGAGGGCAATTGGATCTACCTCGCGCACGAGAGCCAGATCCCGAACGTCGGCGACTACTTCACCACCTACATGGGCCGTCAACCCATCGTGATCACCCGCAACAAGGACGGCGAATTGGGTGCGCTGATCAACGCATGCAGCCACCGCGGTGCGATGCTCTGTCGCCGTAAGACCGACAACCGAACCACCTTTACCTGCCCGTTCCACGGCTGGACCTTCAACAACAGCGGAAAACTCCTCAAGGCCAAGGACGCTCGCACCGGCGGCTATCCGGAACAGTTCAACAAGGACGGCTCACACGACCTGACCAGGGTTGCGCGGTTCGAGAACTATCGCGGCTTCCTCTTCGGTAGCCTCAACCCCGACGTGCTGCCGCTCGAAGAGCACCTCGGTGACACCACGAAGGTCATAGACATGATCGTCGATCAGTCACCTGACGGACTCGAAGTTCTGCGCGGTGCTTCCACCTACACCTACGACGGCAACTGGAAGCTGCAGACCGAGAACGGTGCCGACGGCTACCACGTGTCTTCGACGCATTGGAACTACGCCGCTACCACCGCTCGCCGCACCGCCGGTGAATCGTCGAACGAGACCAAAGCCATGGATGCCGGTACCTGGGGGAAGCAGGGCGGTGGATACTTCTCCTACGACTACGGCCACCTCCTGCTCTGGATGTGGTGGGGCAATCCCGAGGACCGTCCCCTGTTCGAACGCAAGGCGGAGCTGGAAGCTCAGTTCGGTTCCAAGAAGGCCGAATTCATGGTCGGTGCGTCGAGGAACCTCTGCCTGTACCCGAACGTCTACCTCATGGATCAGTTCAGCAGCCAGATCCGGCACTTCCGTCCGATCTCCGTGGACCAGACCGAAGTCACCATCTACTGCATCGCTCCCAAGGGAGAGAGCGCCGAAGCACGCAGCAACCGCATCCGTCAGTACGAGGACTTCTTCAATGCCAGCGGTATGGCCACCCCGGACGATCTCGAAGAGTTCCGTTCCTGCCAGAAGACCTACCAGGCAGCCGGAGCCCCGTGGAACGACCTCAGCCGTGGTGTCACACACCAGATTCCCGGTCCGAACGACGTCGCGAAGGATCTCGGCATGAATCGCGTGCTCTCGAGCGGAGCCAAGACCGAGGACGAAGGCTTGTATCCCATTCAGCACGGGTACTGGCGCGACGCCATGCTTGCGGCCGTAGATGCCGAGCAAGCCGCTTCCAACCGGACCATCTGAGGACGATCACCATGACTGTCACCACCACCAATGCCGTCGCCCTCGAAACAGTGCAGCAGTTTCTCTACCGTGAGGCTCGCTATCTGGACGATCGCGAGTTCGAGAAGTGGATCGAGTGCTACCACCCCGATTCCGAGTACTGGATGCCCGCATGGGCGGACGACGGCGAGCTGACCACGGACCCGGCCGCAGAGATCTCCCTGATCTACTACCCGAATCGCGGCGGTATCGAGGATCGCGTGTTCCGAATCAGGACTGACCGTTCCAGCGCGACAAGCCTTCCCGAGCCCCGCACCGGTCACAACATCACCAACGTGGAAGTGATCGAAGAACGCGGCTTCGTCGTCGACGTCCGCTTCAATTGGTTCACGCTGTACTTCCGCTACAACACGGTCGACACCTACTTCGGCACCTCGCACTACACGATCGACTTCTCGGGCGAGCAGCCGTTGATCATGAAGAAGAAGGTAGTCCTCAAGAACGACTACATCCATCACGTGGTCGACATCTACCACTTCTGACACGACTCCCCTTCGAATCGAGCTGTTTCCCATGAGCATTCAAGCCGCGCCGACCTTTCAGGTAGCCCTGAGTTTCGAAGACGGCATCACCCGCTTCGTCGAATGCAACACCGACGAGACCGTCGCGGACGCGTCGTACCGCGCACGAATCAACATTCCGCTCGACTGCCGCGACGGAGCTTGCGGCACCTGCAAATCGCTCTGTGAGTCAGGCACTTTCGACGCCGGCGACTACATCGAGGAGGCCCTGACGGATGACGAAGCCGAGCGGGGATACTGCCTTCCGTGCCAGATGGTGCCGGAATCAGATCTCGTGCTGCAGATTCCCACCACGTCGGCGGTCGCCAAGACCACTGCCGGTTCGTACACGTCCACGATCACCGAGATCATTCGCCATTCGGATTCCACGGTGGGTTTCACCGTCGCAGTCGACAACCGCGCAGATCTGGTCTTCCTCCCCGGTCAGTACGTGAACATCCTCGTTCCCGGAACCGAAGCGACGCGGTCGTACTCGTTCAGCTCCGGCCCTGAGGTCGAGTCGGCGTCGTTCCTGGTCAAGATCACCCCGGGTGGTCTGATGTCCGAGTATCTCAGTCAGCGTGCGCAGGTAGGCGACACTCTCGAATTGACCGGACCGATGGGTAGCTTCTTCCTCCGGTCAGGTCAACGGAGAGCCCTACTGCTTGCCGGCGGAACCGGCTTGGCCCCGCTGCTCTCCATACTGGAGAAGATGCGTGCCGAACGCTCCACTCGGCCAGTTCATCTGGTCTACGGCGTCAGCTCCGACACCGATCTCGTCGAGCTCGACAAACTGCATGGCTACGCGGAGTCTTTACCCCAGTTCACCTTCGACTACTGCGTATCCGATCCCGACAGCACAGCACCGAACAAGGGCTATGTCACGGGTTTGATCGAGCCCGATCACCTCGACGACGGCAACGTAGACGTGTACCTGTGCGGCCCGCCGCCGATGGTCGAAGCCGTACGTCTGCACTTCAATGACGTCTCGATCACACCCACTAACTTCTACTTCGAAAAGTTCAACAACGCGGCAGCACCGGCTGATTCACCGGCCACCTCGGCCGAAGAATCTACAGCCGGCACGTACGAGATCGGTGAAGAACACCTGCCGGTCACGGAGTCGGACGCACAGTTCGACGCTCGGATGGCGCTCGAACTCGGAGCAATGGAACTCACCATCGGCCGCCTCACTCCGGCGCAGTTGACGGAGTACCGCATTCTGGCGGAGAACTCGGCCACTTCCATCGACCGCGATCATTTCACGGACGCAGCGGCATTCACCGAAACCAATGCCCTGTTCCACGACTTCCTCTTCCGCTGCACCGGAAACGAAGTGCTGCTGCAGGCATACCACCGTCTCGAGGTCACACAACTGATGAACCGAGTGCTCCGCACCGCCGATTGGGTGGACGAACATGTCGCGGACGATCACTCACGAATCGTGCGTGCATTCGAGCAGAATGATCGCGCCACGGCCCGTGATCTGATCGTCCGGCACAGCGAACACGCCAAGTCGACGATGCACCGCGCCATCACTGACGCTCGGGAAAGTGTGGCGTCGTGAGCACGAGATTCTTCGCCGGCCGGTTCGACGACCGGGTCGTGGTCGTCACCGGAGCGGCTCAGGGGATCGGGCGCAGCGTTGCCGAAAGAGTTTCCGCAGAAGGCGGTTCCGTCGCGCTTGTGGATCGAGCTGAACTGGTTCACGACATCGCGACACCGCTGGAACGTTCCCATTCGGTGACCGCGGACCTCGAGACGTTCGAAGGTGCCCAGAATGCAATAGATTCCGCATTGGAGCGCTTCGGACGCATCGACGTCCTGGTCAACAACGTCGGTGGGACCATCTGGGCCAAACCCTACGAGCATTACACGCCGCAGCAGATACAAGCCGAGGTCACACGATCACTGTTCCCCACACTCTGGACGTGCCGTGCCGTACTGCCCCATCTGATCGAGCAGGCGAGCGGCACCATCGTCAACGTCTCCTCGGTCGCCACCCGCGGTGTCAACCGTGTTCCGTACGCGGCGGCCAAGGGCGGGGTCAGCGCGATCACCGCTGCACTGGCGATGGAAGTCGCGCAGTACGGAATACGCGTCGTGGCAACTGCTCCCGGCGGAACCGAGGCGCCACCACGCGTCGTGCCACGCGGACCGGGCGCCGAGACCGACGAGGAGAAGGCCTGGTACCAGCAGATCGTCGACCAGACCGTCGACTCGTCGCTGCTCAAGCGTTACGGCACCCTGGACGAACAGGCTGCCGCCATCACTTTCCTTGCCTCCGAAGAGGCTTCGTATGTCACCGGAACGGTCCTTCCCGTTGCCGGTGGCGACCTCGGCTGAATCCAGCCTCCCCCGATTCCTGATCTCTCGAACGGAGATTCGCCATGTCCTCGATCGAACGTGGTTCCTGGGCCAGTGCCCGCCATCGCTCGTCAGTGTTGTGGGTGGTCACCATCGCCGCCATTGCCATTCTGTTCGACGGATACGACCTGGTCGTGTACGGCACGATCCTGCCGGTACTCATGGACGACCCCAGCCATATCGGCACCTTGACCGCATCTCAGGCCGGCGCTTTGGGTTCGTATGCACTCGTCGGAGTGATGGTCGGCGCACTGACGTGTGGAGCGATCGGCGATCACTTCGGTCGCCGAAAGATGATGCTGGTCAACATCATCTGGTTCTCGGTCGGAATGGCATTGGCAGCGTTCGCCACCAGCATCACCACCTTCGGTCTGCTGCGGTTCTTCACCGGCATCGGTGTCGGTGGGCTTGTCGCCACCGCCGGAGCCATGATTGCCGAGTTCGCGCCGCCGGGACGCCGCAATCTGTTCAACGCCATCGTCTACAGCGGTGTCCCGGCCGGTGGCGTCATGGCTTCCGTCCTGGCAATCGTTCTCCGCGATTCCATCGGATGGCGCGGACTGTTCCTCATCGGCGCGCTGCCATTGGTGTTCCTGTTCCCACTCGCCTGGTTCAAACTGCCCGAGTCTCCCGCGTGGCTGATTGCTCGCGGACGTGTCGAGGAAGCTCGCGCCATTTCCTCGAAAACTGGAATTCCATTGCCTGTCGGTACAGATCGACCCAACGGTGCCGTAGCCGAGAAAGTCGGCTTCCGAGCGTTGGCGAGCAGACAATATGTCTGGGGCACCGCGCTTCTCGGCCTCATGAGCTTCGCCGGCCTACTCCTGACCTACGGACTCAACACCTGGCTGCCCAAGATCATGGAAAACGCGGGATACAACGCGAAGGGTTCGCTCTCGTTCCTGTTGGTACTCAACGGCGGTGCCATCATCGGTGGACTTCTCGCCTCCAAGATCGCAGACGTCACCGGTCCGCAGCGGGTTGTCGCAACCACCTTCGGCCTGGCCGCACTCGCCCTGCTCCTGTTCACATTCGGGTTTCCGCTTCCCGTACTCCTCGCCTCCGTTGCCATCGCGGGTGTCGGAACCATCGGTACTCAGGTTCTGATCTACGGATTCGTGTCCAATTACTATTCGACGGCCGCTCGGGCCGCAGGTGTTGCGTGGTGCGCCGGATTCGGGCGTCTGGGCGGGATATTCGGGCCACTGATCGGAGGAAGTTTGATCAGCGCCGGAATCAGTTCCGAATCGGCATTCTATGTCTTCGCAGGCATCGCGGTGCTGGGCGCCATCGTCACCTTCTTCGTGCCGAAGCAAGCACCCGACCTGGGCGCCACTGCACTTCGACCCGATGAAGACCGTGCCGAAAAGGAAACCCGCGGTGAGCCCGGCGTTACGGTAGTCGGGTGACACTTCGTGACCTGTTGCTCGGCCGAGAACGCGAGCTCGCCGTTCTCGGCCGAGCCCTGGCCGCGGCAGAGACAGGAGTGCCGACTCTCGTGCTGGTCGAGGGCGATGCCGGTAGCGGTAAGTCCACTCTCGTCGACCGGTTCGCCGAAATCTCCTCCGCTCATACGCTCCGCCGCGCTCGTGGGTTGGAGTGGGAATCGAACAATGCCTTCGGGGTGATCGAACAACTACTCGAACGTCCGGTATCCATTTCGGAGCCGTTAGCCGTTGCACACGAGATCGTCGACGCAGCGGAGCACCCGACCCTGATCGTCGTCGATGATGCCCATCACAGCGATGTCAGCTCGCTTCAGGCAATCACCTCCGCCCTTCATCGAGGCCGAACGGCCCCACTGTTGTTCGTCCTCGTCGCCGAGGAAACGCCGTTCCTGCGCGAGGATGTCAGGAAGATTCTCGACCTGCACTGGTCGACGCGTTTGCACATCAGCCCCCTCGACACAGCCGTCATCATCGACATCGCGCGCATGCGAAGCGGAATCGACCTCAGTTCCGGCGTCGCGCTTCAACTTCAGGATTTCACCGCGGGCAACACACTCGACATCGTCTCGCTCCTCGACGAGCTGCCACCGGCCTATTGGACCCAGTGGCACCGAACCTTGCCCGTCCCTCGTCATCGTGCGGTGGCGATCGCCGCCGCCCTCGCTGCGTGTTCGGCGGGAGCACGAACGTTGATCGAAGCCGCAACAGTTCTCGGGCGCAGCACGACGTTGTCGCATCTTGCTCAGCTAGCCGAAATCGACGACGTGGTCGGCGCCTTGGACAGCGCCTTTGCCAGCGGTCTCCTCTCCGTCCACGAGCAGCGCGGCAGCACCGAAGTGTCACTGAGCAGCACGATGGTCACGGCCGCAGTGCGCGGGGCGTTGGGGCCCGCGCACTTGCATCTGCTGCACACTCGCGCAGCCGAGATCGCTTGGGGAGAAGGTGAGCGGCTTTTCCACCTTGCCGCCGCCAGCACCACCCACGACGAGGACCTCGCCGCCGAACTCGTTGCGTACGCATCACTACGAGCATCCGACGGCGCGTGGTCGGAAGTCGCCGACGCCATGGTCACGGCAAGCCGTCTCACCACTGCCCGAACCGAACACGAGGACCGTCTGCTCCGCGGAGTCGACGCGCTGACCGGATCGGGTGACATCCCCCGCGCCATGGTCTTCGTGCCGGAGATCGAGAGTATTTCGCGCGGGCCTCTCCGCGACGCCGTCCTCGGCTACCTCGCCATTCACCGAGGGCGACCGACCGAGGCCGCCGATCTTCTGACCAGAGCGTGGGACAGCTGCAGCGTGGACCGTGAGCCAGGCACCGCTGCGATGATCGCCCAACGAATGGTCCTTCATTCTCTGGCTCGGCTCGATGGCACAGCCCTCGTCGAGTGGGTTGACCGCGCAGTCGAATTGGTCGGCCCTTCGGATCCCGCAGCAGTGGAGTCCGAAGCGATCAAGGGTCTCGGGCTCGGCGCTACCGGAAGAACCGAGAATGCGCTCGCGGCATACGACGAACTGTCCGATCGCGTCCGCCCCGGAGCACAAGCACAGCGTTTCCAGATGGGACGCGGATGGCTCGAGCTTGCTTTGGATCACCCGGAGTCTGCCAGACGTGACCTCGAAAGTGCGGTGTCCACAGAGTTTTCCAGTGGTTCGGCAAGAATCTCGCTGTGGGCACAGGCCTGGCTCGCCCGCACTCAATTCGCGCTCGGCGCCTGGGACGAAGCGCTCTCGACCGTCGAGGGCGCCGGGGCCGAGGTGGATCGGTTCGAGATCGAGATGATCCGGCCGTTGGTCCACTGGTCGGGAGCACAGATCCACGCTCTGCGTGGCAACTGGGAACTGGCCCGTGACCACGTGCGACGCGCGTACGCCGGCGTCCACGCCTACGAAATCATGTACGTTCCTGCACTTCTCGCCAGAGCGCAGGTTGCCGAGGCCGCCGCCGACTACGCCGAAGTCCTGGTGGCGCTGGCTCCGCTCACCGCGAGCAAGGCGCAACAATGGCTAGACGAGCCAGGGTTCTGGCCGTGGGTCGATCTCTACGCCAATGCACTGGTCATGGTCGGGAGAGCCGATGATGCCGACGCCTTTCTGCAACCACACGAGCAGACGGCACGACGTCGTGAGCACCGCTCAGCTGCGGCACGTCTCGGCTACGTTCGCGGCCGGATCCACGGCGCACGGGGCGAACTCGACTCGGCAAGAATAAGTTTCGATGCTGCACTACTCGGCATCGAGACGCTGCCACTCCCCTACGACCGAGCCCGAATCAATTTTGCGTACGGCCAAACTCTACGCCGGGCGGGAAAACGCGCAGAGGCAGACGTCGTCCTCCGGGCCGCCCGCGAGCTATATCACTCGTTGGGCGCCGCTACTTACGTCGAGCGCTGCGAGCGCGAACTCCGCGCGGGCGGGTTGAACCTCTCGCGGACGGAGAAGGGGATCACCGACCTGACTCCGCAAGAGCGAGCCGTCGCCGACCTTGTCGCGGCGGGCAAGTCCAACAAGGAAGCTGCCGGCGAATTGTTTCTCTCCGTCAAGACCATTCAATATCACCTCACGCGCGCGTACGCGAAGCTCGGACTGCGATCACGGAGCGAACTCGCAGCTTTGTTCCGCGACCGGGGGCTTTCGGATCCACATCAGGAGAACTGAGAACATGTCGGACACTTCGACGACCGCGCCCGTTCGCGTCGTCACCGAGCCACTCCCCCAACCGCTCTACAGCCCGAAGCGGGTCTTGCACGACTTCGGCGGAACGTCCATTGCCAACGGAATCATCGGCATCGTCTTCTCGGCGACCGGGCCGGTAGCAGTCATTCTCGCCGCGGGGTTGGCGGGTGGACTGAGCCAAGCTCAATTGGCGTCTTGGCTTTTCGGTGCCTTCTTCGTCAACGGCATTTTGACCATCACGGCTTCCTGGTTGTACCGGCAGCCGCTGGCCTTCTTCTGGACGATTCCTGGAACCGTTGTCGTCGGAGCGTCGTTGGAGCATCTGCCGTGGGAGCAAGTGCTCGGAGCGTTCTTCGCGACCGGCGCCTTGATCTTGTTGTTGGGATTGACCGGGTGGGTCACACCAATCATGGCCGCATTACCCATGCCCATCGTAATGGCAATGGTGGCGGGTGTTTTCCTTCATTTCGGAACCGATTTGGTCGAAGCGCCCGCTCACGACGCGGTGATCGCCCTGCCGATGATCGCCGCCTTCGTCGCTCTGAGCGTGTTCGCCAAGGTGGGAAGATTCGTTCCGCCCGTTCTCGGCGCTTTGATCGTCGGCGTGGTCGTGATACTCGCGACCGGAAGATTCAACTCCGTCGGCGACGCGCATGGGTGGCTGGCGCATCCGATGCTGACCACGCCAACCTGGTCTTGGCAAGCGATGATCGAACTGGTTGTACCGCTGGCGATCACAGTCGTCGTCGTGCAGAACGGCCAAGGAATCGCAGTCCTCCGAGCAGCCGGTCATCAACCGCCGATCGGGACAGCAACGGTTGCCTGCGGTGTGTTCTCTCTCGTGAACGCGGCGGTGGGGTGCGTGTCGACGTGCCTGACCGGGCCGACGAACGCGTTGCTCACAGCGTCGGGAGAGCGGGCACGCCAATACACCGCCGGAATCTTCTGCGGCCTACTCGCCGTCGTCTTCGGACTGTTCGCCCCGACTTTCGTCGCGATGATGTTGGGAACTCCGATGGCATTCATCGTCACTCTGGGTGGCCTGGCCATGCTCAAGGCCTTACAGGGAGCCTTCGTGACCGCATTCGGCGGGAAATTCGCCTTCGGGGCCTTGATCGCGTTTCTCGTGACGATCTCCGACGTCGAACTACTCAATATCGGAGGCGCTTTCTGGGGACTCGTGTTCGGGGTCATCGCCTCGCGAATCCTCGAGCGTGGTGACTACCCCGACCGGGTCGCGATCTCACGAACGCGTTGAACTCGGCAGACTTTGGGCGATTTGGTCGAGGATATCGGCAACGTCCTCAGGTGCCGCGAGCATGGGGGAATGCCCCGTCGTCAAAGTAAATACCCTCTCACAGGAGCGCCGGGAGACCATCTCACGTTGATGTGCAGGAGTGATGACAAGATCGCGAAGGGTTTCAATGTAGTAGCGAGGCACAGACCCTTCCCGTTCCGGCGTCAGCGACACCGAACCACTGAAAACACTCATCGGTTGCGGGCGAAGGTTTGACATCGATTCTCGCGCCACCTCGTCGGCGCAGTCCCCGAACAAGAGCATCGGGTACAAATTCAAGGCAACCTCAGGGTCGATCCCGAGTTCATCGCAGGCGAAGAACAACCGCGCAGCGCTACTGTCCTCTTGCGAACTACTCAGGCAGGATTCCCCGTCCCCAGGCAGGGTCGCGGCCAGGTAGACGGCAGCAGCAACACGCGTCGGATGCATTTCTGTCAGTTGTGCCGTCAGTGTTCCGCCCATCGAGTGGCCGACAAGTATCACGTCCCCAGGCAGTTGAACCAGCTCAGCCGACAGCTTGGAAAGCGTTGATTGCCAAGTTATTTCTTCAGCTTTCGTCGTGTCTCGACCCAAGCCCGGTTGATCGGTAGCCAGAGCCGTGTGCCC
This sequence comes from Rhodococcus sp. MurmanLake-1, assembly GCF_056945715.1. Taxonomy (NCBI): domain Bacteria; kingdom Bacillati; phylum Actinomycetota; class Actinomycetes; order Mycobacteriales; family Nocardiaceae; genus Rhodococcus; species Rhodococcus sp. MurmanLake-1. The sequence goes on along the minus strand of NZ_JBWZNF010000007.1, from coordinate 96,373 downwards.
ACGTCTCTCCAGCGCCTCGACCACATAGTCCCAGCACCAGGCTCCGTGTCCTGCGCCATGAATCAACATGAACTGCGCCATTGCTCTCCAGCTTTCGATCGACCGATGTGATCTACAGCATGTTCCTGCCGACATCGGTGCACTAATGCCTAGTTGAACTAGCGCTATACCCAAAGTGAACGCACCAGCACCGGATATTCGGCGCACGCCAGGCGATCTCCAGTACATTCCTGATCCCGTGACGACTGCCCTGGCATGCGAACATTCGCATACTCGACTTTGACAATCATTTACATTAAGCAGTAGATCTATACCCATGCACCTCAACACCCGCATGTCGCGGCGCCTCACCCTTGCCACATCAGTTGGCCTCTCACTCGCCCTCGTTACGGGCTGCTCGTCCGACAACAAGGACTCGGCCCCGTCGGAGACCACCACGACAACCGCGTCCGCACCCACCGAACAAGCTTCGGCAACACCACGTCTCGCAGTCTCCTACGACGGTGGCGTCCTGGTGCTGGATGCAACGTCGCTCGACGTGGTCGGCGAGACCAAGATCGACGGCTTCACGCGACTCAACCCGGCCGGCGACGGTCGCCACGTCATGATCTCGTCGGGTGAGGCATTCAAGGTGCTCGATACCGGCACGTGGTCCTCGGCCCACGGCGACCATTCCCACTACTACACAGCCGATCCCGCGATGTCCGAGGTCGAGTTCGCAGCCAACGAACCCGGACACGTTGTACGCCATGCCGGAAAGACTGTCCTCTTCAACGACGGCTCGGGACTCGTCGAGATCTTCGATCCGGCGCAACTGGCAAAGCGCCAACCTCGCGTCGAGACGTACACCACGCCAGAACCCCATCACGGCGTTGCGGTCGCACTTGCCGACGGCAGCCTGTTGACGACCATCGGAAATTCGGAGTCCCGCAACGGCATTGCAATCCTCGATGCCGACCGCAAGGAAATCCTGCGCAACGAACAGTGCCCCGGTGTCCACGGCGAAGCAGTCGCTGCCGGCGAAGCCATCGTACTGGGCTGCCAGGACGGGTTGCTCGTGTACAAGAACGGAGCGATCACCAAGGTCCAGAGTCCGGATGTATACGGCCGCATCGGAAATCAAGCAGGTTCGGAGGAGTCGGACATCGTCCTGGGTGACTACAAGACTGACAAGGACGCCGAACTCGAACGTCCGCAACGGGTCTCGCTGACCAACACGACGACGTCCGAACTCAAGCTCGTCGACCTCGGCACCAGCTACACCTTCCGCTCACTCGGCCGCGGACCGCACGGAGAGGCACTGGTGCTCGGCACCGACGGCGCCATCCACGTCATCGACCCGAACACCGGCGTCGTCACCAAGAAGATCGCCGTCATAGACGCATGGACCGAGCCCACCAAGTGGCAAGAGCCCAGGCCGGCACTCTTCGTGGAAGACCACACCGCGTACGTCACCGATCCCACGTCGAAGAAGCTGATCGCCGTCGACCTCGAAGACGGCAGCATCCTGACCGAGACCACCCTCGATCACGCCCCCAACGAATTGACCGGTGTCACCGGCTGATTCAGATCCTCATCTCAGGCCCCCATCTCACACCGAGATGAGGGCCTGAGCCGTTCTCGTGCTTCGCCTACTGACCAGGGAATCTCGATACCCAGGCAATCCTCGAGGTGCTACGACGCGCACCTCAGAGAATCGAAGCCGTTGTCGCCAGCTCTGCTGGAGCTGAGCGATGAGCAGGACCACGATTGACCGCGGCACAAGTCAGCATGGAATAACTCCGTGTGGAGGTTCGTTGGAGATGGTGTCGGTGTTCGGTTCTTTGCCCCGGGTACCACCCCAGAATTGCCACTTCGAGTGGCCACTTGCCGAGAGGCGCAAGACGGGCACCGACGCGCTGGAGCCGCTGGACACCTTTCGGTGCCAGCGGCTTTGTCGTCTGAATGATCAGGCCGGGTTTTCGCCGGCAGCGACGTCGAGGATCCACGTCACCCCGAACGCATCGGTGAGCATGCCGAATCCGGGGCTCCACGCCGCCGCGGCAAGACCCTCGATGATGGATCCACCGACAGAGAGTTTGGCCCAGTAACCCTGCACCTCTTCGAGCGATTCACCGCGAACCGAGACGAAGAACGGTTGGTCGGTGATCGTGGTGCCGTTCTCGCGGTGCGTCGTGCCGGCATTGGCGGTCGAGCCGCCCGACTGTCCTGGGATGTCGTACGCCATCACGCTGAAGCCGTCCGCGGTTTCGACTTGGCCGAACACAATGTTCTCAGCGCCAGGCACATCCTTGGGCATTCCGAAGTCGCCGTAGGTTGCGATCGTGACCTGGCCACCGAAGACGGACTGGTAGAACTCCAGAGCCGCGCGGGCGTCTCCGCGGAAGTTGAGGTGGGTCGTTGTCTTGATGCTCATGTCTGCTCCTAGTACGAACGTCGCCCGGGTTTTCCCTGACAACGTCGACTCTCACAGCCGTATAGGACTGTTTTCGTCCTAGACTCGTCGTAGTCTCACGACATGGCGACCACCACTCGGCTCTTGAATCTGCTGTCCCTCTTGCAGACGAGGCGCGACTGGCCGGGCGCTCTACTCGCCGAGCGGCTCGACATCAGCCACCGCACGGTCCGCCGCGACATCGACCGGCTCCGGGAGATGGGTTACAGCATTGCGGCGACCATGGGCCCGGACGGCGGATACCGACTCGACGCCGGCAGCGAGCTACCACCCCTGCTGTTCGACGACGATCAGGTCATCGCCTTGGCAGTCGCTCTGCAGGCGGCGACGCTGACCGGCGTCGGCATCGAAGAGGACGCAGTGCGTGCGCTGACCACCTTGCGGCAAGTGATGCCGTCGCGTCTGCGCCATCGCCTCGACGCACTCACGTTCACCACGATTTCGACCGATTCCAGCGACGCAGACTCGGTGTCCCCTGAGGTGCTCGTAGCGATTTCCGCAGCGGTGCGCGCTCGCGAGGTGCTCCGCTTCGACTACTCGAACGGCCGCTCAACTGACAACATCGAAATAACACCCCCACGCCGCGTGGAGCCACATCATCTGGTGACCTCCAAGCATCGCTGGTACCTCGTCGCGTGGGATCTCGAGCGAGGCGACTGGCGAATCTTCCGCGCCGATCGCATCACCCCACGCATCCCGAACGGCCCGCGGTTCACACCGAAGGAGATCCCCGGCGGTGACGTGAGCGAATACGTGGCCGCGCGCTTCAAGGGATCGGAACATATCAACAAATGGCCGTGCCACGGCAAGGTCAAATGGCCGTGCCACGGCAAGGTCGTTCTCCATCGACCAGCCAGTTATGTTCTTCCCTTTGTCGAGGACGGCGCCGTCGAAGATCTTGGCCCCGACCAGTGCAGCCTCGAAGCCGGATCATGGTCCTGGACGGCGCTGGCAGCCTCCTTCAACCGATTCGACACCGACATCGATGTCGTCGGCCCGGCAGAACTGACCCACGCTTTCGCACAACTCGCCGCCCGCAATGCCGCGACTGCTGCGAGTTAGGCAGTCGTCGCGAATGAGATCCAGGTCTCCAACACAACCGTGCGTCCGTGGGTTCATGTAGGTTTCAAGTCCTCAGAGGACCTGAGGACTTGAAGACCTGAACGAAGGGATGCCCAAGGAGATGAAGAAGGGGCAAGTTGCGTTTCTCACCGGCACACACGTCGTGAACGATCTGTACCAGGGGGCTGTACCTGCACTGTTGCCGTTCATGATGCTGGAACGCGGATATTCCTACTCCGCGGTTGCCGGAATCACGCTCGCCGCGACCGGACTATCCAGTGTCGTGCAACCCGCATTCGGCATGCTGGTCGATCGAAAGAGCCGGAATTGGCTGGTACCCACAGGTTTTGTGACGGCCGCAACGGGAATTGTCGTGGCCGCGATGAGCACCACCTACATCGTCACTTGGCTGGCAATTGCTTTGGCCGGCATCGGCATTGCCGCATACCATCCGCCCGCCACAAATTTGGCACGCGCAGCTGGAGGTCACTCGCAGAAGGCCATGAGCGTGTTCTCCGTGGGCGGCACGTTGGGAGCCTCACTGGCGCCACCGTTCGTCACGCTCGTGGTCGGTTCGCTCGGATTGTCCGGCGGCTACCTGCTCGCAGTTCCTGCAGTGGTAGCGGCTATTTGGTGGATCGTCGCCCAATCACGATCGGCCGGCACGGGCACGGACGCCGAATCAGCCCAGTCGTTGAGTTCGCAGCTAGCCGCGAACGGTCCCGTGCCAGATGATTGGCGCTCGTTCACCCGACTCGTGCTGGTAACGGTGTGTTGGTCAATTCCATATGTGACCACGCTGTCGTTGGTCTCACCGTACGTACTCAACGGACTGAACGGATCGTCCTCGAGTGCAGCAATCGTGTTGTCCTCCTTCACCTTGGCGGGAGCGGCCGGCACGCTACTGGGCGGAGCCCTCGCGGACCGTCGTGGTCGACGTGCATCCATCCGACTCGGTTACCTGCTTGCGGTACCTTCACTGGCATTGCTCGCCGCGGCTCCGAACGTGGCAACTGCCGAACTAGGAATCGTGTGTCTCGGATTCGCGATGTTCTTGCCCTTCGCGCCACAGGTGACGCTGGCGCAGGACTACCTACCGAACCGCCCAGGCACGGCAAGTGGGGTGACCCTCGGACTCGCAATGTCAGTGGGAGGCATCGCCTCTCCGCTGTTCGGTTACCTGGCAGATCACTTCGGACCGCGCATGGCGATCGGGGCGACAACTGCAGTGCTGTTGGTCGGAGCCGTCATCGCATTCACCTTGCGCGATCGACGCCTCGACCCGGAGGACGAGACGGAGCGCGAACTGGACGTCATCGCCCTTCGATAACCCGACAGACTGCACCGTAGTCTGAAGATTCATCGGAGGACATGAAGTGTCACTCGGTGGGCCGCTCCACGGCGGTTCACCGAGTCAGTCAGGAGCAGACACATGGCAGTGCGCCAGGTCAAGCAGCAGTCACTGGTACAGAAAGCCGCAGACGAACTTGCGCGCCTCATCGGCGACGGCGAATGGCCGGTCGGGACGAAAATCCCGAACGAGCAGGATCTGAGCACGCTTCTCGGAGTCGGGCGTTCGACCGGCAGGGAAGCCGTGCGTGCACTGATCGCGTCAGGACAGCTCTACTCTCATCAAGGATCCGGCACCTACGTCATGTCCTCGACTCCGGTCACAGAACTCGAGCGAGAACTCAAACGCTCGGACCGCCGCGAAGTCTACGAAGTACGCCGACTTCTGGAAGTGGAAGCTGGCCGCCTGGCTGCGATGCGTCGGACCTCTGCCGACGTCGACCTGTTACGGGCAGCACTCAAAGCCCGTGAAAATGCCTCGACACCAACAGAATTTGTCGACGCTGACATGGAATTACATCGCGCCGTGGTGAATGCTGCGCACAACAGCGTGTTGTCGATGGTATTCGATTCATTCATCGAAACGCTCCGCAACTCGGCCCTGGACGTGATCACCGACGTCGCGGCGCGAGACCCCGAATCGATCGACGACGAAGCCGCTGCCCACCGAGATCTAGTGGAAGCCATCGTCGCGGGTGATGCCGACGCTGCCAGCGCGGCGACGCGCAGGAACATGGACGGGCTCGACTGACCCTCTCTATCGTTGTCAGGCATGACGTCCACATCGCTCCCTCCACGGGGTCTCCGGATCGGTCTGTCCGCCATCGCGTGGCTAAACCTGCTCTCTGCGCTCGTAGGAATGGCGGGCCTGACGATCGGCGGCGGGATGGGCCTGCCTCCTGAGTGGATCGAGGGAACCGTCTTCCCTTCATATTTCTGGCCCGGAATCCTCCTCGGCGTTGTCGTCGGAGGCATCCCAGCCGCCGCGCTCTTCGCTCAGCACAACAGGTTCCGCCTGGCATGGGGCCTGCACGCCGCCGCCGGCCTGACGATGATGATCTGGATCTTCGTCGAAATCGCCATGATCCTCGTCTGGTCGCCGCTGCAAGGCATCTTCTTCACCACTGGATTGGCCCAGACGATCCTCGCCGTTCTCGCACTCGGCGCCTGGCCCCGCCCCTTCCTCCAACGAACCGACAGCCATCACGGTCAGTGACGAATTACATTGGGATAGAAGGTCACTAGGACCGACCTCGATGCTCTCCATCGCCCAATCCAGCTCGACCCCCGACCGTCAACTGAAATCTGTTCAGCCGATGAGGTCTTTCGAGAAGTTCAGCGAGTCGAAAGACCTGTTCGCTACGAGTTCCAATTGCCTCTGTGTTGCACCGTCTCGGGCGCGCTGAGACATGCCTTGGATGACTACACCGATGAACTCGGCAAGGTCCTCGGGATCGGAGTCAGCGGGCATGAGTCCGTTGGCGATATCGGCTGCGATCCTCTGCGACAGCAACATCACGTTGGCATTTCGCATGTCGCGCAATCGGTTTGCTATGTGACTGTTGGCGTCGGTCACGCTCACCGCCGCGCTGATGATCAGACAACCACCCGGACAAGACTCGTCGGTGTAATGGGACGCCGCGTCGTTCAAGAGGCGGCGAATCAATTCGGATGCCTCGCGCTCTTCGGCGAACGCCCGGTCCATGAAGTCGCCGCGAGTCGCGTTGTAGTGATCGACGGCGGCAAAGAACACTCCTTCCTTGCCGCCGAAAGCACTGTAGAGACTCGGTGGATTTATCTGCATCGCAGCAGTCAACATGGCAACGGATGTCCCCTCGTAGCCGTGCTCCCAGAAGGCATACATCGCCTTGTCCAAGGCCGCGTCTACGTCGAACTTCCGCCCTTGTCCCGGCACCCCGGCCATGCAACCTCCCAATTCCGCAGCATCTACCGATCCAAATGTGATCTATTCTACTCTTGTAGCGATCACTATGCGAATGTCCTACTGTTCTCCTCGAAAGTTCATTTCGTTCACTGAAGTACCGCCGTACTGCTGACACAGCTCGCGAACGCTCTTTCACACCGTCTAGGGGGATCGACATGCGTAGTGCCGCTTCATTCAAACTGGGTCTCAGCCACAGCGCGGCCACCGATTCGACATGGAAGGTCGAAGCGGTCAAACAGGTCGAGTATCACGTGATTGCCGCACGAAATCTGTTCGCCAAGGACAGCACTCGACTACTCGACGGGTGCAGCGCAGCGTCGCTACACCGCGGAGACCGACGCTTGATCATCATCGACGCGAACGTCGACCGAATTCACGGGGATAGAATTCGAGGCTACTTCGAACACCACGGAATACGAGCATCCTTCGTACCGATGCGAGCCGACGAGACGGTCAAAGAGTGGGGTTCTGCGGTGCGGGTGGTCGACGCGATGAACGGATTCGGCATCGACCGACGCAGGGAGCCGGTAATCGCGATCGGCGGGGGTGTTCTACTCGACATTGTCGGTTTCGCCGCGAGCGTCTACCGCCGCGGAACGCCGTACATCCGGGTCCCCACCACACTGATCGGCCTCGTCGACGCCGGGGTCGGTGTCAAGACCGGAGTCAACTACGGCATGGGCAAGAATCGACTGGGGACGTATGCACCGGCCCTGGCAACTTTTGTCGACCGAGCATTCCTGCGTACCCTCGACAACCGACACTTGTCCAACGGCCTTGCCGAGATACTCAAGATGGCCTTGATCAAATCCCTCGACCTCTTCGAACTGCTGGCAATCTTCGGGGAACGATTGATCGATGACAGGTTTCAGGGCTCTTCCGACGAACTCGACACAGCAGCAACACAAGTCATCGCCGAGTCGATCCACCTGATGCTCGAGGAACTGCAGCCCAATCTGTGGGAATCCTGCCTCGAACGCTGCGTCGACTACGGCCACACATTCTCGCCCACGCTCGAGATGGAAGCACTACCGGAACTTCTGCACGGTGAAGCCGTAGCTGTCGACATGGCATTGACGTCTGCACTGGGTTATTTGCGGGGAAGTATCAGTGAAGCTGAACTTGATCGCGTCCTGACTGTAATGAGGCGCCTCGGCCTTCCCACCTGGAACGACGTCTTGTCCACACCGGGCGTCCTCGGCGCCGCATTGGCCGACACAGTGCGTCATCGGGACGGGCGGCAACGGCTGCCTTTGCCGGTCGGGATCGGTGGACACCACTTCGTCAATGATGTCACGATCGACGGAATCAACTCTGCCTCCGCCCTTTTGAACAGGAAGAGCGACGAGCTACGCGTCCGTGAGACGTCGGTGACGAAGGTCGCGTCATGAGGTGGGGCGGCCTCTACATCGAAGGCTTCGGCTCATACCTACCGGACAGGCGGGAACAAGCCTCCGACATGGTGACCGAAGGACGGTTCGATCCCGTCGAACAGCAGAAGACCGGACAGACTTCGGTTGCAGTGTCGGACCCTGATATCGGCGAATCCGCGCCGGAGATGGCAGTCTTCGCAGGCAGAGCTGCGTTGGCCGACAGCGGAATCAGCAGCAACGAAATCGACCTACTCGTGCATGCAGTGGTTCTGCACAACGGCCTGGAGGCGTGGAACTGCGGCGCCTACATTCAGAACGAACTTGGCATCGACGACTGCCTGCCGATCGAGATCCGAACAGCCTGCGCCGGAGCAATCGTCGGAATCGAACTGATCGGCCGCTGGTTCGACGGACACGGCAAAGGCCTGGTAACTGCATCCGACGCTTGGCGTCTCCCCCTGTTCGACCGGTGGAATTCCGACAGCGGTCTCGCCTACGGAGACGGCGCGGCCGCTGCTGTCATCGGCCCGGATCCGGGTCCCTTTCGTATTCTTTCGACTTCCGTAGTCACTGATGCACACCTCGAGCAGATGCACCGCGGGCACGAGCGCACAAGCATGCCTGTCTACGGCACCGCCGACCCGATCGATCTCCGAGCACGGGTGGGGGGCTTCACCGAGACTCACTCCATCGACGAGTTCTGGTCACGCAACGCGGCCGCTCTGTCTCGATGCGCTGAAACAGCTTTGGGTGATGCCGCCACTCATCACGGTGACATCGCCACCTGGATCGTACCGAATTTCGGCAACGTCCTACTCCGCAAACAATGTTTCGAGCCGCTGAAGATCCGCGCCGAGCAGACCTTGGTCGAACTCGGCAGAACCATCGGCCACACCGGTGCTGCCGACCCACTACTGGGCCTCGACCTGCTCCGCCGCAGCAAGGCCCTGCACCCCGGAGACCGGATCATGCTCACCGGCATCGGCGTCGGGTTCACATGGGGATGCGCAGTCGTCGAATACACCGGATACGAGAAGGGATAGGCCATGGTGGTCGAAACTCCGCACGAATTGACGACAACGGCTCGCTCTACCAACGCGAATGCCGCAATAATCTGGATGCTCCTGGCAGTGTTCGGCGTCGGCACTGTCGAATACCTTGTGGCCGGCGTACTTCCGGACATCTCCACCGACCTCGGGGTCAGCACCTCCACAGCCGGACTGCTCGTCACCATCTATGCCGTCACAGTGGTCATCGGTGGCCCTCTACTGACGATCGCTACCACCAGGGTGCCGCGGACACCTCTCATCGCGGCTCTGATGGCTCTCTTCGTCATCGGCAACATCGGAACTGCGCTGGCACCGAACTTCGCAACCATGGTGATATTTCGGATCATCACTGCTCTGCCACACGCGACGTTCTTCGCTCTGTGCCTGGTGCTGGCGACGTCGTTGGTGGCGCCTGAATTCCAAGGGCGTGTGATCGCCCGCGTCACCCTCGGACTGAACCTGGCGACGGTCCTCGGCGTCCCCTTGGGAACTCTCATCGGTACACAACTGGGTTGGCGCTGGTCTTTTGCGATCATCGCCGTTTTCCAACTGCTGGTCACCGCTGCGCTGATCGCCTCGACGCGCAACGCCGCTCCCTCGCACCAGACCGGCAACGTCAGCTCAGAGCTACGGGTGTTCACCCGGGGCCCAGTTCTGTGGGCGATCGGGCTGACCGCTCTCAGTCAGGCAGCGCTTTTCGTGGTGTTCACCTACATCTCGCCGTATCTCACCGAGCATGCCGGCATCTCGGTGTCGACGGTGACGGTGGTGTTGTTCGTATTCGGCGTCGGGTCTGTTGTCGGCAATCAACTCGGTGGTTACTACGCAGACAAGGACCTGGACAAAACGCTGTACATCGCGTTGACCGCGCTCGCGTTGGCACTTCTCGCTCTCTTCGTCTTCGGCGGAACGTCTTGGTTTGCCTTCGCCTGGATGTTCGTACTCGGTGCTACCGGTTTTTCCATTATTCCGCCGCTCGCCTCGAAACTCATCGGTGCTGCAAGCGAAGCCCCGCACCTTGCTGCCACGGTCAACATTGCAGGATTCCAACTTGCGAATGCTGCCGGCGCGTGGATCGGCTCGATCGCTCTGTCCGGCGGCAACAGCGTTGCAGTCCTGCCTGCTATCGGGGCAGTCCTCGCGGCGGGCGCAGTACTGCTGCTGTTCGTCAGTCGGCGCACTGCTCGGAGCGTGACGTGAAAGCCATGAGAGCTGCGATGATCGACGCTCCCCGTTCCGTGTCGATCGTGACGATCGACCGTCCCAACTGCGGGCCTGACGATGTCGTCGTCAAGGTTGCCTATGTCGGTCTGTGCGGTACGGATCTGGAGTTGTTGCACGGCACGTCGTCATACCTCACTGATGGCCTTACGTCGTTTCCGCATCACTTCGGGCACGAATGGGTGGGCACCGTAGAGCAGACCGGCCCGAATATTCACGATCTGTCGGCGGGTGACGTAGTCACCGGGAGCACGATGATTTTCTGCCAGGCGTGTTCGGCCTGCGGGGCCGGACGACGCAACCAATGCTCCGATCTGCGTGAGGTCGGGCTATACGAACATCCTGGTGCCGCAGCCGAATTCCTCCGCATGCCGCGGCGCACGGTCGTTTCACTCGGTCGCGTCACAGTCGAACCGGAGCACGTTCTCATCGAGCCGCTCGTGACGGTGCTCGAGGCGCTCGACGCTGCTTCGGTGTCGCCGGGTGATCGGGTTCTCGTCGTCGGCGCGGGCACGATCGGCAGCTTGTCCATCGCCATGCTGAGTCGATACCCGATCACCGTCGACGTTCTCGAACCCCGGTCGATCGAACACCTCGACTCCGGCACCGTCACACACAGTTTCACCGATGCCACACACCTGACCGGGCAGTACGACGTGGTCGTGGAGGCGTCTGGCGGCGCCGGTGCGCTGGGTACCGCCGTACGCGTTCTCCGTCCGGGAGGCAAGTGCATCCTCGTAGGCGTCGCGGCGCACACGGAATCGATCGATCCCGGAGCGGTTGCGCTGGCCGGCATTTCGATCATCGGAGTACGTCACGGGGTAGATCACTACCGCCGAGCCGCGGAACTGTTCCCGCTGATTCGCCCGGCATTGACCGCATTGATCGACAGTGTGGTTCCTCTGACCGACGCACAGTCCGCATTCGATCGTCTCGAAGGCCACAGGACACGGCCGAAGGTGGTGATCTCTGTTGAGTGAGCTCGAATACACAGTGATAACCGGAGCGAGTAGTGGTATCGGCCGGGCAATCGCGCTCGCGCTTGCGAAAGAGGGTCACAACCTCGTCCTCGGATACGGCAATGGTCTCGATCGCATCGCACGGTTGGTGAGCGAACTAAATGCGCAGTTCCGCATCGACGTCGTTCCCCTGCAACTGGACCTGCGCAATGCCGAATCGACAGTCGACGCCGTTCTGAGATGCACAGATGAACTGGGTGAGATCCACTGCCTGGTAAACAATGCCGGAATCAACGATCGATCACCCGCAGATGCACTCGCCATCGATCGAATGCGCGAGGTCATGGCCGTCAATTCGATCACCCCACTTGCGTTGGCCTCGTCGGTGGGGCGCCGGATGATCGCGCGAGGTATCGCAGGATCGATCGTCAACATCACATCGATCCATGACACGGTCCCCATCACCGGCGGTGCAATCTACTGCGCCAGCAAGGCCGCATTGGCGGCGTCGAGTCGTGTCCTCGCCCTCGAATTCGCGCCCCACGGAGTGCGCGTCAATTCCGTCGCACCGGGAGAAACCGCCACCGCGATGAACGGCATCGATGACGAATCCTCGTATGCGGACATCGATCGCCCCGCTATCCCGTTGGGGCGTCCGGCCGGTGTGCACGAGGTCGCAGCAGCCGCGGCGTTCCTCGCCGGGTCCGGTTCGAGCTATCTCACGGGGACCACCGTTACCGTCGACGGCGGACTGGTTCTGACTGCAGCCGAAGCGAATGCCCGCTACGCCGTCGATCATTCTCCAACGCAAGGTCTCATGAAAGGAATCGCATGAAAGCCATCGCAATCGAAGCCATCGGCGACCCAAGCGTTCTCACTCTCACCGAGGTTGACGAGCCGACATCCGGCCCCGGAGACGTCACTGTTTCCGTTGCAGCCGCTGCCGTCAACCCTGTCGATCTGAAGACCCGTTCGGGGTTCTTGCCCATCGAGTTGCACTTCCCAGCCGTATTGGGATGGGACGTCTCCGGAACTGTTATCGCAGTCGGATCCGCGGTAACACGCTTCACGCCAGGAGACCGCGTCATCGGAATGATCGCGCAACCGGCACACCGCTACGGAACCTATGCCGAACGCGTCACCGCCGACCAGTCCTTGTTCGCACCCGCTCCGTCGAACGTCACCCTCGAGCACGCTGCTGCGATCCCACTCGCAGCGCTCACCGCTGTGCAATGCCTCGAGAAACTCGACCTTGCACCAGAATCCACGGTGTTGGTGACCGGTGCTGCCGGCGCGGTGGGCCGAATAGCGTCGGCGCTGCTGATCTCGCGGGGACACCGCGTCGAAGCCCTCGCTCGCGAGAGCGACACTGACGAACTCTTGGCCCTCAGCCTCAGCCGGGTCATAGCGAGTCCCGTCGACCTGCCGCAGAAGGAGTACGACGCCATCGTCGACACGGCGGGTATTGCCGAATCCGTCGACAGTGTGCGAGACGACGGCGCCTTCATCTCCATCGACGACAACGAGCAACCCGCACCGCAACGTGGAATCACACCGGCGAAAAGCTATGTCGACGAGGACGGCTCGGGCCTCGAATCATTCGCCGAACTGGTATCGACCGGTTCGGTCACCGTCCCTGTCGCCCGAACATTCCGGTTCGACGAAGCACCCCAAGCCCACGCTCTGCTGGCCGCGGGCGGAACCCGAGGAAAGGTACTGCTGATCCCATGACCGTGACCGCGAATGTCGAAGATGCCTTGTCCACAGTCGGTGTCACCGTTCCCGATGCGGACGCCGCCGCCAACTTCTTCGCTTCACTCCTGGGTGCGAACCGCGTCGTAAGATACCCCGGACGTGTCTCCGTACCGATCGGATTGTCGGGGGTCGTGGATTTCGTATCAGCGGATTGGCCCCATCAACCCCCACCGCGGTTGGTCGACATCGGTACCAACCATCTCTGCTTCACTGTCGGCGATATCGAACTCGCTGTGAGCTACCTTGATTCGCGAAGCGACGTGACAGTCCTCGGCGACGTGATCGAGGTACCCGAGGGTCCGATTGCGGGCAACAAGTGGGTGTACTTCCGGTCGCCGTGGGGCGATCTCTTCGAACTTCAGCAGTGGCCCGAGGAGCCGGGATACTTCCACGAGACCCAGGCCCGACTCCACCACAGACGAGAGGACATCGCGTCAGCCCTTCTCCCGACCTGCCGCGGTTTGGATCACACGGGCTACAGCGTCCCGGACCTCGACGCCGCGATAGCGCGTCTGGTGACCGCCCATTCGGGAACCGAGGTGCTCCGCACCGACATCGCAGCGGATCGCGGGTTCATGACGGCACAGTTCGATCTCGACGTCGAAGGAACGTCCCGGATGGCGATGGTATCCGTCGGCGACTTGAACATCGAGTTGTTCGAGCACCACATCGGCCGGCAGGAGGCCCCTCGCCCTTTGACCGCCAACGGGGGAAACTTCCTGACGTTCCGCCACGGGGGCGCCGCGCGACTGATTCCGAGTTCGCTGTGAAGTACGGAATCAATCTCCCCAACTTCGGGCCGCAGATCGACCCCGAGGGGATTCTCGCGTGGGCCCGGACAGCGGAAGCTGCCGGATTCGACAATGTCCTACTCTCGGATCACGTGGTGTTGACCGACGACGCGAATCGCCGCTCTCCCGCTCCGTTTTACGAGTGCCTGGCCACGCTGTCCTGGCTCGCAGCGGGTACCGAGTCGATTCGCCTGGGCAGCGGCGTGCTGATCGGCAGTCACCGACACCCGGCCCACCTCGCCCACGCGACCGCGACGATTGATCGACTCAGCGGCGGACGGTTGATCGTGGGCATCGGGGTCGGCTGGACTGCACAGGCTTTCGACGTCCTCGGCGTTCCGTTCACACGTCGAGGCCGACTGACGGATACCACTCTCGAAACCCTGATCGCAGCGTGGACGTCGGAGACATACGACGCACCGGGCTCGGCCGGAACACATCGCGTGCACAACGGACCTCTACCGCTGCAGCAACCACACCCTCCGTTGTGGATCGGCGGCAACGGACCCGCTGCGATCGACCGAACCAACAGATTAGGCACTGCATGGCACCCATTGCACCCTACCCGGGGCCTATGCATCGCTGGAGTCGCTTCACTCGCCCCCGGGCGTGAGTTCGTCCCCCGCATCTACTTTCTCCCCACCGAAAGATCTGTCGAATCACCAAACCGTCCACTCGGGTACGGAACCATCAACCAGATACGTGCCGACATCGATTTTCTGTCTGAGATCGGTGCACAGACGATTGTGCTCGATACCGATCCTGGCGACCAGCGACTGCGCCGCTCAACCGACCACGATCTCGATCTGATTCGCATTGCCGGCGAAAGTTTGGGAATGAGTCGGGTGGCCGTCTTATGACTCTGCGGCCCAGCTTGATTCGACAATCCATTTCGACCTCGGCACTGCTGTTCGACATGGACGGAACCCTCGTCGATTCGCAGGCGTCGATCGAGGCTGTCTGGTTCGAATTCGCGGACCGGCACGGCGTTGATCGGGCGGTGGTAGCGCAGGCACTTCCAGGCCGCATCGCTTCCGACATCATCGTTCGGGTTCTCGGTAATCGAGCAAACGTCGAATCCGAACTGAACTGGATCAGGCAAAGCGAAGAGCAGAACTCGCATCCAGTTCGCGCCATCGCCGGCGCCAAGGACTTTCTGGCGTCTGTGCCCCGGGAGCAATGGGCGATTGTCACGTCGGCCCCTCGATCGATGATGGTGCGAAGGCTCACTGAAGCGGGCCTCCCGCTTCCACACGCGTCGGTATGCGCTGAGGACGTGCGCGCCGGCAAGCCAGATCCCGAGGGCTTTCTTGCAGCGGCGGCGCGCTTGAAGGTTTCCGCCGACTCCTGCACCGTATTCGAAGACTCCTCGGCCGGCATGGCTGCTGCGGCCGATTCCGGCGCATCATGCGTTGCAATCGGAGCCGAGCCCGGACGAAACCTTTTGAGAGTGAATAATTTTACTTCACTACGACTCTCCCGAGAGAGATCGGAGCTCGTAATCGACGTGGTACCGGAACTATGACGGATACCGTATCGGTCGATCTGGGAGGTACGTGGCTACGCATCCGCAGCGGTGAGCGAACCGAACGGCTGCCATCGCCCAGCGTGCTCCGACAACCGTCTGCCACTCCCGATCAACTCCTGCGCGAGCTGATCGAGACACTGGATCGATATCTACCGCCGGGTGCCGCAGTGAACATGGCGTGCGGGGCCGCGCTCGACGAACAGAAGGGCGTCGCCCATGGATCCGGCCCATTGTGGGGCGGCACTCCTGCCGGTGAGATTCCGTTGCTGCGCCTCCTCGAATCCCACCGCCCGGACGTTCGATGGACACTCGTGAACGACGTGACGGCAGGGTTGGCGTCATTCGCTCGTGGGTTTACACGTCCCACCGATCGGCGCATCGCCTACCTCACCATCAGCAGCGGGATCGCACTGCGGATAGCTGATGCAAGAGAGGGAGTGATTCCAGTGGACGCATTGGGGTTGCAAGGTGAGGTCGGCCACCTTCGTGCAGTGACGTCGGGGCCGGATACAGTGCGACAGTTGCCCTGCGCATGTGGAGGCATCGGACATGTCGCGGCGATCTCGTCCGGCTCGGCGTTGGCTGCTGTCGCCTCGGCTCTCGAATTGCCCTATGACAGAGATTCGTTCGGTCCAGCACTCGAGTCAGGCGCCCCTGGTGCATCACTTCTGTTGAGCGTGGTCGTCGAGCCGATCGCCGAGCTGGTCAGAACGATGATCGCCCTCGATCCACGACTGGATCGCATCGGGATCGGTGGCGGGCTCGCCGAAGGTCTGTCCGAGATGTACGAGAGGGAACTTTGTTCCCAACTCGCCTCGGTGCGATCGTACGCGGACACGTCACTGACTCCCGAGAGAATCCGTAAGACGATATACCTGTGCCGTCCTCACGACATCGACACCCTGTCCGGTGCCGACGATATTGCCGCCGGTCGCCTCCGCGTAAGCAAGCTGTGAAAGAGGATTCATGACAACGCAACTCACCCATCGCGCAATCGTGAGAAGGGGCAGTCGGTCGAGCGTCGAAAAGCGGCCGACTCCAACTCCCGGACCCGGCGAACTTCTCGTCGCCCCCGAGAAAGTCAGCCTGTGCGGGACTGACATTCAGATTGTGCGCGGAGACAGGGACGACCCCTCGCCCATCGTCGGCCACGAAGGCGCTACCCGCGTCGTCGAAGTGGGCGACGGCGTCACCGGCTTCGAGGTAGGTGATCGAGTCGTGGTCAACCCGACGCATCCGCATGATTCATCGTTTCTTCTCGGCCACAACGTCGAGGGGTTGTTTCAACAACGCGTCATCATCGGCGTGCCCGCGGTGAGTGGAGGGTTGGTCACGCCGTTGCCACTGGAACTTTCCAGCGCACGCGCTACTCTCGTCGAACCGTACGCCGTCGTCAGGTATGCGCTCTCCTGCCTCTCCCGTGAGTCACCGGGGACGCTGCTCATTTTCGGCGACGGTCTCATCGGAAATCTGGCTGCGGCCCTCGCACCCTCCGTTCTCTTCCCAACCGTCCGAGTAGTAATGGTCCACCGCACCGAACTCGGCATGGAGTGGACGACAAATCACTTTCCATCCGTGGTCAACTCGCTCGCTACCGAGAACTGGGTACGCGAAACCACAGGCTCGGTCGCCGTGCTGGTCGCGACTCACCGCGCCGGCACAGTAGCGTCGATCGACACCGCTCTGGAACGCCTCGGCGATCGAGTTGTCTCCGTGCATCCGATTGGTGGAGTGCCGGCCAAGGCCACGTCCGATTTGTTACCCGGGGTGGACATCGCCGGGGTGCGACAAGCCAACACGGGTGGACCGACACCACCCGCGATCACGACGTTCACCAGGGGCTCTCTGCGCGTTGCCTTGACGGGCAACAGAGGAGTCACGAACCACCAACTCGCCTCCGCTGCAGCTGCATTGACGAGCGCCGACGACACGATCGACACGCTACTCACACACCAACTCGGCATCGATGAGGGCACCGCATTGATGAACGTGATCTGCGAGAAACGGACCCGAGAGGTGGACGGCGAGTTGGTGATTCGATTGGTGGTGAATCTTGCGGGTCATTGAAGGTATTTGATCCGACGAACTCGGGGAACAACCAGCCAAGACCTCCCGCCCGAGATCCCCCACGGACTCGCATTGCTAGTGTTGATGACGTGTTTGCCACGGGACCCAACGCGCTGACGGTAAAAGGCCAACCGACGCTTCAACACATAGATTTCACCTTTTTGGATTCTTTTCGATTTCCCGACCGGCAGGGCTTCCCCGATTCATATCGCGCATTCATCCGGCACGCAGGGTGGGCGCGGACCTTCGGACTCTGGCTCATCTATCCGCCCGTCCTTCCCGGATTTGCCGACGGCTGGCAAGGGCGCGCCCGCAACCTCACCGCTCATCTTCATTCGGTCTACACAGAAGGACAGGATGACGAGTTCGATTGGATGATCGAACCCGACGGCGATTGGTCACTCCCCGACTCGCTGCAGGTTTTCGGATGGAGCGAAAACGGTGACGCCCTCCTGTGGGACACAGCATCACGCGACACCGACGGAGAGTTTCCGGTTTGGGAATCGCGATCGTTCAACTCCCTCCACCGCCTCGGCGGGAGCCTCTACGAAGCACTTCCGTCCATTCGCACCCGGACGGCGAGCCTGTTCGGACCCCGCGCCTACGACATCGAGCCACTCCAGCCCACCCAACTCTGACGCGCGACCCAAATTATCGAAAGGCCGCGGGCACAGCCACTAGTACGACACCTACGATGACGACCAGCGACAGATAGCCGAGAACGAGGCCGGCCACTGCCAATCCGCGCCCACTTTCGCCGGAACGGCGAATCTGGTTCAGCGACACATGGCCCACGGGAATAGCAAGAACCCCACCGAAGATTCCAAGTACCAGTGCGACGATGGCCAAGGCATTCGTACCGCCGACCACCCCTGGCGGCGGCGACACCACCTGCCTGACAGGCCCGAATGCCGAACGAAGGCTCCTCCCTGACAGCAGCGCCCCGACCATATACAGCGACAGTCCCGCCACTGATCCCGCTACCCAGGCTCCACGAAACGCCGGCCCGTCGACGTCGAGGATCCTCCCCGCCGCCCTTACCCCGGATCCTGCTGCACCGACCGCGATACTCAAATTCACTGCGCCAGGAAGAACGGCAAGCAAGGCAATAGCACCGATACCAAGCGACAACGCCGGGCCACCGCGGCGCCGCCACGCCAACGAACTCATCAGCGCTGCAAACAAAGTCACAGCAATGCCTAAAAGCCCAGTCACAAATCCGACAACGACTCCCGTCTCGAAGTCCCCACCTAGATGACGAGCAACCCACTGTGCCCAGGCCCGCGCGAATCGCGGCCCGAGCGTCAGCGAGACAACGACCGTTGCAACCGCAACGCACGCCACGACACTGACGACCCGCAGAATCCACCCCAGATAACCAGAATGCGAATTATTCGGCGCAACAGTAGTTTCCGAGTCGATCACCAGGATTCCTTCGTTCAGAGTGCGACAACAGAACGGCTCTAGCCGTCACTCCACACAGAACCGTGGCCGGACCGGCTCACTCATCTGATCAAGTTCTGGTGCCTGTGTCTGTAGTTCGTTCGCACGACCAAACCGGCGATAGCAACGATTACACATTTATGTTAGCGTTGTTTTCATGAGTTCGAGAGCAAAGATTCTGGCAGCAGCAACCGAGTTGCTCAACACCTCCCCCAACGGTGACATCTCCACCCGCGCCGTGTGCGAGATGGCCGGCGTCGGCGCCCCCGCGCTCTACCGTCAGTTCGGCGACAAGGACGGACTGCTCGCAGCCGTCGTCGAGGCAGGTTTCTTCGAATACCTCGAAGGCAAACGCGCTGCGACACCTTCCGATGACCCAGTTGCCGATCTACGGGCCGGCTGGGATGCGCATACCGCCTTCGCGCTCGCACATCCCGCTCATTACCGACTGATGCACTCACCTTCCGCCCAGAGTGCCGACACCGCCTTGCAAGCCCAGGCGCTACTTCGATCCGTTCTCGAACGATGCGCTGCGGCAGGCGTTCTGACCGTGTCGGTCGACGTGGCTACGCAGATGGTGATGTCCGCCAATGCGGGCGTCGCTCTGATGCTCGTCGTAAGGCCGGAACAGTACCCCGATCCGACGCTGTCACAGCGAGTTCGCGACGGAATCTTCGCGTCCATCATCGACGAATCCGACGCCCACCCGGACGCCTCCCTCAACAGAGTTGCATCCACTCTCGACGCCCAACTCGCCGCCGTAGATTCAACTTCCCTCTCCACCAACGAAGTCGGCCTCCTGCGCGAGTGGCTACGCAAGCTGTCCGATGCACCCGAAACCAGTTCAGGAGTTACATCATGACTGACACCACCATCCGCGTCGCCATCGTCACCGGAGCTTCCGGCGGCATCGGGCGAGCGACTGCCGAGAAGCTCGCCGCCGACGGAATGGCTGTCGCCGTGCACTATTCAGGAAACCTTCAACGCGCCCAGGAAACAGTTGACACCATCGTCGCAGCGGGCGGTCGGGCCATCGCGGTGCATGCCGACGTCGCCGACGAAGGTGAAGTCGCGGCCCTGTTCGGTACGGTCGAGGAGGAGTTCGGGGGCATCGACGTCGTCGTCCATGCAGCCGGAATCATGATTCTCTCCACCGTCGCAGAACTGAACTTCGACGATTTCGATCGGATGCATCGGACCAACGTCCGAGGGACCTTCGTGGTCGACCAGCAGGCAGCCAGACGTGTCCGGCGCGGTGGTGCGATCATCAATTTCTCCACCTCCGTGAAGAAGCTGGCGTTTCCGACTTATGCCGCGTACGCCGCCACCAAAGGTGCTGTCGACGCGATCACCCTGGTTCTCGCGAAAGAGCTACGGGGACGCGACATCACGGTCAACGCCGTAGCCCCAGGCCCCACGGCCACCGATCTGTTCCTGGACGGGAAAGACGAAGCTACAGTGGAGAACCTGTCCAAGCTGGCTCCCCTGGAACGCCTCGGCACACCGGTGGACATCGCGGAGGCTGTCGCGTTTCTCGCCGGCCCAGCTCGTTGGGTCAACGGCCAGGTCATCTACGTCAACGGCGGCGTGATTTAGCAAATCCATCGTCTAAGGACCACACCTTGGCAATTCCGACAAAACAGTCAAACCAGTCGACTTTGGTTGTAATGTGCAAACAATGGAAAACCAGGATCGAGGGTCCGCCCGGACGTCACGACGACAGTTCATCAGCGTTGCAGGACTGGCGGCAACCGCCGTCATAACCCTCGCGACCTCCTCGACCGCCGGCGCCGCCGGCCCCACGGCACCCAATCCAGGTTCGCGGGTCGGCGATCCTGCAGAAGCCCAAGCGGTACAGCGCGTCGCAGAGACACTGCTGAACAGCGGAGTCCCCGGTCTTGCCTTCGCCATCGTCAAACCGGATGAGAAGAACCGCAAAGCGAGTGTCACCACTACGTACCACTACGGCCAGGCCGACGTCGAAAACGGCGTGAGAGTCACTCCACGAACGCAATTCGAGATCGCCTCGGAGACCAAGACCTTCACGGCTGCACTACTGGCGAAACTGATCGCTCGGGGAGAAGTCGGATTGGACGACCTGGCGAGCAAGTACTCGGATGGCAACCTGCTGCCAAAAGGCAGCGGTGGCGAGGAGATCACGCTTCGCCAACTGGTCACCCACCGTTCCGGTCTTAGCGACGACCCACCCAATCTCTCGGCTGGGTGCGCAGATCCCACACAATCGTGTGTGGACGAGAAAGCGAAGTACACGAGAGACATGCTCTGGGAAGGACTCCGGGCTCCCGGGGCCTTGGAGTTCGCCCCCGGTAGCCACTGGCTGTACTCGGACTTCGGGTTCGGACTGCTCGGCACACTCATGGCAGACAAGATCATTCCGGGACAGGAGAAGCCGCCTTTCGCGGCAGCAGTCGCCCGCGAAATCACCGACCCGCTCGGGATGATGGGTACCGTGATCGAGACCAAAGCAACCGACCTGGCCGTTCCGTACTACCTCGACGGCACAAGAGCTCCTCTGTGGAACAACACGGGTGCGATCGCAGGCGGGGGTGGCCTCGTCAGCACCGCCGAGGACATGTCGATCTGGGCCGCAACAACTCTCGGCTATGGCAACAACCCGCTCAAACCGGTCCTGACCTCGATGCTCGAGCAGATCGACACGCAAGCTCCGGAGAATCCTGCATTCGGAATGGGAATGGCGTGGCAGCTCCAACCCCCGACGCCGAACTTCCCACAATCGTTCGCCAAGAAGAACGGAGACAGCTCGGGATCCAACTGCATCACCCTGTTGGTTCCCGACAGCGGCTGGTCGATCACGATTCTGGCGAACGGTGGAAATGCGGCGATGATCGACCCTGCAGCAGTGAACCTGATGCATGATCTGGTTCCGAGACGACCGATATTCGGTAGCTCGACGGGAAGTTCGTCGGGCAGCGACGCCGGTTTCCAGACCGGGTCATTCGGATAGACCCACTTACCCAGGGGCGCTACATCTTCGTCGAGCGTGCCATCACGAAGCAGTAGAGCCCGTAGGTGATGATGCCCAATCCGGCAAGGATCAGCAGGGCCACTCCGTACGGCTGCGCACCCAGCGTCTTGAACGCTCCGTCGAGTCCGGAGGACTTGCCGGGTTCGGAACTGTTGACCGCGAGAAGAACCAGAACGCCGACAGCAGCGATGGCCAAGCCCTTGGCGACGTACCCGACGGTTCCGAGTCGGCGCACGAAGTTGCTGGGTGTGCCTTTCAAATCATCCAGGAAGTTCTGGCTCGCGCCCTTATACACGTGGTAAACACCAACAGCGATGATCGCGATCCCACCGATCACCAATGCGATAGTCCCCAGCGTGTTCTCCATCAAACGCGCCGTGATTCCCGCACTCTGACCGCTGCTGGACTTCCCGCTTCCGCGGGCGAATCCGAATGCAGTGAAAGCAAAACCGAAATAGACGAGCGAAATGCCCAGAGCCTTTGCACGGTTGAAGAACTCCTTCTTCTTGTCGTCCGAGGACGGCGACGACGAGCTCCCCAACGCAGCTTCGGCCAATCTCCACAACGCCATGGCAAGGAAGGCCACGACGCCGACCCACAGAGCGAAGACACCCCCTGGTTTTCCTGCCAACTCGGCCATCGCACCCGATTGGTCCGCAGACCCGGATCCACCGAGAGCAAGGCGGATCGCGATATATCCGATCAGCAGATGAACCACGCCGCTGACGACAAATCCTGCGCGGGCAAAGCGCTCGAAGACATTGTTCTGTGCGACGTCAGCCGCCGTGGACGTGACACTTTTCTGGTCCTGCGGTGACGATTCTTTGTTCATCATGATCGTCGAACCATATACGGGCAGACGCTTCCCTCGAACGCCTGCATCAAGTGTTTCGAGATCAAGGGTTTCGAGGGTTCTGATCCAGCGTCGACCGCGGTTCTTCGGGGTTGGGAACCTTGGGGTCGATCGTGTCTGCATGATCTCGTTGCTGGTTCAGTTCCTCGCGAGAGCTCGTCGCCTCTTTCCGATGTTGCGCTGCATGATGTTGCAGCGCAGACGCTTCCGCCGCTTTGGCGTCGGCCTCTGCCTGCACCATGCGCGCTTTGGCTGCTGTCTCTTCTGCCCGCGCCTCGCGCTCGCCTACTTGCAGCGACTTGTCTGCGACGTCTTCGCGGATCTGTTCTGCCTCGATGTGACGACGCTCGTCGCGCCTGTTTCGCGCCACCCACAGGAGTGCGGCCACGATCGCTATCACCACGACCACGGCAACAATTATCCAGATAATGCTGCTGGTACTCATACTGCGAGAGGTACCCACCTGGGACTTTCTCACACGCAGGCAAAGAAATACGCAAAAATTACAGGTCGGTCGGATGCGTGTTGGCACCGCACAAAACGACGCACAATTCACCGTCGGACGGCGGCGTCACCGTTCCGTTCAGAACCGGAACCATTGCTGCCGCGGTTCCCAACTCCACCAGGATCCGGAACTCCCGCCACAGGAACGCCCGCGCCTGCCGGATCGAATCATCGTCGACCACAACGCTGTTAACCGAACTCTCATGCAGCGTCTCCCAGGCGATGGCGCCAATCCGTGTGGCCCCCAATGAGTCCCCGGCGATACTGTTCACTTCGATATCGACCGGACGCCCCGCATCGAGCGAGGTGCGCAAGGTGGCAGCCCCGGTCGGCTCGACGGCTACCACTTGATCTTCGGGACGAGCCGCCGCGACGATTCCAGAGACCAAGCCGCCGCCACCGACTGCAACGCAATACGTGATCGGTCCGGATGCGTCGTCCTCGATCTCGAGAGCAATGGTCCCGGCTCCGCTGACGATGTCGGGCAGGTCGTAGGCGTGCAGTTCGAGCGCACCGCTCGAGCGTGCGATGTCCGCCGCAGCGGCAGCGGCGAGTGCATACCGGTCGCCGACCTTGTGAACGGTTGCACCCAACTCCCCAAGTGCCTTCACCTTTGCTTCGGGCGCTGTCTCCGGCACCACCACTGTGCAGGTGAGTCCTCGGCGCCGCGCGGCCCACGCAGCGCCGATCGCAGCGTTGCCGCCGGACGCGATCACCACGCCTGCGTCAGGCATGGTGCCGTCGGCGACCGCTCGTTCCACTGCATTGAGACTGCCGCGCACCTTGAAGGAGCCGCCGTGTTGGAGGTACTCGAGCTTGAACAGAACCGGCACCTCACCGTGTGGTGTCGGCACCGCAGTTCGAAAGATGGGAGTACGCCGCGCCAGTCCTGCGATACGAGTCCGTGCGGCTTCGACATCCGAGCGCTCGATTGTCAGCGGACCTGCGTTGTTGTCGGCGGTGAGAGTCATGTACCAACCCTACGGTTCGCAACTTCGACCCGAAGCAGTCGGCCCATCGTCATCAAGATGTCTGTTTTTCACCAATTACTGCCCGCATCTGACCGAGACATCGACCTTCCAGGTGAATAAATTTACTACTACAAGCACAACGACGACAGCAAGGAAAGGCACACGCCATGTCGAAGATCGCAGTATTCGGTGGAAACGGTTTTGCAGGAAGTGCAATCGCGAAGGAAGCCGCTTCACGCGGCCACGAGGTAACCGTCGTCGCTCGCAGCGCGCAGTCCGGAACCGACACGAATGTCGTGCAGGGTTCGGTTCACGACAACACGATCGTGGAGCAGATCACGGCAGACAACGACGTCGTTGTCGTTGCCATCCCCGCTCGCGAGATCGACGGCAAGCGCCTGCTCGACGCCGTCACTCCCCTCGCCGATGCCGCCGCACACAACGGTGCTCGCATTGCCGTAGTCGGTGGCGCCGGCAGCCTGTTGGTCGCCGAGGGTGGGCCGCGCGTCGTCGACACCCCCGATTTCCCGGACGCATACAAGGGTGAGGCGCTCGCTCACGCCGACGTCCTCGACGCGCTCCGCGCAACTGACAGCAATGTCGACTGGTTCTACGTGAGCCCGGCCGCAGCATTCGGTGCCCATGCCGGCGTCGCCCCGAAGGGATCGTTCCAGTTGGGTGGCGACATTCTCCTGACGGACGCCGAGGGTAACTCCGCCATCGCGGGCGAAGACTACGCCCACGCTTTTGTCGACGAGATCGAGACTCCGGCCCACCGTCGCCAGCGTTTCACCGTCGCACACTGAACATGAGCAACCTTCGTAGGCGCGCAGCCTGGATCACTGTTCCCGCTGCCGCCGCTCTCCTGCTCACCGCGTGCTCCAACGACGCGGAATCCGCAACGCCCAGCAGCTCTGCGACGTCCACGAGCGTTGTTGCCGAACAGGGCGATCAACTCGAATCCAACAAGACCGTCGTCACGGACTTCTACGAACTGGCGTTCAACGGCCGTCAGGTACAGCAAGCCGCCGACCGGTACCTTGGCGACGTCTACATCCAACACAACCCCACTGCCGCCGACGGGGCAGCCGGATTTGTCAGCGGCATAGGCGGTTACGTCGAGGCCACACCCGGATTACACGCCGAGATCACTCGTGTTTTCGCCGAGGGCGATCTGGTTGCCCTCCAGTCTCACACCACGTCTGCACCCGGCGACCGCGGCCAGGCCGTGTTCGACATCTTCCGCGTCGACAACGGCAAGATCGTCGAACACTGGGATGCCATTCAAGACGTGCCGGAAACGTCCGCAAATCCGAACACGATGTTCGACGGACCCACCTCGTCGCCGTCCAAGTCGTCAGAAGTCTTGGAGCGCAACACGGCCAACGCGTTGACGTTCCTGCAGCTCGCCTTCAACGAAGGCAAAGCCGCCGAGGCTGCCGACCAGCTGGTCGGTCCGACCTACACCCAGCACAACCCCTCGTTCGCTGACGGCAAGGACGCATTTGTCACCGCACTGGCCGGGATCGAACCCGTTACCGGAGACAAGGCCACCAAGTTTCCACGGACGGTAGCCGAGGGCGACTTCGTCTTTGTTCAGACCTTCGCTTCGTCCGGTGAGGGAACGGCCGGCAGCGGCTCGATGGACATCTTCCGATTCGACGAGAACGGCAAAATCGTCGAACACTGGGACGCGGTCCAGGACTACCCTTCGACGACCGCAAGCGGTAACACCGTGTGGGATGACGGTCGCTGAGACGACAACTCCGAACAGTTCAGCGGACGGCTACGTGATCAGCCGACGTTGATTCGTTCTGTGTCGCCGTCGTAGTAGTCCAACAATCTCTGATCCATCACCCGGCGCCACAGTGGTGGAATCCACGCGATCACGATCATCACTGCGTAGCCGGCCGGAAGTTGCGGCGCTTCGGCCGCGCTACGCAGACTTTGGTACCGCAGCTTCGGGTTGGCGTGGTGATCGCTGTGCCGCTGCAGTTGGTAGAGAAACAGATTGCTCACGACGTGATCGCTGTTCCAACTGTCAGCGGGGCTGCAGCGAACGTACGAGCCGTCAGCACGCTTGCCACGCAGCAGACCGTAATGCTCGAGGTAGTTCGCCGCTTCGAGGAAGGTGAATCCGGCAACTGCCTGCAGCAGGAGCCAGGGCGCGACCTCCCAACCGAAGATACCGATCAGCGTCGCGAAGAGGACAACACTCATCGCCCAAGCGTTGAGAATATTGTTCTCGAAGCTCCAGGTTCGTTTGCCTTTCCTCTGGAGTCGAGCGCTCTCGATGCGCCATGCCGACCGCAGCCCGCCGAACACACTTCGTGGCAAGAACCTCCAGAAGCTCTCACCGAACCGTGAGCTGGCCGGGTCCTGCGGAGTAGCTACACGCACATGGTGGCCGAAATTGTGCTCCACGTAGAAGTGCCCGTAGAGAGATTGCGCAAGCGCCACTTTCGCGAGCCACTGTTCGCTCTTCTCGCTCTTGTGGCCGAGCTCGTGGGCCGCGTTGATACCGACGCCGGCGACGACACCCACCGTGAACGACATCGCGATCTTCTCCGCGATTCCCATCGGAGCGTTGATCCAGCACCAGCAGGCGAAGACCAGACCGGCGTATTGCAAGGGGAGGAACGCGTAAGTGCACCAGCGGTAGTAGCGGTCCTTCTGCAGTCGTGGGATCGCATCGTCCGGCGGACTTTCGCCGTCTTCACCAGCCAACATGTCGATGATCGGGATGACGATGACCAGGAGCCACGCGCCGGTCGCCCAGAACAATCCGAGACGAAGGTTGTCGACGAGAAACCAGGAGATGAACGGGCTGAGTGGAATCAGCAATCCGAGCGGCCACAGGTACCTTTTGCGGTCGCGCCAGCGCGGGTTTTCGCCAGACGGCGAGTCGGTGTTCTGGACAGCCTTGGATTCGGTATGCCGTGCGTCGGAAGTCGCTGTCATTCGCCGATCTCGCCTTTCGTCCCCTCGAACGATTCGCCCCACGCACCGTTCACGCTCAGCAAACCAGAACTAATGTCCGGACGGGTATGGTCCCGAAATCCAGAGCGCCCTGCTCGAAAGACGGCACGAGCGCTTGTACTCACCAAAAACTCCCCCGCACATCACTGCTCACCCCGACAGTAGATACGGACAAAATACCCCACGGATCTGCGGGGATGGCGACCACCTCCGCACGTCGCCGAGGATCGATGATCCCTGCCAAGGCAAGGTCGAACCGCGTCGCCCTCGTCGAAGTAACGGTAACCGGCAGTGACAGAAATCATAAGCAGAGGACAGGATTTCCGCTCGTAGTGGCGACCAAAAAGACTGCGCGCCCTCAACTGGTCAGTTGCGGGCACGCAGTGAAAAGGTGAGCAAGCGTCAGAGCGTTGCAAACACCTTCGTTTTCACTTCGTTCAGCCAACCGTTCGCGGTCACGAAGTCTGTGACACTCGACTGCAATCCGAAGACGTGGCCAGCCTGCGCCGCCGGCAGCCTCGTGAAGAGGTTGTCGTCGAGGACCGCTTGAACCGCCGCATTGGTCGATCCGTCCGCATTCAGGGGATACAGCACGACCGTCACACCGTTCATGATGTCGGCCAACTGCTCCATCGGGTAGGACTCGTATCCGGCAGCGGTGTAATTGGTCGGAACACCGGGCCCGTACGCCAATCCGAGTTCGTTGACGACCAAATTGCCGATCGCACCAGTGGGCTGCTGAACCGAGAAAGCGCCGGGTGCGTCTCCGAGCGAAATGTGAATCCACTTGTTGTTCGCGATCACGTCCGCGTACTCGCCACGAACACGTTCGAGATTCTCTTCGTAAGCAGTGCGCGTCGACTCGAGCACGTCCGTCTTGCCGATCGCCTCGGCGATCTCCGTGGTGATCGTCTTCCAGTCACCTCGACTCTCGCCCTTGACGATGACAGTGGGCGCAATGCCAGACAGACGGTCGAACGCCGCTTGGTCCACCTCGTCGGCGTCGCCGACGATGATGTCGGGATCTGCCGCAGCGATCGCTTCGAAGTTCATTTCCCCGTAGGGCCCGATGGTCGGGAGCCCGTCGACGAAGGCCTGCTGCTCGGGCGTGAATTCACTGATCCACTTGCCGTAGTCCTGCACAGCAGCCGGTTTCACTCCGAGGGACATGAGCTGCCAGGGAGTGTCGTACGACGCGGCGACGACGCGCTCCGGCGAGGCGGGAACCTCGATGTCCCCGTATGCCGAGGCAACGGTCCGGACGTCCGTCGGCTCGGAGTCGGCCGATGACGAGGAACAGCCAGTCACCACCATCGCACCGACAACGGCAGCTGCCGCCACTGCGATGACTCTGGAACCGAAAGAAAATGATCGAATTGCGCGCACGCAGAACTCCTACAGAGGCGATTGTTTAGCCAACCCTAAGTTCATTCTGTGGCACGACACAAGTCCGATCGAGGCGCTTTGAGTCGCTGTTCGGACTAGTCCTGTAGCAAATCGGTCATTGGCGCGCGCGGATGATCGATCAGGCTTGCGAACTCCCCCGGGGTCACACCCATCGTTCGACGAAAAGCCGCACCGAACGCGCTTTCGGAACGGAAACCCGTCTTCCTCGATACAAACGAGATGCTTCGACCAAGTGCCAGAAGTTGCATCGCATGATGAGCCCGCAGTCGCATACGCCATTCCGAGAAGGTCAATCCGGTTTCGGCCGGAAACCTTCGTGTGAGGGTCCTCGTACTGACCTTCGCGTCGGTGGCCCACTCCTCGACCGATCGGGTGTCGGCCGGGCTGGCAACCAACTGATCTGCGATCTGCCGAAGCCACAGCGTCGTCGGCAGCGGCACATCGAAAATCAGTCGCGGAACGGGTTCGACGAGGTCGATGGCAAACGCCTCGGCTCGTCGACGAGCCGCGTCGGTCAAGTCGTCTCGGGTGAGGTGATCGAGTACTTGTTCGAGCAGCGGAGGGGTGGACAAGGCCACCACACGATCCAACCCGGTCACATCGGATGCCACCAACCACGTGCACGACAATTCTGTGCCGCTGCGCGCCGTCACCTCGTGGGGAACATAGGACGGGATCCACAGACTGACCCCGCTCGGCACCGTGTACACAGTCTCCGGAGTACGGACCTCGAGAACACCGTCGATCGCCCACAGCAATTCGTGATCGCTGTGGCGGTGCATCTCCCACGTGTAGTCGGAGTCGACTGACAGCCGATTGGTCGCCAAACGCAGATACCCGTCGGCACTGACGCGCAGCGGTCGCACGACGCGTTGCCACTCGGACAGCTCGTCGAGCGGGCTGCTGAGCGGGTAGTCGATCTGCTCGCTCACCGCAGCGTCGACAGTTCGGGATGTCCGAACAGGCCAGGTAACCCACCGGTGTGCAGGAAGACCGTTTTTGATCCCGCCGTGATGGCTTTGTCCTTCACGAGTTGGATCAATCCCGCAAAGGCTCGGCCGGTGTACGTCGGGTCGAGGAAGATGCCCTCCGTACGAGCCAAACATCGGATCGCGCCGGCTGATGCTTCCGTGAGCGTCGAATATCCTTGTCCAACTTGGTTTCGCAGGATCTGAAGATCCGCGGCTCGCACGGTCGGACCAGGCATCTCGTCCAATAACCCAGCGAGGGTCGACACTGGATCGGCAACAGCCCCGACATCGACGCCGACAACTCTGTCGACGCCCAGATGCGCGACAAGTCCAGCCATCGTTCCGCCCGATCCGAGTGCAACCACGACGCGTTCCACTCCGGGGAGTTGCTGCTCGATCTCGCGTGCGCAGTCGACGTAACCCTGCGCGGCCACCGCGCTGGAACCACCGAAGGGAATGACAAAAGGAACTCCGCCCGAGTCAGCGACGGCCTGCACCGCGGCGTCGACCGCGGATGCCGTGTCCCCACCGGCCCAGACGATCTCAGCGCCCGCGAGTGCATCCAGAACGAGATTTCCCTGCGCGGATTCCGGCTCGGCACCACCGAGCACCAGCACACAACGCAATCCCAAACGGGCTGCTGCGGATGCAGTCAACCGAGCGTGATTGCTTTGCGGTGCACCGGTAGTGATCAAAGTCGTCGCGCCGACGGCCAAAGCCTGAGCGCAGGTGTACTGCAGCTTTCTGATCTTGTTGCCGACGCCGCCCAGGCCGGTGACGTCGTCACGTTTGATCCACAGATCTTCCGGCCCCAATCCGAGTGCCTGCGCGCAACGCGCCACAGGTTCGACGGGCGTCGGCCAACTGCCCAGGCTGATCGGCGGAACGTCGGAACTGAACATTCGACGAGTCTAGTTCGACCGGGCACCCACAGTCCGTACTCGAATACAGTCCGTACTCGCATACAGTCGGGACATGGGAACTTTCACGACGACCACACGTGACGTACCGCTGACCGTCAGCCGACCGGATTCGCCGAGTGAACCGAGACATGCGGTAGTAGTTCTCCAAGAAGCGTGGGGCGTGAACCAACACATCGAGAGCATCCTCGAACGCCTCGCCGACGCCGGCTACCTTGCCGTCGCCCCGCATCTCTACCACCGCGGCGCACAGACCTCCTTCACCGACTTCCCGTCCGCGAAGGATGCGCTCATGGCACTCGACAGCACAAGCATCGGCCACGACGTACGTGCCGCCGTCGACTACAGCCGATCCGAGGGAGCAGACAGAGTCGGCTCCCTCGGATTCTGCATGGGCGGCACCGCGTCACTGTGGTGTGCCGCGGTACCCCTCGTCGATTCCGCTGTCACGTACTACGGCGGCGGTGTCGCCGAGGCCCGATGGGACGGAATCGCGGCAGGCACCGAACTTGCAGCGCAACTGCAGGTCCCGTGGCTCGGTCACTACGGCGACCTCGATCCGAGTATCCCGCCGGAGAGCGTCGAGCAATTGCGCGCAACCGCGTCCGATCTCGCCCGGGTGTACCGCTATGCCGACGCCGGCCACGCGTTCAACAACGACACTTCGACCAGCCACTACGCCCCGGATTCTGCTGCCCTCGCGTGGACCCGCACTATGGAGTTCTTCGCCGAAACCCTGTGATTCCCAATGCGAGTCAGGGCACCCGCTTGACCACCGTGCCGGTGATCTCGTCCTGAACCTGTTCAGCCGTTACCGCTCGACTCTGCGCCCGACGTGATCGGGTGAAGTAGTAGATGCCGATCACGGCAAGAACAAACGGAACTCCGAACACCAGCGTCATCTTGAAATCGTCGACCCACCACGTGGTGATCAGAATCGCGACCATGAGGACTCCGCCGAGGATTGTTCCCACCGGAAAGAACGGAATCGTAAAGGAAAGTTTGGTTCCGTCCTCCTTCATCCGCTTGCGAAAGAACCAGTGCGTCACGAAGATCAGCAGCCACGTCGCCATCGCTCCGAACATCGACAACGAGATCATCAACGTGAATGCCTGCTCGGGAAAAAGCACGTAGACGATTGTGGCGACGGCGATACCCGACGTCGACAGTAACAGAGCGTTGACCGGTGAGCCGTTGGCCCTGACCCTGCCGAGAATGGCCGGCGCGTCACCAGCACGGGAGAGCGAGAACATCATTCGCGAAGACACGTACAACTGACTGTTCATCGCGGACAGCGCGGCAATGATCACCACGAAGTTCAGCACACTGTCTGCGCCCGGAATCTTCACAACCTGCATCACCGTGACGAAAGGGCTTCCGCCACTCAAGATCTTGTCCATCGGAGCAATTGCCAGAATCAAAGCAAGGGTTGCGATGTAGAAGACGAACAGCCGGACGATCGTCACACGGAACGCCTTCTTCACCGCTACCGCCGGGTTCTCCGCCTCACCGGCCGCAATGGCGATCATCTCGATGCTCAAGTAGCTGAAGATCGATACGATCACGGCAAACCACATGCCGGACAAACCATTCGGAAAGAATCCGCCACCCGCCGTGTAATTGTGAAATCCGTAGTCCGGGTTCCCGCTACCGAACACGACGTACGCTGCCATCACGATGAACGCCACGATCGCGAAGACCTTGATCGTCGAGAACCAGTACTCCATCGTTCCGAAGGCCTTGACGTTGAACATGTTCACGCCGATCAGCACTCCGGAGAACAACACGATCCACAGCCACGACGGTACGTCGGCGAACCAGAACTGCATGTATTCACCGATCGCGGTGACCTCGGTCCCGACCGCGAGGACGATGCATGACCAGTAGAGATAGCGAACGAGGAAGCCGATCAACGGTCCGACGTAGAACTCTGCGTACGCACCGAACGAACCTGATGTCGCATGTGCGACGGTCATTTCGGCGAGGGCACCCATCAGCAGCAGGGCGATCAACCCGCCGATCGCGTAACTGATGATGACGCTCGGGCCGGCAAATCCGATGGCGAACTTACTGCCGAGGAAGAGTCCAGTGCCGATTGCACCGCCGAGCGCGATCATGCTCATCTGCTTGGGGCCGAGTTCGCGTTTGAGACCTGATTCTCGCTGCTGAATGTTTTTGAAATCACTCATGAAAGCTCCTTGCGAAAGGCGGTACCTCCCGGTCCGCGGAAACTTGGAAGAATCAGGTGACTGCGTCGCGCTCGCGAAATTCGGGGCGATCCCAGGACTTGTTCTCGAGGATGTCTCGCAACACGTCGACGGCGTTCCACACGTCGGCGTATCCGAGATAGAGCGGAGTGATACCGAACCTCAGCACTCCTGGTTCGCGGTAGTCGCCGATGACGCCCCGCGCGATGAGAGCCTTCATGATGGAATAGCCCTCGGGATGAACAAAACTCACGTGCGAGCCACGACGCTCGTGCTCGCGCGGCGTGATCAACTCCAAACCGTAGGCAGCGCAACGCTCCTCGACGAGGTTGATGAAGAGATCGGCCAGTGCGAGCGACTTGCTCCGGATGTCGGCCATGTCAGCTTTGAGCATGACGTCGAGACCACACTCGACGAGTGACAACGACGTGATTGGTTGAGTACCACTCAGAAACCGTCGTATTCCTGCGCCCGGTTCGTAGGCCGACTCCATCGCGAACGGTCGCGCGTGCCCCCACCACCCGGACAGCGGCTGGATTCCGGTGTTCTGATGGCGACGGTTGACCCAGATGAATGCAGGTGAACCCGGACCACCATTGAGGTACTTGTACGTACACCCGACCGCGAAGTCGGCGTCGGCGCCGCTCAGATCGACAGTGACGGCGCCGGCCGAGTGTGCGAGATCCCAGATCATGAGGGCGCCACGTTCCTGCACTGCTGCAGTGACTTCCGTCATCGCATACAGGTTTCCGGTGCGGTAGTTGACGTGCGACAACATCACTACGGCGGTGTCTGGTCCTACTGCTTCGGTGAGGTCGCCCGGTTGGTCGATCAGGCGTAGTTCGTATCCCTGATCGAGCAGCGAGATGATGCCCTCCGCAATGTAGAGGTCAGTGGGGAAATTGTCGCGCTCGGAGACGATCACCTTCCGGCTGGGATCCTGAGCAGCCGCGATGGACAGTGCGGAGGCCAATGCCTTGAACAGGTTGATCGACGTCGAATCCGTCACTACCACTTCGCCTTCACCTGCTCCCAGCAACGGGGCAAGTTTGTCACCGAGGCGGACCGGGAGGTCGAACCATCCAGCCTCGTTCCAACTGCGAACCAAGCCGTTGCCCCACTCGTCGCCGATCACTCTCGCGGCGCATTCCTGTGCGGCAATGGGACGCGCGCCGAGAGAGTTTCCGTCGAAGTAGAGAACGCCCTCCGGAATCGCGAACTCGCGGCGGAACTCCCTCAGGGGATCCACTGCGTCGGCCTTGACGCAGTCTTCCAACGAAAGGGTGGTTGTCGATGTCATGACGATTCTTCTCCTGCATGTGTCGGCGTTGAAAGTGATGAAGGCAGAGTCCGGAGCACGGCGCGTACCGGGCTGGCATCGAGGTCGAGGAACTTCAGCGGCAGTGCGATCAACTCGTAGTAGCCTTCGTCGACCTCGTCGAGGCACAGTCCTTCGAGGATCGCGACGCCACGATCGCTTGCCGCGTGGTGCCCGTCCATGGTCTTGCTGTCCATCGGATCGAACGAGGCGCCGTCGATTCCGATCAGAACGCCCCCGCGGTCGGCGAACCAGTGAGTCAGGTCCGGAGAAACGCCGGCGAAGTCGTTGTCCCACTCGCTCGGGTACTTCGGGTAGGTCCTCAGAATCAGCCGTTGCGGCAGATGGCCGCCGAGTCGCTCCACCGTCTCTTCGACGGGCCTGATGCATGCGGCACCGTCGACCCCCGTCATGTCGACCACCAGTGCTTCGCCGAGATAGGGCTCGAGGGGAACAGAACCGATGGGCGCACCGTCGATGCGGGTGTGCGCCGGCGCATCGGCGTGAGCACCGATATGAGGAGTGGTGGTGATTCGGTTGATGGTGACGGCGTCACTGCCGCCGAGGTCTGACGTGACAGCTCGGGTGAAAGCGGTATCACCTGGCCACACGGGCGTCGATTCGGAGATCGGCGGGCTGATGTCGATCAACCGCGCCCCCGAATCGCCCGTGTGTCGGCCGATCCTCGGAACCATCCGGACCCCTTCGTCGCAACAGTCGACTGTGTCGATCTCGACCGTTTGATAATTCGATGTGTTTGGCAAAAGCTAGGATCATCGACGGGCGCGGTCAATAGATGCTGAATATTTTCGCGACGGCAGGGAGAAATCGGATGATAAATGCGATCGAACGGGCAGCTGCCGCAGCTCGGCCGAATCATGTTCGGCTCGACGACGTCGATACGGCGATTCTCCGCGAACTCGTCCGGGATGCACGCATCCCCAACAATGCACTCGCCGAGAAGGTCGGGATAGCGCCGTCGACCGCTCTGGCGCGGATGCGCGCTCTACGCGAATCGGGCGTTATCAAGGGGTTTCATGCAGACATAGACCTCGAGCTACTCGGCCTCGAGATCTCGGCGATGGTATCGATTCTGATTCACTCCCACGCCAGGAGCCGGATGACGGAAATTGCCGAGCACCTGAGCGGACTGGATTCCGTTCAGCGAGTGTTCCTGATGAGTGGGGACCGTGATCTCCTGGTGCACGTGTCGTGTGAATCCCCCACTCGGCTTCGCGATTTCGTCAGCGCGCACCTCAACGATCCGGCCATCGCCAATACCCAGACCAACTTGATCTTCAGCGAACTGAGTCAAGGCGGCTGAACTGCAGCTGTCGCCAAGGCCGATTCGGTGTACTCTCTTAACCTTCGTCTCCGGACGGAGTACGCGGAGCGCTGATCAATGTCGGAACACAAGCAAATGCAACCCCCGGACTACCACCGATGCCTCGAAACGGTGTTCTCCTCACCCGCCGCATGCCGCGAGATACTGGAAAGACTGTCCAAGATGACGGAGGCAGAAGTCCAATCGCGATGGTCGCCGTGGGTTGACCAGGTACCCCCACCCTTCGGTTCGCATGTCAAGGATCAAGTACCCGCAGAGGTGCAGTTGGCGGCGCTACAAGTCACATACGATTCCCATCGAAAGTCGACTATGGCGCTGTGGCGCCAGTTGTCGGACATCATGGGCATCCCCGTCATGCAGGAAAGCCTCGTCGAACTCATCTGGAGTGTGCGTATGACGATCGAGCGGCTCAACAACCGAATCGAGATGCTCGAAAACGCAGCTACACAATCGGGCAAACCTGCTCCTGACGCATGAGATGACTGTGTTCATCCCACTAGAGTCGAACAGCATGTTGCCACTCGGGTTGTCCATGCTCTGGGAGTCGGTGGAGCCGGAAGCCGCTCTGGAGGAGCGATTCGGATTCAACAGCTTTGGCGCAGCCACCCATTGGGTCTCGGCGGTACTCGAGCAGACTTGGGGATTGACGGCCCTCGAGTGCTCGCGAATGGCGATCAGTGACCAGAACGCGATTGTGTGGGTTGCGAGCGACCGAGGTGGGCTGGTGGTGAAGTGGTCGCGCGCCACAGAGCGCTTCACGAACCTGGAGGCGTCGACGCGCCTGCTGAGCGCACTCGCCGGGCAGGGTGCGCCCGTTCCGTCGCCAATCACGTCCCTGAACGGATTGGACCGGGAAACACTGGAAGGGCCTTCGTGCGCAGTGTCGTTCACCGTACTGCCGGAGTTGGCGGGAGATTGGTTGAACGTACAGGACCACGCGGCGGTCCGTTCGGCAGGAGCATGTCTGGCAGAAATACACCGAACGCTCGGCGCCACCCATGTCGACGGATCGGTTTTCTCGTCGCGCAGCACCGGATTGAAGGAGCGCATCGGTGGTTGGCTCGAGAATTTCGACCGCGGGTTCGCGCCTGAGGCAACGCGTAGGCTCGTGGACCTCCTTGCGCGGGTGCCCGAGCTCGATGACCAAACACAACTGGTACACAACGACTTCCGTGCAGCCAACATCTTGACTCGAAACTCTCAGACCACCGGAGTACTCGACTTCGACGACGTGGTGATCGACCACCGGGTGAGCGACCTGGCCAAGGCAAGCGTCTATCTGGGCACCCTGTTCACCGATTGGCGACCGACACCGATCGCGGTACGGCAGAGCCTGCGCGCCGGCTACGAATCTGTACGTCCCCTCAGCCGATCCGAGACAGAATGGTTCGAGATCCTCGAACTGTGGCACGGCCTGATGGCAATCCCGGGTGAGAACGACACCGCCGGTTGGGCATCAGCGTTGTGACAAAGTGGGGACGCCGGTACCGTCGTCCCCACTTCGCTTCTGATCACATCAGGATCCGGCGCGGATCCATTCTTCGAGATGCGGCGCCTCGGTACCGATCGTCGTGCCGTCGCCGTGACCGGTGTGAACCTTGGTCTCGGCGGGGAGCGCGAACAGCTTGTCGCGAATGGACCCGATGATGGTCGGGAAGTCGGAGTACGACCGCCCGGTAGCACCGGGACCACCGGAGAACAAGGTGTCACCGCTGAACAGTTCCCCCGCCTCGGGCAGGTAGAGGCAGGTCGACCCCGGGGAATGGCCGGGTGTATGGATGGCCAGAATGTCCGTGCCCGCCACAGCAATACGCTGATCATCTTCCAAGCTCAGATGCTTCACCCCGGGGTGAGTCATCTCCCAGAGGACATCGTCGGCCGGGTTCAGGTAGATCGGAGCGTCGAGCTTCTCGGCCAGCTCCGGCGCAACCGTGACGTGATCGTTGTGACCGTGGGTGCAGACGATTCCGATCACCTTGCGTCCGCCGACAGCGTCGATGATCGGCTGCGCGGTGTGAGCTGCGTCGACGATTACCACTTCGTTGTCGTCACCGATCAGCCAGATATTGTTGTCGACGTCCCAGGTTCCGCCGTCGAGGCTGAACGTGCCCGAGGTGACGACGCGATCGACTCGCAATGTCACAGGACCACCACCGAACGGAGGACCTCGCCGCGGTGCATCGTCTCGAATGCCTTCTCGACCTCGTCGAGCTTGATGCGCTCGCTGACGAACTTCTCGAGCGGCAGACGCCCCTGCTGGTACAGGTCGACCAGAACGGGGAAGTCACGCTCGGGCAGGCAGTCGCCGTACCACGACGACTTGAGGGCTCCGCCGCGCGAGAAGAAGTCCACCAGCGGCATTTCCAGCTGCATGTCCGGCGTCGGAACACCCACCAGCACTACAGTTCCCGCGAGGTCGCGGGCGTAGAACGCCTGCTTCCAGGTCTCCGGGCGACCGACTGCGTCGACAACCACGTCGGCACCGAAACCTCCGGTCAGCTCCTGGACTGCCTCGACGACGTCGTCGACCTCGGTGGCATTGATCGTGTGCGTGGCACCAAGTTCCGTGGCCCACTCCAGCTTTCGCGGATCCCGGTCGATGGCGATGATGGTATTGGCACCGGCCAGGCGTGAACCCATGATCGCTGCGTCGCCGACGCCGCCACACCCGATCACGGCCACTGAATCACCGCGTCCGACGTTGCCGGTGTTCATCGCGGCACCCATGCCGGCCATGACACCGCAACCGAGCAGTCCGACCACGGCCGGATCGGCCGAGGCGTCGACCTTGGTGCACTGGCCTTCGTGAACCAGCGTCTTGTCTGCGAATGCGCCGATGCCGAGTGCCGGCGTCAGTTCGGTGCCGTCTTCGAGCGTCATCTTCTGCTCGGCGTTGAACGTGTCGAAGCAGTACTGCGGGCGGCCACGCTTACACGCACGACACTGCCCGCACACGGCACGCCAGTTGAGGACGACGAAGTCGCCCACCTCGACGTGAGTGACACCGGGGCCGACGCTCTCGACGATGCCCGACGCCTCGTGTCCGAGCAGGAACGGGTACTCGTCGTTGATTCCGCCGTCGCGGTAGGTCAGGTCGGTGTGGCACACACCGCACGCTGCAATGGCGACCACTACCTCGTTGGCACCGGGATCGGGAATCGTGATGGGGACGATTTCGACGGGGGCACCCTTGGATCGGGCGATGACGCCGCGTACCTGCTGTGGCATGGCTTTGCTCCTGGCTTCGTGCGATTGAGGACGTGTCGTCACATGGCGCCGTGTTTTCACATTGCGATATGTGCACTCGTTGAAAGGTTAGCCCGAAGCAGGTGCCCGCAACCCTGGTCGAACTGACTGACCGACCTGGCCGAAAGGACTAGGGTGCAGGCTTCACGCCGGCCTCCGCGCCCGCAGCGGCCGCCGCACCCCGACTCTCGACGCCCAATTTCCGCAGGACCCCGGCAACATGAAACTTGACTGTGCTCTCGCTGACGCCGAGGCGCTCCGAGATCGCCTTGTTGCGCCGTCCGGCCACCAGATGCTCGAGTACCTCGAACTCCCGCGGAGCCAGTTCGGTGAGGACGTCGCGGTTCGGTAGGGCGACGGGGGCGTCGAGCGGGATGGTTGCGCTGATCCGGTTCCCCCACCCGGGCGTCGACTCGGATTCGACGGTTCCACCCAAAGTCTCTACCCTCGAACGCAATTGGCGTTCAACGTCAACCACGTCGGCTTCGCCGCCGCCGTCGTCGCGAATGTCGATCGAGAGTGAAGCCGCGTCGAGCGTCCAGGCCACCCGGATACGCGAGAGCATCTGCTGATCCGACAAGGCCAAGACCGCGCCGCGGACGACCGCGCGGGCGCCGTGCGCCACTTCACCTGGTAACCCACGCCCGTCGACGGGTGGCTCCACCAACTCCAACGCGATTTCCCGATGCTTGAGCAGCGAACGCAATTCCCCACGCATCCGTGCAAAAGCCGTGGTGGTCGACTCTTCGGCCAACTCGCGGTGCACGTCGACGGCTGAACGCAGGCCGATCAGAGCCGAGGCCGCAGTCTCCCTGGCCGAGGTTCGCGCACGTGTGTCGTCGAGATCCGCCGAGCGCAGCGTCGCCAGCATCGTCTCGAGGGTGGCCGCATGCACCTCCGTCATCTCCGCCACGGTGCGTGCACGCTCCGACGACGCTGCCCGTGACTCGGCGAGATATGCCGGGCTCGCGTTCCGGACCTGGAGCTGAATTCCGGTTGCAGTCACTGCGAACAGTGCCTGGATCAATTCGAGGGATGCTGTCTTCACCGGTACGGGGTGCGGTGTCAAAACGAGAAGCGTATCGGTTCGATCAAGCATCGCAAGCACTTCACGGTCCCGGCCGGCGACAGCGCATTTTCCCCGAAAGATCTGTCCGACAGTGAGATCCGTACGGATACGGTCGAGTTCGGCGATGGTCACACGATCGACGACGGCTGGATCCCCGGCGACCTTGCGCGGCCTACCGGTGCATTCACGGGTGAAGATCACCAGGGAAGTGTGCGGCGCCATGTCCGCGATCAACGTCGAAAATCGTCGGCCGATTTCGGGTAGTGGTCCCACCAACACGTCTCGAAGGGCGGTGATCAGTAGCGCATTGTCGGTGGTGCTCACCG
Organism: Rhodococcus sp. MurmanLake-1; assembly: GCF_056945715.1. NCBI lineage: Bacteria > Bacillati > Actinomycetota > Actinomycetes > Mycobacteriales > Nocardiaceae > Rhodococcus > Rhodococcus sp. MurmanLake-1. Next base: position 56,252 of record NZ_JBWZNF010000007.1, on the reverse strand, counting down.
TTCAACGATAACCATCCGGTTCACTGGTGCAGCGTGGTCTTCATGAGCATCACGTTGTAGTCGGACCAGGTGGTGGCGAGAAAGTAGAGGTCCTGCCCCTGTGACCAGGGGTGCATGTACGCGCCGTAGAGTCCCGGAACCTCGTCGGTGCCGATCACTACGTCGGGCGCACTCCACGGGCCGGTCAGGTCCGACGCCGTCCGCAGCACCAGCGCTCCCCACTCGTTGGAGTACATCGCGACGAACTTGCCGAGATAGTCGTTGTACTGCACCGACAGTTCGCTGACATCCCCGTCGAGAACTACTGCAGCGGCAGCGGGATTGTTGGGGACCCATGCTTTTCCGTCCCAGTATTCGTACGCCGCGACGTCCGCGATGGAGGCTTCCTTGACCCGCGAGAGGCGCCCCTCGCCGAAACGTCCCGCGGGGGTACCGAAGTTGTAGACGTAACCACCGTCTTTGACAAAGGAACCCATCTGGAAGTTGTCGTTACCCGTCAACGGCAGATTGGGCCGGGACGAGGCCGGTTCGACCTGCCAGGTCTCACCGTTGTCGTGCGAGGACGCGATCTGCGAGAAGTTGGTGACCCACTCGCCCGACCCTCCCCACGAGCGAATCGACATGTAATTGACGTATTGAACGCCACCCACCGAGATACCCGTCGTCGGAATGCTGCTGGTTTCGACGCCGGTGACTTTCAGACTTCCGATGATCTCGCGTGAGTGATTCGGCCGGTCGGTCGGTGAGGAGTCGATGTTCATGCCGTCGGACAGATTTCCGTCCGAGCTACGGAACAGGACGTTGCTGCGCCAGTCACCGACCACCCCGGAACACAGGGGGTCAGATCCGATGCCGACGGTGTCGCCGAAGGCTGTCAGGACCTGACCTGCGCCGTTGTCCCACATGATGCCGAGATCCGTGCCGAGAACGTTGAAACGCTCGACGGTTTGGTTGGGGCTGAGCGCGCCGGTGATGTACTCGACCGCCGAGGTGCGGCCCTGCAATTCCGGAAGTTTCCCGTCCGTTCCGTTGAGCCAGGGAATCGGATTGGTCGGCCCACCTGATTGATCCAAGCTGCCGGTGACGTTGCAATCCCACGGGGATGCATGAGCCTGGGTCGCCCCCAAGACCGCGGTCGACGCGAGTACACACGTCACTGCAGCTGTCGATATCTTCCGTATCCGGCGCATCGCTCCCCTTTCGCGGGGGAGATCCGGACTCTACGAGGTGTCTTGCTCGACCGGATCGGTTCATCCACCCACGACAACACAAGGTAACAGGTAAATCAGTCAATCAGGACAAAACGGCCTTATTCAACAGAGATCGATTTCAACCACTTCTCCATCACCGCTGCGGCAATCTCGAGCCCCTGAGACTCGGCAGCACTCAACTGATGCATGAAGATGCGCGGACCGTCCGCTCCCAGTGAAGCATGCAGCGAGTCGCGGTACTCGGCCAGTTCCATCCATTCGCGCGCCACCTCGGAGGACGCTTCGAGGTGAAACTGAACGGCGTAACTCTGCTTGTATCGGAAGAGTTGATTCGGATACTTGGCAGAACCAGCGAGCCGCACCGCGCCGTTCGGAATGTCGAAGGTATCCGAATGCCATTGCATTGCAGGAAATGTGGAGGGCAGATCTCCCCACACGGGATCTTGCCGGCCCTCGACAGTCAAGGTGATCTCCTCAACTCCGACTTCGGGCACAGCGCCCGTGTAGACGCGAGCACCCAGCGCCGCGGCGAGCAACTGCGAACCCAGACACACTCCCCACACCGGGACGTCGTTCTCGACCAGATCGCGAATGTATTCGATCTCGGATGCCAACCACTCGACCTCGCCCTGATCGCCGACGCCCATCGGCCCGCCCATCACGATCACGGCGTCGAACCGTCGATGGGCGGGAAGCGGGTCGGTTCCCAGAAGAACGGTCTGCACATCTCCGTAGCTCTCCAGGACAGGCGAATACGCCGCTGGGGGTTCACACTGCGCGTGTCGTAGTTCCAGAAAATGCATTAGGCAATTCCTCTCGAATCCGGTGCCGAAAGCCTATGGTTCTATTCGACATAAGGCACATCGACGGCGTCGGATGTGCTCTGACTCGAATCTCCCCTTTTCATCGCCCCTTTACCGACAAGGAACGTCTGTGCGCGCACCACAACTCTTTTCGACATCGATTCGCCCGTCCTCAACTGCCGTTCGCATCGGACTCAGCGCATTCGCCTTGGCGTCACTTGCCGCATGCTCAGGAACAAGCACCGACAGCGAGGCCGAATCAACATCCACCGCGACCACCACTGCAACCTCGACAACTCAACCCACGACGACTCAGGCTCCATTGACCACCTCGGTGGCCGGTCCGACGAATACTCCACTGGCCACCACCCCAGTCACCGCAGAAGTGACGCCCCCTGCAACTCCTGCGATCATGCCCAACGTCGTGTGCATGAATCTTCAAGACGCGCAGGACACCATTCAGTCGGCCGGAGTCTTCTTCTCCAGAAGTGCTGACGCAACTGGCGCGGGTCGACGCCAACTGGTCGATTCCAACTGGATTGTTGTCGATCAGACACCTTCTGCCGGAAGCCCTTTCGGTGAAATTGAAGCCGTGCTCTCAGCCGTCAAGATCGGCGAACCCAACCCCTGCTGATCGAGCGAGATCTCGAACTTCGCAATTCCGGGAACGCCGCGCCCTACTTGACAACTACCTTCAACCTCCTTCACTGTAGTCAACATTACGAGTATCCAATATATTGGATGCGAAAGGTTGGATTGCAACATGAAGGTGCAACGAATACGGCAGCGCGCCAACTCTCCGGCGGGCATGAGCGAACCCGTCATCGGAATACTCGGAGGCATGGGGCCGGCCGCTACTGCGGACTTCTACTCCAAACTCGTTGCCCTGACGCCAGGTTCGACGGATCAGGAGCACCCCAAAGTTGTCATCTGGGCCGATCCCACGGTTCCCGACCGGACATTGGCACTCACCGAGGACGGCCCGGACCCCACCCCCTGGCTGCTCCGAGGTGCGCGCGTCCTCCGAGAGTCGGGCGCAACGACGCTCGCCATCCCATGCAATACCGCCCACGCCTTCCTGCCCGCCATCTCATCCCAACTGGGACTTCCCGTCGTCCACATGATCGACGAAGTTGCTCGGCACATCCGGACGCTCTCACCCGCCGTCACATCCGTCGGACTGTTGGCCACCACGGGGACGGTCCGCACCGGGTTGTATCAACAATGGCTGTCGGAATACTCGATTGACGTCCTGGTGCCAGGACCTGCGATCCAGGACGAACTGGTGATGCCGGCGATCCGAGCAATCAAGAGTGGCAACGTCGGAGACGAGACCACCGACAAACTCGTCAGGGCCGCTGATCTTCTCGTCGAATCGGGCGCGCAGGTCGTCGTGGCCGGATGCACCGAGATTCCGCTCGGACTGCCCGCCGACGCCACAACCTGTCAGATCATCGATCCGGCAACAATTCTCGCCCGCGCGCTGCTCCTACGCGTTGCGGATGCCCGGAAACACGCGTCGTTGGCCGACCTGGGCTGACCTGCGACAAGCAACGTGCAGAGTACGATATCCAGTATGTTGCGTGGCGGTAAACCGGTTGAGCGAGCACGAATGAGCGACATCGCTCTCGAACGCATTCGCGAAGCGATCGTCACCGGTGAACTGGCGCCGGGCTCGAAGATCAAGGACAGCGAACTCGCCGAGTATCTGGGATTGAGCAGAACTCCGGTCCGCGAAGCGCTCGCAAGGCTGGTCGACACCGGACTCGTGGAAGCGAAGCCCGGTGCGTACACACGCATCACCACCCTCGACCGCGGCGACGTCGAGGCAACACTCGCAGTCATCGAAGCTCTCGACCAACTGGCCGTCGTCACCGCTGTACCGAACCTCACCGACGAGATGATCGGGGCGATGCGCTCCGCCAACAAAGACTTCGCCGCTGCCGTCAAGCGAAACGACATAGGCCGAGCGCTGACCGCGGACGATCGCCTACACAGCGTCATCATCGACGCTGCGGCAAATCCGCTGTTGAAGAAGCTGATTCACCAGGTTCACCCACAAATTCACCGCATCTACTACCGCAAGTTCTCGAGCCTTCTCGGCAGCCAGGACTCCGTCGACCATCACAACAAGCTGATCGAGCTGTGCGCAGACCACGATGCCGAGGCGGCAGCGACACTGTCGGCCGAACATCGACGCCATCTCGGCGGGCTGATCGGTGAACTCTTCGACGCCGACGAGTTCGCGCTCTCGGACTGACCGACGCCCGAATACAAGTTTCGGCGCTTGCCTATATTGGCCATTGCCGATATAAATGACTGGTGCATGCGTTCGACGTTCTCGGAGACCCAGTTCGGCGAAGAATCATGGAAATCCTGTCCAGCGGCGAGCGCTCGGCGGGTCAGATCGCCGAAGTCGTGGCAGCGGAGTTCGGAATCTCGCAACCGACCGCGTCCGGGCACCTGCGAGTGCTCCGAGAAAACGGATTCGCCACAGTCCGCAGCGAAGGCACCAGGCGTCTCTATGCCGTCGAGCCCGCGCCATTGCAGGAAGTGGACCAATGGCTCGACGGATTCCGGCAGTTCTGGAGCGGTCCTCTCGACGCATTGGCCACAGAACTCGCACGAGGGAAACGACGCGGCTCCGAGCGGAGCAGATCTTCACAATCGAATTCTTCCGACGAAGGAGACTCACAATGACCGAGATCGCGAACCAGGACACCAGCCTCACCGCGGTGGAGCGGAGCATGGGCAACCGCGACATCGCAGAAGGTGCGGCTCGAACTGCCGTACTCAAGCGCCGCTACAACGCGTCGGTCGACGACGTCTGGGACGCCATCACGACCCCTGACCGCATCAACCGTTTCTTCCTTCCGGTGAGCGGAGACTTCCAGGTGGGCGGCTCGTACGCCTTCGAAGGCCAGGCAAGTGGCGAGATCCTGGCCTGCGACGCCCCACGCCTGCTGCGACTGCAGTGGACACCGCCCGGCGAACGCGGATACAGCGATCAGGTCGAGATCAGGCTGACTGCAGACGGCCCCGACGCCACCTGGCTCGAGTTGGAGCACGCCTCCGTCGCCGATGTCTTCCGCAACGACCCGGACACCGGCTGCTACGGCGTCGGAACCGGCTGGGAAGGCCCACTTCACTACCTGGGCGAATACTTGCGCGGCACTCTCCCTGATGCGCCGAGCACCGAGTGGTACACCTTCGACGAAGCAGAGGAGCTTCGTCTGGCCAACTTCCGCGGGTGGGAGTGGGCAAAGATCGAGGCAGAGCACGGCGGCCGATAACGCCCAATTCTTCGAAAACGGTCACAGGATGGCCGTTTGCTTTGTATCGTGACCGAGCTGGACGTATGTCCAGCAGTTTTGGTGGCTTTCTTTCGTGCCACAACTGCTTCGGTCCACGAGAAGAGAGCTCCACATGGCGCCACAACCCGTAGTCGACAACGCGGCCACGACGCGACGCACGCACATCATCCGGACAGTTCTCGCTGTCCTCGTCATCGCACCGCTGTCGATTGCGGCGTTCTACATGTGGGCACTGTGGGATCCGGGCGACACGGTCAACCGCTTGCCCGTCGCCATCGTCAACGCCGATGCCGGCACAGAACTCGACGGAACACGTCTGCAAGCCGGCGATGAAGTTGTTGCCGCGCTCGTCGAGAGCGGAGACGTTGCATGGAAGGTCGTCTCGGAACAGGAAGCCGCCGACGGCGTCAACGACGGCACCTACTACTTCTCGGTCGTCATTCCCAAGACTTTCAGCGCAGACGTGGCCAGTGCCGCATCGGGTTCGGGCCGCAAGGCCGAACTCGACGTCTTGTACAACGATTACAACAGTCTGGTCGCCGGCCCGGTCGGTGAAAGCATCATCGCTCAGGTGCGCTCGGCGGTCTCCGAGTCGATCGGCGAGCAGTCCATCGACCAGGTGCTGGTCGGGTTGGGTGAACTCGGAACAGGATTCGGTGAAGCAGCCGCTGGCGCGCAACAACTCTCCGACGGATCCTCCGAGGCACTCGCCGGAACCAACGAGCTCTACGCCGGAAGCAAGGAACTCGCCACCGGCATGGGTGAAGCGAATCAAGGCGGCAAGGAGCTGGCCGCCGGAGCCGGCGAGCTGGCTGCTGGAGCGAACGAAGCTGCTGCAGGCTCGGGCGAGCTGAGCAGCGGACTCAACCAGTTGGTCGGGGGAACCGACGAACTCGGCGCAGGAGCCCTTCAGATCAGCGAAGTGGTCGACATGGTCACCACCCCGGTACTCGACCTCGCGGGGTCCTCGGACGCCGTCGTCGGTCAGATCGACGCCCTCACGTCGATGCTTCGAAACTCGGCTGATCCGGTCTCCGCCGGACTCGTCGAAGCCCTGGGTGGACTGCGGGCTTCCCTGGCTGCACAACCGTCGGACGACGACGTGATCGGTCAGCTCGGCCAGCTTCGCGACGGTGCGCGGGAGATCTCGCGCCAACTCACCGATCCGAGCAGCGACTACCGTGGCGGGCTTCTTGCCGCGGCGGCCGGTGCAGGTGAACTCAACACGGGACTAGGCCAACTGTCCGACGGCGCAGGCCAACTCGCTACCGGCGCACAGGAACTCTCCACCGGCCTCGGGCAGTTGGACACCGGAAGTATTGCGCTCCGTGACGGTCTCGGGCAGCTATCGGCCGGCGTCGGCGAACTCGACGCGGGCAGCGCAGAACTCGCCACCGGTTTGTCCGACGGCGCCGCCCAGGTGCCGCAGTTCTCGGACGACGAACGCGCCACCACAGCCAATCTGCTCTCGTCCCCGGTTGCCGTCGACGCGCGGAACAACTATCCCGCAGCCGGTTTCGGACCGGGAGCCGTCCCTGCCGTGATCTCGGTGGCACTGTTCCTGTGCGGAATTCTCACGTGGTTCGTCGTCCGTCCACGACGCGGACGTTCACTGAACTCGCACACCAGCGTGGTGCGTGAGGGGCTGCGCCGCTACCGCATTCCCGCCCTGGTCACCTTGGTCGCGGCGCTCGTGTTGTCGGTGGTGTCACTGACCGTGGCAAACGTCGAACCACCTAGTGTTCTGGCGATGATCGCAGTGATGATCCTGGTGGGTGCCGCCGCGGTCAGCTCGGGCAGGCTCTTCACCGTTGTGTTCGGAGCCGTCAACGGAACCTTCATCGCTTTGGGCGCCTTGATGATTCAGATCTTCGCCTTCGGCGCGGTATACCCCATCGAACAGATGCCGACGGTTCTGCAGTGGCTGCACGCTCTGATGCCACTCACGTGGGCGCGCAACGCCATGCGCATGGTCCTTGTCGGATACTACGGCCCGAAATTCTGGGTGGCGGTAATCGCTCTGGCTGCCTTGGTGATCGGAGCCGTCCTGTTCACAATCTGGTGGCGCCGCCGACAAGAACCGCCGACCGACGCCGATGACGACGCGCCGATCACCGAGGAGATCGTGTACCTCCAACCAACGCAAATGTAACTCGGCGCAAACCTGAGTCAGCGCAAACGTGAGTCGGATCAGCGAACGAGCGTCGTACGCATCAACATGACGTTGTAGTCGGCCCACGTGGTGGCAAGGAAGTACAGATCCGAACCACTGGACCACGGGTGGATGTATGCAGCGTAGATACCGGGAACCTCGACCAGATTGACCAATGTTTCCGGTGCCGTCCACGGACCGACCGGACTGGGAGCGGTTCGCATCACGATCGAACTGAACGCGTCGGCGTACATCGCCACGAACTTGCCGAGGAACTCGTTGTACTGAACGGAGATCTCCCCGATGCGGCCGCCCATGACGGGTACGGCCGCAGCGGGATCAGCTCGGATCCAGCCGTTTCCGTTCCAGTACTCGTAGGCGGAAAGATCGAGGATCGCCCCCTCGGGCACGCGAGAAAGTCGAACCTCGCCGGATCGTCCCGCGGGGGTTCCGTAGTTGTAGACGAACCCGCCGTCCTTCACCATCGAGCTCATCTGAAAGTTCTCGCTACCGGCGACGGGGGCGACACCCGCGGGAAGAACCCCACCGATGTTGGGGCGCAGCGTCTCCGGACGCATGGTCCACGTCTCGCCGTTGTCCGAGGAGGTGGCAATCTGTGAGTAGTTTGTACTCCACTGCCCGGCCTCGCCCCAGTTGCGCACCGACATGTAGCTCAGATACTGCACACCGTTCACTGCTATGCCGCTCGTAGGGATACTGGAAGCCTCGACGCCCGGAATCTTCAGACCGGAGATGATCTCACGCGCCTGACCGGTACCGTCCTTCGGCGCGCTGTCGATGCGCATCCCGTCGGCGAGTACCCGATCCGAGCTGCGGAAGAGCACATTACTTCGCCACTCGCCCACCAAACCGTCGCAGGTGGGGTTACGACTGAGCCCGGTGGTATCGCCGAAAGCGGTCAGAATCTGCCCCGCACCGTTGTCCCACATGATGCCCAGGTCGGTTCCCAGGACATTGAAGCGATCAACCGTCTTGTTGGGACTGTATGTGCCGGTGATCTTTTCGACCGCGGTAGTACGACCGGACAGACCTGGCAACCCTCCGGTGTTGCCGTTGAGCCACGGCGCCGCATTGGCCGGACCTCCACTACTACCGACGCCACTGACTCCGACGCATCCCGGCGCAGCCATCGCCGGCGAAGCCACCGCCGTGACGGCAGCAGCTGCCAGAGCAGCAACTACCCCGAACACCCCCAACGATCTCCCCGCGCGAAACATGACTCCCCCATGGCCGGGATTGTTGGTGTTGTCGTCGTCGTTCCCCCGAACCTCGGACAATCTAGCAACTGCAGTCACAGATAACCCAATCAGACAAAGACGCGAAAAGGCCTGAAAGTCATAGCAGTTCAGACTTTCAGGCCTTTTCGGACAGAGAAGATCAGTCAGTAGGTCAGCGCGCTCCGCTCGCACCGCCGTCGAGTGGAATCACCGCGCCGGTCAGATAAGCCCCGGCACGTGAAGCCAGGAAAATGGCAAGACCTGCAGCATCCTGGGGAGTTCCGACCCTGCCCAACGGGACCGAGTCCGCCACAGCCTTTGCACTTTGCTCGTCCTCGAGGAGGAATGCCATCATCTTCGACGGGAACGGGCCCGGCGCAATGGCATTGACCGTGATCTGTTCCCCCGCAAGCGTTGCCGCGAGCTTGCGCGTCAACATGTGCACCGCAGCCTTACTGGCTCCGTACGAGAAGTTCTCCGACCCCGACACCACGAGTCCGTCGATCGATCCGATATTGATCACGCGCGCGGGATCTTCCGCAGTGGCCGCAGAACGCAGCTGCGGCAACAGCTTCTGCGTCAAGAGGAAGATTGCCTTGACATTGATGTCGAAAATCTTGTCGAAGCCGGCAGCCGGAAAATCGTCGACGGGAGCTCCCCACGTGGCACCGGCGTTGTTGACCAGTACGTCGAGCGTCGGCGAAATCTCGGCGACCTTCGCAGCGAGGCTCTCGATCCCCTCGTCCGTGGACAGATCGGCCGGTTGCGAGATGCAGGTGCCGAACTCCGAAAGCTCTCGCGCGGCTTCGTCACAGGCTTCGGCTTTTCGGGCCGAAATGACGACCGTCGCTCCGCCTTCGACGAATCCACGAGCGATCATGTATCCGATGCCGCGTGATCCACCGGTGACCACAACGGTCTTGCCACTGACGTCGAACAGTCCCTCGATCAAGCTCATGCGACCTCGAAAAGCCCGGCAGCACCCATGCCGCCGCCGATGCACATGGTCACCACCACGAGCTTGGCTCCGCGCCGTTTTCCTTCCAGCAGAGCATGGCCGACCAGACGAGCACCCGTCATTCCGTACGGATGGCCGACGGAAATACCGCCGCCGTCGACGTTGTACTTCTCGGGATCGATCCCGAGCTTGTCGCGGCAGTACAGGGCCTGAGAGGCGAAGGCCTCGTTGAGTTCCCAGAGATCGATGTCGTCGACCTTCAGTCCGTGAAGATCCAGCAGACGCGGAATCGCGAACACCGGTCCGATGCCCATCTCGTCGGGAGCACAACCCGCGACAGCCATCCCACGGTAGATACCGAGAGGAGCCAACCCGCGGCGTTCCGCCTCGCCTGCCTCCATCAGCACCGAAGCGGAGGCACCGTCCGAGAGCTGAGACGAGTTGCCCGCAGTGATGGAGGAATGCGCACTGACAGTCCCGTCGGCCAGAACCGGTCGCAAACTCGACAGCCCTTCCAACGTGGTGGAAGCGCGGTTGCCTTCGTCCAGGGTCAGCGTCACGGACTCGCTGCGGATCTCACCCGTCTCCTTGTCCTGCACCTGCTTGATCGAGGGCAGCGGGACGATCTCGAGATCGAACCGACCTGCGTTCTGAGCTGCTGCGGTTCGCTGCTGCGAGACGAGCGCGAACTCGTCCTGCTGCTCGCGGGTCACTCCGTAGCGCTCGGCGACGATCTCGGCCGTGTGCAGCATCGGCATGTAGATCGACGGCTTGTTTTCCTTCAGCCACGGATCAGCCGCGCGGAAGTTGTTCATATGATCGTTCTGGACCAACGAGATCGATTCGACTCCGCCGCCGACCGCGATCTGCATTCCGTCGTCCACGATCTGCTTTGCTGCGGTCGCGATGGCCATGAGCCCGGACGAGCACTGACGATCGATCGTCATTCCGGAAACCGAGTCCGGAAGCCCGGCCCGCAGCACCGCTTGCCGTGCGACGTTGCCGCCGGAAGATCCCTGCTGCAGCGCGGCGCCGAGGATGACGTCCTCGACCTCGCCGCCCTCGAGGCCCGCGCGCTGAACTGCATTCGAAATAGCATGTGCAGCAAGCTCTTGAGCCTGAGTGTTGTTGAACGCGCCGCGGTACGCCTTACCGATCGGGGTACGGGCGGTGGAAACGATGACAGCTTGCCTCATCGGGGAAACCTTTCGTCGAACACGAAGTGCTGTGCGCCTTTATTAACCGCCGGGGGTTAATAAAGGCGCACAGCAAAGAATCAGGGCTGGAAAACGACGCGACCGACAGTGGTGCCGTCGCCGAGGCGACCGATACCGTCGGCAACGTCCGTCAACGACAACCGCTCACTGATCAGTGGTTTGACCAAGCCGGCATCGGCGAGCCTGGTGAGCTCGACGTGGCAGTCGTCGATGGCCTGCTGGTTGTAGGCCTTGTACAGCCCCCAGTGCAGTCCGATGATCGAATAGTTCTTGATGAGAGCGTGATTGAGTGCCGGCTGCGGGATCGTGCCACCGGCGAAGCCGATGATGACGATCCGTCCCTCGAAGGCGATGCACTTGGTGGACTTCGCGTAGGCGTCGCCGCCGACCGGATCGAAGACCACGTCGGCGCCCTTGCCGCCGGTGAACTCCTTGACCGCTGCCACGAAGTCCTCACTGTGACGGTCTACGACGAGGTCTGCGCCGAGCTTGCGCGCGTACTCGGCCTTGTCCGGGCCGCCGACCACACCGATGACCTTGGCGCCTGCCGCCTTGCCGAGTTGCACTGCCGCACTACCGACACCACCCGCAGCAGCGTGGACCAACAACGTCTCACCCTCGAGCAGTTGGGTGCGGCGATGCAGAGCGAACCACGCTGTCTGATAGCCGATGCTCAGAGCGGATGCTTCCGCGTCGTCGAGAGCCGACGGCGCCGGGAACGTGTTGTTCTGATCCAGTACCGAGTACTCGGCGAATCCGCCGGACGGCAGACTCGGATTACCGATCACCCGGTCCCCCACTGCGAACTTGGTCACCGATTCACCGACCGAGACCACTTCACCACACAGTTCGACACCGGGTGTGAAGGGCAGCGGCGGCTTGATCTGGTACTCACCCCGGCACATGAGGACGTCGGGGAAGTTGGCCGGAGCCGCCAGCACCTTGACCAACATCTCCGTCGCATTCGGGGTGGGATCCGCGGTCTCCTCCAACGCGAGCACATCGCGGGGTTGACCGAGTTCGTTGACGCGCCAAGCCTTCACAGCAATTCTCCAGACAGATAGGGGGTGAGTTTCAGGACGAGATCGGGAGGTCGACCAACTCGGCGAGGCGCGCCCGATGCTGATACGCGGTTCCCAGCGACAGCTGATCGCTCTTCGCCCGTTTGAGGTACAGGTGCGCCGGATACTCCCACGTCATTCCGATACCACCATGAAGTTGGACGCATTCCTCCGCAGCATGAACCGCGACGCCGCTGCAGAATGCCTGGGCCACCGTCGCTGCGATCGCCGCATCGGCGTCGCCGCGCGCATAGGTGTCCGCCGCATATCGTGCTGCCGCTCCCGAAGAGCTGACTTCGAGCCAGAGATCGGCGAGGCGGTGCTTGATCGCCTGGTACGAACCGATCGCCCGGCCGAACTGCTTGCGCTCCTTCACATACGCGAGAGTCGTTTCGAGGCACCACTGAGCTACAGCGAACTGTTCGGACGCCAGAAGTGCGCTTCCGCAGAGCAACGCTTCCTCGACCGCTTGCGCCGCATTGCCGCTGTCGACACGGACCGACGACGACCCCGAGAACTCGACGTCCGCCAATCGGCGCGTCATGTCCAGGGACAGAACCGGCGTGACGGTAGCGTCGGCAATCCGAACTGTATGCAGCTCCAGGCCGCTCTCACCGGCAACCGGAACAACAAGAACATCGGACTCGGCGACGCCGGCAACCGTCGTGACGCTGCCGACGAGTCCACTCGCCGTTACCTTGACAGTAGGTGTGAAAGTTCCTGGTGCAGTGGACAACGGGACGACCAGAGCAGCCGTCGAATCCCCCGCTGCCAATTGACCGAGCACCTCGGTCTCGCCGGCCTTCAGCAACGCCGTCGTCGCCAGCACCGCGCTGGTGAAGAACGGAACGGGAGCGACCGCACGTCCGATCTCCTCCATCACGACCGCCGCCTCACGCGTCGACGCACCTGCCCCGCCCAGTTCCTCGGGTACCAGCAGTCCCGCCAAACCGAGTTCCGACGCCAGCGACTTCCACAGCCCGGTGAAGTCGGCGGACACGTCGTCGTACGCCGTGACCACGGTGTCGGCGCCGGCCCGCTCGCTCAGCAGTCGTCTGACGCTGGCTCGCAGATCTTGTTCGGTCTCGGAGTACAGCAGATCGGCGCTCATCGGGGTAAGTCCTTCCAGGCGATGTCCTTGTCGACGCGATGCTCGGGCGGCAACCCGAGTACACGTTCTGCGATGACGTTGCGCAGGATCTCCGACGTTCCGCCCTCGATCGAATTGCCCTTGGCTCGCAGGTACCGGTATCCGGGTTCGCGCCCGGTGAAGTCGACGGAATCCGGTCGACGCAGCGTCCAGTCGTCGTAGCGCAGACCGGCTTCGCCGTGCAGCTCGAGGTCGAAACCCGAAATCTGCTGGGCCAAACCGGCAAACGCGAGCTTCATTCCCGAGCCTTCGGGGCCGGGCTGGCCGGCGGCGAGCTGCTGGCGCAGTCGCTCACCGGTCAGACGCGCAACTTCGGATTCGGTCCAGAGCCGCATCAACTCGTCGTGCATTGCCGGATTACGCAGCTCGGGCTCGTCACGCCAGGCCTGAGCGACCTTTCCGATCATGCCTCCCTCACGCGGTGCGCCCGAACCGATGGCAACACGCTCGTTGTTCAGGGTGGTGGTCGCAACCTTCCACCCCTGGCCTTCGGCTCCGAGGCGATTGGCGTCCGGAATCCGGACGTCCGTGAGGAATACCTCGTTGAATTCGGCCTCGCCGGTGATCTGACGCAGCGGCCGGACATCGACGCCCGGGTCGGTCATGTCGCAGATGAAGTAGCTCAGACCCGCATGCTTGGAACGTGACGGATCGGTCCTGGCCACGAGAATCGCCAGCTGCGCATTCTGCGCGCCCGACGTCCATACCTTCTGCCCGTTGACTATCCAGTCGTCGTCGTCGAGGACGGCGCGGGTAGCGACGGCCGCGAGGTCCGACCCTGCGCCCGGTTCACTGAACAGCTGGCAGTAGACCGTCTCCGCAGTCCACAACGGGCGCAGGAACTTCTGCTTCTGCTCCTCGGTACCGAAGGTGGCGATGGTCGGTGCCGCCATGCCGAGTCCGATCCCGTTCTTGCCGGTGGCCGGGCCGGGTGCGCCGGCGGCCTCCAGCTGAGCGTTCACCTGACGCTGAAAGCTCTGCGGTACACCGAGTCCCCCATGACCTTCGGGGAAATGAACCCACGCCAGTCCGGCGTCGAATCGTGCGCCGAGGAAATCCGATACCGACACACTGTTCGGATCGTTCTCCGCGAGAAGCGTGTTCACCTTTTCGGTGAGATCACGCGATACTGCCTCTTCGTCGAAAGCCATGCCCATTCCTTCGGTTCGAGCGGTGAGCGGACGGTCAGTCCTTGGGTCCACCGGCGACGTAGACGACCTGACCGGAAACGAAGCCCGCGCCTTCACTGACGAAGAACGACGCGGTGTGCGCGATGTCCTCGGGCTGACCGACGCGGTTGACCGGAATCTGCGAAGCGGCAGCGGTCTTGAAGTCCTCGAAGCCGACTCCCATGCGCTCTGCCGTTGCGGCGGTCATCTCGGTTTCGATGAATCCGGGGGCAATGGCGTTGGCGGTGACGCCGAACTTGCCCAATTCGAAGGCCAATGTCTTGGTGAATCCCTGCATGCCGGCCTTGGCTGCGGAGTAGTTGACCTGTCCGCGGTTGCCGAGAGCCGACGTGCTCGAGAGGTTCACGATGCGGCCGAACTTCGCTTCCACCATGTACTTCTGCACCGCACGCGACATGAGGAACGCTCCGCGCAGATGGACGTTCATCACCGAATCCCACTCGGCGACGCTCATCTTGAACAGAAGGTTGTCGCGAGTGATGCCGGCATTGTTGATCAGCACGGTAGGTGCACCGAGTTCTGCGGCCACACGATCCACCGCTGCAGCAACCGAAGCCTCGTCGGAGACGTCAGCGCCCACGGCCAGTGCTTGGCCGCCTGCGGCCTTGATCGCGTCGACGGTTCCGGCACACGCTGCTTCGTCGAGGTCCAGCACGGCAACGGCAAAGCCGTCTTCCGACAGTCGCTTGGCCACTGCCGCACCGATTCCGCGTGCTGCACCCGTGACAATTGCGGTTCTACGTTCCTGGCTCACTGGCCCTCCATAATTTCGTGATTCGACGGACACCGGACGATCTCGTCAGATCCCGGCCTGATCTGCAATTTCCCTGGCTTTGGCTACCAAGGCGTCAATACGTTCCACTGTGGGAGTTCCGCTCTCGGCGGCATTCTGCGGTTCGTCGCGGGCGCGACGCATCACGCCCTCGGCGATCACGGCGATCTTCCACAGCCCCAAGGTGTGCCAGAACTTCAGCGCAGCCGGATCCCGTCCGGTGGCCTCGAAATAGATCCGGGAGATCTCCTCTCGCGAAGGGAATCCCGGGAGCGCTGACGCCGGGAAATCGCCACCAGTGTCCTCCCCTGCCGCCGGCCAGTACGCCAACAAGCTTCCGACATCGGCCAACGGATCACCGAGTGTGCAGAGTTCCCAGTCGAGGGCCGCGACAACTTCGCCGTTCTCAGCGGAGGTGATCACGTTGCGTAGGTGAAAGTCGCCGTGCACCAACGTGGTTTCGGTGTGAGCCGGCTGAGCTGCAATGAGACGTCGGGTGAGATCGTCCAGGTCAGGGCATTCCCGCGTCTTCGACTGTTCCCACTGTCCGCCCCAGCGCTTCAGCTGCCGTGCAGCGTAAGGCTTGTGGCTTGCCAGGTCGTCGAGACCGGCCTTCCCGAGGTCGACGGCGTGTATCTTCGCCAGCGTCTGAGCGAGCGAGATTCCGATTGCCCGGCGACGATCTTCCGACAACGCCTCAGCAAGAGGCATTCGGTCCACCACTTCGCCGTCCACGAATTCCATGAGGAGCAGCGGAACTTCGGTGACGGCTGGATCCTCGGTCAACCCGAATACTCGCGGCGAAGGCACGTCGGTGGATTCGAGAGCGCTCAGGATTCGAGCCTCACGCGCCACGTCGTGAGCCGAGGCCAGCAGGTGCCCCAGCGGTGGGCGTCGTAGCACCCAGCGATTGCCGTCTTGATCGCGAACCAGGTACGTGAGATTCGACTGCCCCAGGCCGATTCGATCGAAGGACAACGGCCCGGTGAAGTCGATCCCCAGGCCTGCTATCCACCCGGTGACCGCTTCGGTATCGAGTCCCACTACTCCGACGCTAGCCACCGACGGACGCTCCCAGCCGGAACGGGAGTGCATCACCCAACAACTGGCCACCGTCGATGGTCATGATCTCGCCGGTGATCCACTGAGCTGCATCCGAAACCAGGAAGGCGATGGCAGCGGCCACGTCCTCGGGTTCACCGATGCGTCCGAGAGCGGTCGACGCGGACACCGCTTCTTCATGTTCTTTCCACAGAGCTTCGGCGAGTTTGGTTCTCACCACTCCCGGAGCAACGGCGTTGACACGAATCTTCGGTGACAACTCGAGCGCCAACTGCTTGGTGATGTGGATCAGAGCAGCCTTCGACGCGTTGTACGTACCGATCCCGGCCTCGAACGCCATGCCGCCGATCGAGGCGGTGTTGACCACGGAACCACCGTGCTCGCCCATCCAGGCCCGCGCTGCCAGGCCGGTCCACAGGACTGGAGCCCACACGTTGACGTCGAAGGTCTTGGCGAAGCGCGAGTGATCCTGGTTGATGATCGGCCCGAACGACGGGTTGGTGCCCGCGTTGTTCACCAAGATGTCGAGACTGCCGAAACGCTCGATCGTCTGCTCGACGCACTTGCTGGCAGCATCCTCGTCCGTCGCGTGAGCGCCGACGCCGATCGCGTTGCCGTTCACCTGCGCGGCAGCCGCATCTGCGGATTCCTGTGAGCGCGAAGTCAGTACGACGTTTCCGCCCGCCGCCGCAATCGCCTGCGCGGTCGCGAGGCCGATGCCCCGCGATGCGCCGGTGACGATTGCCGTCTTACCGGTGAGATCCAGTCCTGCCATGTCAGTTCGCCTTGACTTCGCGGTACTTGCGCAGTTCCTGCTTGGCGATGGCGCGCTTGTGCACCTCGTCCGGGCCGTCAGCCAGGCGAAGGGTGCGCATGTGGGCGTAAGCCATCGCGAGCGGGAAGTCGTCCGTGACGCCGCCGCCGCCGTGAACCTGGATGGCGCGGTCGATGATCTTGAGCGCGATGTTCGGCGCTGCAACCTTGATGGCTGCGATCTCGGTGCGCGCTTCCTTGTTGCCCACCGTGTCCATCATGTGTGCGGCCTTGAGCGTGAGGAGTCGAACCATCTCGATGTCGATACGAGCCTCGGCGATCCAGTCCTGGATATTCGCGTTGTCGCTGACAGGCTTTCCGAAGGTGATGCGGGTGGATGCGCGCTTGCACATCAGTTCCAGTGCGCGCTCGGCCATTCCGATTGCACGCATGCAGTGGTGGATGCGGCCGGGGCCGAGGCGGGCCTGGCTGATCGCGAATCCTTCGCCCTCGCCCGCGAGAATGTCCTTGGCCGGGACGCGCACGTCCTCGAAAGTGATCTCGCCGTGTCCTTCGCGGTCCTGGTAGCCGAAGACCGGCAGGTTGCGCAGGATCGTGACGCCGGGAGCATCGATCGGAACGACCATCATCGACTGCTGACGGTGGGTGGCGGCATTGAAGTCGGTCTTGCCCATGACGATCAGAACCTTGCAGTTCTGGTGCAAAGCGTTGGAAGCGAACCACTTACGGCCGTTCAGTACGTACTCGTCGCCGTCACGGTCCATACGAAGCTGGATGTTGGTGGCGTCGGAACTGGCAACCTCGGGCTCGGTCATCGCGAAAGCAGAACGGATTTCGCCTTCGAGAAGCGGCTTGAGGTACTTCTCCTTGTGCTCGTCGGTGCCGAAGAGCGTGAGCACCTCCATGTTTCCCGTGTCCGGAGCGGCGCAGTTGGTGGCTTCGGAAGCCAGGTGGCTGCGGCCCATGATCTCCGCGAGCGGTGCGTATTCCAGGTTGGTCAGCCCGGGGCCCCATTCGGGATGCGGGTGAAAGAGGTTCCACAGCCCGCGCGCCTTGGCTTCCTTCTTCAAGTCGTCGATGATCGGCGGCTGGAAGTGCGGGTTACCGGACTCACGCATCTGCTCTTCGTAGACCGCTTCGGCCGGGTAAACGTGCTTGTCCATGAAATCGAGCAGTTCGGCCTGGTACTTCTTGGTGCGATCCGAGAACTCAAACACTGACATGTGAACTCCTGACAGAGAGGGAAGGAAAATTGGGGGCTCGATGTTCGAGATGGCTGTTGACGCCCTCGACGACATCCGGGCCGTGAAATGCATTCAGCATCAGTGATTCCGCACGCCTGGCGGAATCGGTGAAGGTCGAGTGTGCGTCGGCACTCATCTGAGACTTGATGACGGAGAGGGACGTCGGCGAGCAGTTGGCCGCGATGTCCTCGGCGTAAGCAATCGCCGCATCCAGAACGTCACCGCCGCTGACCAGGTGGTCGATCAAACCGATACGGTACGCCTCGTCGGCATCCACCATCCGGCTGGAAAGCAGAAGATCGACTGCGCGACTGTGACCGACCAAGCGGGGCAACATCCAGGAGATGCCGTACTCCGCAATCAGGCCTCGACGTGCGAACGCGGTAGTGAATCGCGTTGCGCTCGAACCGAAACGAACGTCACAGTACAGAGCCTCGACCATTCCGAGCCCTGCGGCGACGCCGTTGACGGCAGCGATCAGCGGCTTGCGAACGGTGGTCGGGAAATCACGGTCCCGTGGTCGGACAAGATCACTTTCGGAGACGTCGCCGACGTTCTTCAAATTGCCGAGGTCAGCCCCCGAGCAGAATCCTCGACCAGAGCCGGTGACAACAATTGCTCGGACACTGGGATCTTCGTCTGCTGCGGCCAAAAGGTCGTAGTACTGATCTTCGAGCTCGTTGGTCCACGCGTTGAGAACGCGGGGCCGATTGAATGTCAGGACCAGCACCGCTCCTCTCTGCTCGGAGAGGACGAGTTCCTCGGTCATCGCGTTCCCGCGAGCAGCGACGCCTGGTACCGGCGCATCCCGCGCAGCCAACGGTCGTAGTCGGCGCCCTTCTGCCGGTACATGTCCAGAACGTTCTTGTGCGGAAGGATGAGGAATTCCTCGGCATCTACTGCGGCAAGAACGATTTCGGCGCATTCAGCAGGCTCGAGAACATTGCCTGCCGCAAGCACGGCCCCGGTTGCGGCCTTGCCGACCGGATCGCCGGAGTTCTCGCCTTCGTAGAGAAGCTTGGTGTTGACACCCATCGGACACAGGCAACTGACGCGAACGCCCTGATCTCCGTAGGTGATCGAGAGCCACTCGGCAAACGCGACCGCGGCATGTTTGGTCACCGAGTACGCGGCGGACCCGACCTGACTGAGCAAGCCGGCAGCAGAGGCAGTGCTGATGAAGTAGCCTTCCCCGCGCTCGGTCCAACCAGGGACGAGGAGCCTGGCGGCACGAATGTGGGCGCGAACGTTGACGTCGATCGTCGTGTCCCAGACGTCCTCACTGATGTCGAGGCCCATGCCTCCGGTGACGCCGGCATTGGCGAAGTAGAGGTCGACCGGGCCGAATTCCTTTTCCGCCTGCGCGATGAGGCCCGCAATGACCGTCTCGTCGGAGACGTCGCCACCCGCAGACACTGCTGCGCCGGGATGCTCCATGTTGATCGCCTCTGCCACTGCCGAAGCTGCCGCCCCGTCGAGGTCGGCTACTACGACGCGAGCGCCCTCTGCGGCCAGTCGCTGCGCCAACGCACCGCCGATCCCCCCGCCGCCACCGGTGACAATTGCTACCTTCTGGGCAACCTTCATGAGCGATTCCTCTCGCTTGCGTCATACCTACGCGCTGACAGTGATCCACGTCTCCCCTCATGTATAGTTGAATCCGGCGTCAGTTTCAACCGTCGAATCGCGACGGTCACCCGAACGGCCCGTTCCGTCCTCCTGAACTGCGAGTAAAGGGATCAACGATGACTGAAAACCAATTGCCCGTCCGCCCGTCCACCTTCGCCGAGCTCGAGAAGCTCATCGGCCAGGAACTTGGCCCGACGGAGTGGTACGACATCACCCAGGAGCGCATCAACGCGTTCGCCGAAGCCACAAACGATCATCAGTGGATTCACGTCGACCCGGAACGAGCCGCATCGAGCCCGCTCGGCAGCACGATCGCGCACGGACTCTTCAGCCTCTCGCTGGGCCCACAGTTCTCCTACCAACTCATCCACTTCGACGGCTTCGCCCACAGCCTCAATTACGGCTACGACAAGGTTCGCTTCCCCGCTCCCGTTCCCGTGGGATCCCGGGTCCGCATGCGTGCAACCGTCGTGTCCGCGGAGCAGTTGCCCGGCGGAATCCAGGTGAAGATGAGCCAGGTGGTTGAGCGCGAAGGTTCCGACAAGCCAGTCGTCGTGGCCGAATCCGTCGCTCGCGTCGTCGAGAAAAGCTGAACAGAGAAAAGCTGACTAGAGAAAAGCTGAAACAAGACTCGGCACGTCCCGGCCGCTCGAACGTCGATACGGCCGGGGCGACCTGCCGCTTCAGGATCGGTCAGGGAACTTCAGCGCGTTAGCCCACAGGTCTGTCACCGTGGCGACAATCTGATCGAACTCCGGCGAACGCCCGTCCACCTCACCCTCATGGAGGGTGAACAGACTGTAGGCGAGCCGACTCACCATGCCGGACAGAGCAATTGACGCTGTCATTGGATCCAGCGTCGTGTCCGCGATACCACGACTCTGCAGATCTGCAATCCCGCGGGCATTACGGCGTATGAACGCATTGGCACGCTCGCTGCGGAACTTCCGGAACTCCGGGTCGATGTGAGCAACCTGCTCCATCAGCCCCATCAATTTCGCATTGCGTTGATACGCCGCCAGATACGCTCGATTACTTGCCTCGAGCACGGCGTACGGATCGTCTGCGCCCGCCACGCGTCCCATGCCCGGGTGCATCATGTCGTCTCGCGCGACCTCGAGGACGGCGGCGAAGACCTCTTCCTTGTTCGCGAAGTAGGTGTAGAACGATCCCGTCGCGCAGCCGGCTTCTTTGGCGATGTCGATCAGACGGGCATCGAGATAGCCACTACGCTCGAATACCGTGCGGGCAGCGGCAATCAGCGCTGCGCGCGTGCGGGTTCCCCGCTCGGTGGTCGGCCGATCTCGGAGCAGCGCAGGCGGAGCCACCGGCAGGGCGGCAATTCGCGATTCGTCATCGAGCACGGTGCGCTCCCCATCCTTCCGAGCCAACATCATTTCGGGACAATCCCAGCAGACTCGATGTTGACGCCGGATTCAAGTGTACGCTCTGGTGAGACCCAGGACACACAATCGGTCGATTCCTCCCGAAAGGCAGAACCATGGTTAGCGTTCTCGACCCGGTGACCCGTCACGCGGAAGTCACTCCGGACAACATCGCAATTCGAAACAGCACTGCGATCCGCGGCACGGATGAACACTGGACTTACCGGCAGCTCCACGACGCATCCCTGGCGTTCGCCGGCCGCATTCGCGATGCCGGGTTGAGCGTAGGCGATCGGGTTCTCCTAGCGGCGCCGTCGGTAGCGGAATTCGTCGTGGCGTACATGGGAATTCAGGCCGCAGGTTGTGTCGTGGTACCGATCAACACGATGTCGGCGCAACCCGAAGTCGAGTACGTTCTGGACGACGCGGAGATTTCCCTGGCCATCGCGTGGCATCAACTCGGTCCCGCAGTCCAGGATGCAGGGAGTGCGCGCGGTGTCCCGGTGTGGACACTCACCGAAGAATCGGCGAAGGCCGATCATGCACCCGCAACTGTGGTCGACCGTGACGCAGCAGACACAACGGCGATTCTCTACACCTCCGGCACCACCGGACGCCCGAAGGGCGCTCAGCTGACCGTCGGGAATTTGTTGTCCGCCGGTGAGATCGGCGCCGAGAGCAGCCGCGGAAACCCTTCGGACCGCACCGGAACCGGACTGCCGCTCTTCCATATCTTCGGCCAGGGTTCGGTCATGATGGCAACCTTCACCGGCGGCGGATCACTGTCCCTGCTCGCCCGGTTCGACCCCGCTGCCATGCTCGACCTGGTCCGCCGGGACAAGCTCACCATCATGGCCGGTGTCCCCACCATGTGGAATGCCATGCTGCACGCCGCCGCCGACGTGGACAGCTCCGACTTCGAACAACTCAGGATCGCAATCTCCGGTGGCGCATCACTTCCCGGTGAAGTCGCTCGCGCCTTCGAAGCACGGTTCAACTGCACGATCCTCGAGGGCTACGGCCTGACCGAGACGAGCGCGTTCGGGACTTTCAACAGCATCGACCGCGTCGCAAAGATCGGATACACCGGCCGCGCCGTACCGCGCACCGAGGTCGAGGTGCGTGATCACGACGGAAATGTCTGCGAGGCAGGCACAGTGGGCGAGGTGTTCATCAAAGGACCGACGGTCATGAAGGGTTACTGGAAGCGCCCTGAAGACACCGCCGCCGTTCTTTCCGACGACGGATGGTTCCGCACCGGAGACCTCGGTGAGACCGATCCCGACGGGGACCTTCGCATCGTCGACCGAGTGAAGGACCTCATCATCCGTGGTGGATACAACGTCTATCCGGGCGAGGTCGAAGAGGTGCTCTACCAGCACCCCGACATCATCGAAGCCGCAGTGATCGGCATACCCGACGACTACTACGGGGAGGAAGTTGCCGCAGTGGTGGCCGTGCGTCCAGGCTCCGACCTCGAGGCAGACGCCGTCACTTCGTGGGCTCGGGAACGTCTCTCCGCCTACAAGATTCCCCGAGTCGTCCAGTTCATCGACGCACTCCCGAAGGGTTCGACGGGAAAGATCCTCAAGCGATCGATCGACCGAACCGAACTCCTCGCCCAGAAGCAGAACTGAAAACACAGGTGAGCCCCGGCCAGATTTCGCCGGGGCTCACCTGTTCACTCGCTCAGAGAGCGTCGAAGTACTCGATCTGCGGGGCGCCGGCGAGGAAGGGCGCCATCGCCTTTCCTGCAGCCTGGAAATGCTCGGACGTTCCGTGAGCCTTGATGGCAGCACCGTCCTGATACAGCTCCATGAACTTGTAGGAATTCGCATCCGTTTTCGATCGGATCAGTTGATACAGAACCGTTCCGGGCTCCTCCGTGCGCACCTTCTCCGCAAGTTCGGCGATTACGGCTTCGAACTGCTCGCCGCTTCCGTCCTTGACGGTGATATCCGCGATGACAGCAATCATTCGTTCCTCCAAAAGTGTTCCAGCAGTATTCGAGTGTTACCGAGAAACCTACAGTTTCACAGCGTGGGCAGTAGTCCGAACGTCGATGCCAATTGCCTGCGAGTGCTTTCCGCGTCGGTGTGGAGAATGCCGGCGATCCCCAATCGTGCCGCACCGTCGAGATTCTGTTGCAGATCGTCGATCATGACGGCATCTTCGGGCGCGACGCCCAGGCGCTCACACGCGATGATGTAGATCTGACGGGAGGGCTTACGAATCCCGACTTCCGAGGAGATCACCACTTCGTCGGCCAGGTCCTCGAGGACAAAACCCGAATAACAATCACGCCCGAAAGCATTGGACACGAGCGCAACAGGGTGTCCCGCCGCCCGCACGTCCGCGAGCAGACGCACCATCTCCTCGTCTCGAATCAGCCCGGCTTGCATACGGTCGACCAATCCAACGCTGTCGACGACTGCGCCGTGCGCTCGTAGACGTTCTCCGAATCCGGCCTCGAAGGCCTCCTGGTCGATCTTTCCGGATTCGTGATCGGAGAGCAGCCTCTTCGAGACGTCGTCGCGGGAGAGCAGCGTCAACGGAAGTCGTGGGTCTCCCCCAAGCGAGGCCCCGAAATCTTCGAAGGCCTGAAGAACACTGGAGGTGAGAACTCCACCGAAATCGACGAGCACTGCCGTACGCGTAGGTGTCATTGCTCCATCAGACACCAAACATGAACCCGGCGTCAACATCAGTTTTGGCGCAGCGAGAATTGTAAAGTGTTGATCCACAACCGGTTGACCGTATCGAGCAGACCATCGAAGGTCACTCCGGCGGCGCCGTCCTCGCCGCCGCGGGATACGAAGTACCCGAACGCAAGTCGACTGATCATCCCGGAGAGTGCCCGAGACGTCAGTAGCGGATCCAGGTTCGCGTCCGCCAGACCGGCTTTCTGCAGCTTCTCGATACTGCGCGCGTTGCGTCGAACAAACGCGTCAGCACGCTCGAGGCGGAGAACCCGGAACTCCGGATCGATACTTGCGACCTGCTCGAGCAGTCCCATCAGCTTCGCGTTACGTCGGTACGCCTCGAGGTACGCGCGGTTGCTCGCCGCGATGACCTCAGCGGGATCCGCTCCTTTCGGAGTGTGCGGCATGCCCGGATGCATCATGTCTTCGCGCGCCAGCTCCATCACAGCCGCGAAGATCTCCTCCTTGCTTGCGAAGTAGGTGTAGAACGTACCGGCCGAGCACTGCGCCTCCACCGTGATGTCGATCAGACGCGAGTCCAGATAACCGGTCCGTTCGAAGACGGTGCGAGCCGCATCGATCAACGCTCGACGCGTACGCAAACCACGCCGAGTGGAGGGGAGTTCCCGTGACACTGTCGACGAAGCATCTTCGGAGCCTGTGCGTGCTGCAGCCATGCTCCAGTTATACGTCAGACGCCCGCTACCGGTGACCGATAGCGGGCGCCTGTTCGAGACCGAAGGTATTACTTGGCGTAGAGGTGCGCGCCCGGAATTGCGTTCGGATCGTCCCGAACTTCCTTCGGATTGGTCTCTTTCAGCACCCAAGCGCTGAAGAAGGTCACCAAGCCCATGAGTGCCACGAACACGGCAACCCATGTCGTGGTTCCGGTCTTCGCGATAAGTGCTGTCATGATGAACGGGGTGCCGCCGCTGACCGTGATCGCAGCCAACTGGTAGGCCAACGATGCTGCCGAGTAGCGCACGTTGGGTGCGAACAGTTCACCCATGTATGCCGCGATAGGCCCGTAGGTCATCGACTGGAACACGCTGCCGACCGTGACTGCGATGAAGAACAGCGGCAGGGACTTGGTGTTGATCAACCAGAAGTACGGGAATGCCCAGACCACGATCGCCGCGGCGCCGATCAGGATCATCGGACGACGACCGATCTTGTCGGACATCTTCCCGGACCACAGCACCACGCCGACTGTCAGCAACGCGCTCAGGAGCGAGATGATGAGCAGTGAGTTCCGCTTCAACCCCAGTTCAGTTGTGCCGTAGCTGAGTACGCCGGCAATGCTGATGTAGAACAGTGCATTGGTGGCGGCCAGAAGTCCGCAGCCAAGCAGGATCTTGCGCCAGTGATCCTTGAGCGCCTGCGCCAGTGGAGCCTGAACGACGACATCCTTTTGGTTCTTCTTGGCGTCTTCCTGCAACTCGAGGAATTCCGGCGTGTCCTCGACCTTCGTCTGGATGTACAGAACCACGGGGAAGAGCAGCGCGCTGGCGAAGAACGGAACCCGCCAACCCCAGCTCAGGAATGCTTCGTTGGAAATGGTCGCGGTCGCGACGAGGAAGACCAGGTTGCCCAGCACTACACCGAACGAGACACCCATCTGACCGAAAGTGCCTGAGAATCCACGCTTCTTGGGACTCGCGGATTCGGTGAGGAGAAGGACGATTCCGCCCCACTGGCCACCGCAGGCGAGACCTTGGATGAATCGCAGTGTCACCAGAAGAATCGGAGCGACGACGCCGATTGCCGACGCACTCGGAATCGCGCCGATCAGGAATGTCGCGACAGCCATCAGCAACAGGCAGGTGACGACGGCGGGCTTGCGTCCGTACTTGTCGCCGAAGTGTCCGGCGACCAAACCGCCGATGGGGCGGGCAACGAAGCCGGCCCAGAACGTACTGAACGAGAGCAATGTGCCCATCAGTGCGGATGAATCGGGGAAGAACACATGCGGAAAGACCAGTGCCGCAGCCGTTCCGTACAAGAAGAAGTCGTACCACTCGATGGAACTGCCGAGCAGTCCCGCGCCGAGAAGTTTGCGGTGCGCTTTCTTCTTCTTCCGTTCCTGATCGGACAGGCCCCCTGCCTGCGTGTTCGAATCCACTGCCGATCTCGTCATGGGTTACTCCTCGATGGGTCGGACGCTCGTCGCGCCGGGAGTTGAGAAGTGAAACCGGGCCAGAAGTAGAAACTGACACCAACTTCAACTCGGTGGCGTTGCGATCAGTCTGCGATACAAAAAGAGTGATGTCAATCACTGAAATGCATTGCCGCATAAGGGACTAAATCCCCTATCGATGCTCGCCGATCACCACGACGAATGGCCGGCTCACCTTGTCGGCGGCCGGCAATTCGTTTGTCAGGCAGATCTAGTTCGGTACCCGCAGTTCACGACGAAGAATCTTGCCGCTCACTGTTTTCGGCAGGTCATTCATGACCTCGACGATGCGTGGATACTTGTATGCTGCAAGCCTTTCCTTGCAGAACTCGACCAGATCCTCGGTGGTCGCCTCGGCACCGTCCTTGAAAGACACGAAGGCCTTCACGGTTTCGCCGCGATACGGATCCATGACACCGACGACGGCAGCCTCTCGTACGGCAGGGTGTTCGTAGAGAACATCTTCCACTTCGCGTGGCCACACTTTGAAGCCCGAGGCATTTATCTGATCCTTCATCCGGTCGACGATGTAAAACCAACCGTCGCCGTCCATGAATCCGATGTCGCCGGTGTGAAAACGCCCGTCCGGCATCGCATGTGCGGTCTCGTCCGGCTTGTTCCAGTATCCGAGTGCAACCTGGGGACCGGAGACCACGATCTCGCCGTACTCCCCGATCTGTACCGGCCTGTCGTTCTCGTCCACCACCTCGGCGTACGTATTCGATACCGGAACGCCGACAGCAACGGCCCCCGACGCCGGATCTACCGGCGCTTCACGCGAATTCGGCACCACGATCGCCGGGCTGTTCGTCTCGGTCAGCCCGTAGCCGTTGTGAATGTAGTGACCGAACTTCGCCCGGAACGCTTCCAACGCCGCGTGCGGGATCGGCGCGCCACCTGAATACACCGACTCGAGAGAGCTCAACGATTCCTTCGAGACTGCGGCGCTGTCCGTCCACGCGATGAATACGGTGATCGCTCCGATGATCGCGGTAGCCCGATGCTCCGAAATCGACTCCGCTGCAACGATGGGATGGAATCGGCAGGTCAGAATCGTGGGCGCGCCGGCCAGGAGTGGAGCCGCGACGTGCCCGACCAACCCGGTGATATGGAACAGTGGCGCCACCGCGAACATCGCGCCGCCGGGGCGCAGCCCCAACCAGTCCCGATAGATCTGCGCTGCGAACACGACATTTGCGTGCGTGTTCATCGACCCCTTCGGCGGGCCGGTCGTCCCCGACGTATAAGGAAGGTAGGCAAGGTCTTCCGGGGACAGATCGACCTTCTCGGGCTTCTGTCCTCGATGAGCCTCGATCAGTTCCAATAGGTCCGGAAATCCATCATGACGAATCCTGGACGCCGAACCGAAGATCCGTTCATCGTCGCGCGACTGAAAATCCTGTTCCGACGTAGTGATGACCCGTCGCACTTCGGTGCCCTCGGACGCAGTCGCCACGGTCTCGGCCGAGGACTCGAGACAGATGACTGCTACCGCGCCGCTGTCCGAGAGTACGGTGGACAGCTCACGGTCCCGGTACATCGGATTGACCGGAACGACGACAGCGCCGAGTTTCCAGACTGCGACCGTCGCGATGACGAACTGCGGAACATTCTGCAGGACAAAGGAAACTCTGTCGCCGAACCCGATTCCGTCCACGGCGAGGGCTACCGCAAGCGCGTCCGACATCTCGTCGAGCTCGGCAAAGCTGACGGTCCTGTCGAAGTACCTGATGATCGGGGCGGTGCGATCGCGCTCCAGCGACGCACGGAACATCGCGAGGGCATTGACATGCTCGATGTCCACATTCGGCGGAGTGTCGGCGTCGTAATTGGCGAGCCATGGCTTGCTCTCGTACACGTTGGTCATAACTCAGCTCTCGAAGTACCGACGCGGATTGTCCACCAGCATGGTGTTGATCTGATCTTCGGTGACGCCACGTTCGAGCAGCGTGGGAATGACCTGATCGCTGATGTGGGTGAAATTCCAGTTCGGCACTGCGGCTGCCTTGGCCTCACTCGAGAACCAGTCGATGAAGCACGAGGCATCATGTGCCAGAACCATTTTCTCGGCATAGCCTCGGCGGGCCAGTTCCACGACGGTGTTCACCCGCTCTTCGAACGGGAGCAGAACATCGAGACCGAAACGGTCCATCCCGAGTAGCGAACCCGCATCGGCAAGTGCACACAGGTAGTCCAGGTCGGTCGAATCACCCGAGTGCCCGATGACGACCTTGCTCAGATCTGCACCTTCCTCGGCCAGAACCTTCTGCGCAACGAGGCCCGATTCCGTGTGCGGGTTCGTGTGAACCGTGATCGGTACCCCGGTTTCGACCTGCGCCTGACCGACCGCTCGCATCACACGCTCGACACCGGGAGTCAGACCAGGTTCTTCGATGGCGCACTTGAGGAATGACGCGCGGATGTCTGTGCCGGCAATGCCGTCCTTGATGTCCTTCACAAATAGATCAACCATCGGCTCGCGCACGTCGAACAGCAAACCTGGACCGGTGTAATGGAATTGGAACGGAATGTCGTTGTACGTGTAGACGCCGGTGGCGACGATGATGTTGAGATCGACCTGCTCGTTGATCCGCGCAATACGCGGGATGTAGCGACCGAGTCCGATGACCGTGGGATCGACGATCGTGCTGATCCCTCGCGACTTCAGTTCGGACAGCTTGGTCACCGCATCGGCTACTCGAGCCTCCTCGTCCCAAGGCTCCGGGTAGTCGGGATAGTTCTGACGCATCTCCTCCCCCAGAACGAAGACATGCTCGTGCATCAACACCTTTCCCAGATCGGCTGTGTCCACCGGCCCACGAACGGTTTGTACTGAACTCATCGATCGAACCCCTGACTGTGATCGCCATCACTAACATGAGACAATGAGCTAGTGTGTCTCACGTCGCTTGGTTCGTCAATAGGTTCGATCCACCCGAAGCCCACCTCTGTTCGACCGCCGAAATTGTGCAGTACCGGACAACCGGAGAGAATGTCCCGATGCCTACCGACCTCGAACGCCGACGCGCGATCGACACCGCCGCGAGCATGTACCTCGCGGAGGAACCACTCGACATGTCACTGCTCGCCGAACGTCTCGGAGTAGGCCGCGCGACGCTCTACCGCTGGGTCGGCAATCGCGACGAACTGCTCGGAACAGTGCTGGCCGAGGCCACCGAACGGACATACCGGAAGGCGATGTCACAGGCGTCGGGGCAAGGTCCGGAGTACATCCTCGACGTCTTCGGACGCGTCATGCGGTCGGTGGAATCGTCGACCGAACTGCGAGCGCTGACCAAACGCGAACCAATGGTGTTCATCAAACTCGCGATGATGCCCGGCTCCATCGAATCGATCTCCGCCTCCATCACCGCCGAAATCTTGCAGTCCCAGGTCGACGCCGGCCAACTGACGATCACGCTCTCGCCGCAAGTGCTGGGCGAAGCTCTCGTTCGCATCTGCGACGTACACCTCTACGCCCCTCTACTCGGGCGGGAAAAGGCGGAGATCGAGACGGCCCTCGACCTGATCGCACTGCTCCTCGGCGTCACCCGTAACTGACGGTATCGACTGCGTGAGCACTGCTCCGACACACGGCCCACCCGAGTCCTCAGACGTCTGATGAGTTGTTACGCTGTCGGTACCCCCACGAGAGGCAAGCCGTGTCCGACGACCACACAGGATTCACACTTCGCAGTGGTCCGCTGGTGCCGCAACTCGAACAGTTGCTTCGCGGGCGAATCAGGCAAGGAACGTGGGCGCCGTCCGAGCGCATACCGAGCGAGGCGGCCCTTGCCGTCGAACTCGGTGTCGGGCGTTCCTCGATTCGCGAGGCAATCCGCCTCCTCGCTCGCGACGGACTACTCGAAGTCCGACACGGCGTCGGCACCTTCGTGGCTGCCGCGTCTGAACTCGAGCACGTCGACGAATTCACCAAGCTACTTCGACGCTCACGCATCCTGGAGGTCTTCGAAGTCCGTCGCGCACTCGAGATCGAGGCCGCCAGACTGGCCGCGGAGCGGGTACAACCCGAGGACCTCGACGGCCTGCGGCGGCGACTGACCATGCGACACAGTCATTTCGAGGGTGACGTCGAGAAGTTCGTCGACGTCGACCTCGACTTCCACACCGAAGTCGTTCGGTTGTCCGGAAACGCGGTTCTGCTCTCGCTGTTCACGTCGGTGCGTCCACTCCTTCGTGAATCCCTCGTCGAGATGATGGCCCACGAGGCCGGCGTCCCCGACACCTCACATGCCCATGATCAGTTGGTCGAGGCCCTTCAAGACGCCGACCCAGAAGCCGCGGTAGCGGCAACCCGAGCAAATATCGACACCGTCTTACGGCGGTTGCGTGTGCTCGACGCCTAAGAGAGGTAGTTCTCGTGCAACACCCCAATGGCACCGTTCTGTCGACCGAACACGTGGATCTCGTCCGCGACGGCCGATACTTGTTGAAAGACATCAACATTTCGATCGAACCCGGGCAACACTGGGTGCTCCTCGGCGCGAACGGTGCAGGCAAGAGCACCCTACTGAGCCTTCTCGGAGCAACCGCCCACCCCACTCGCGGTTCCGTCTACGTCCTCGGGCACAAGCTGGGCCGAGTCGACATGAGGGAACTGCGGATGGACATCGGGCACGTGAACCCGCGCCACACGATCGGAATTCCGATCACCGTCCGCAACGTCGTGATCACCGGCCTCACCAACACCACCGAGGTAATGCCGCGGTGGTCACCGACGCCGGAGCAAGAGGCTCATGCCGACGCACTGATCGATCTACTCGGGATGAGTCCGCGTTCGGACGCACTGTGGCCCAACTTGTCCCAGGGCGAACGAGGGCGAGCCCTGATCGCCCGTGCACTCATGGTGGAACCACGCCTGCTCCTGCTCGACGAACCGGCGACCGGGCTCGATCTTGCTGCGCGCGAACAGCTCTTGACGGCTCTGGACGATCTCCGCAATCAGAACCCGTCACTTGCCAGCATCCTCGTGACGCATCACATCGAAGAGATTCCGAGCACCACCACACATGCTCTCCTGATCAAGGACGGCGTCGTGACCGCCAGCGGCCTCGCCGAGAATGTGATCACCACCCAGAACATCAGCGAGTGCTTCTCGCATCCCATCGAGATCGAGCGTCGTGGTGGTCGGTGGAATGCTCAGTCGCGGCCACGCGAAAGAGTTTGACCGACAGTAGTTTCAGAGACGTCTGGCGCCGGGCCCCTCCCGGCCCAGTTCGTCTCCAGGGTTGAGCAGGTTGCATGTCTTGAGTGACAGACACCCACAGCCGATACAGCCCGTCAGTTCGTCCTGCATCCGGCTGATGGCCTGCTTGCGATCCTCGAGGCGCTGATTCCACTCCGTCGAAATCTTGCGCCAGTCCTTCTTCGTCGGAGTTCGCCCCTGCGGCAACGACCCGAATACTTCGGCAACTTCGGCCAGAGGTATCCCGAACCTGACTGCCAACTGGATGAGCGACACCCGCCGGATCGAGTGGCGCGGGAACTTCCTCATATTTCCTGCCGTCCGCTCTGCAGGAACCAGACCGAGTGTTTCGTAGTAGCGCACCGCCGACACGGCGACGCCGGTGCGCGCCGATACCTCACCGATCGAGAGAAGTTCGTCACTCTTACGGATCATTCTGCCTCCCAATGGCTGCGCGACATTGACCTGAAGCGCACTTGAGATTCTACCTTCGACACCATGCACTCCCCCACCGATGCTCCCGCCGGAACCTGGCGGCAGCTCCTGAGCGGTCGATACCTCGGCACCGCTACCGTCCTCGCAGGCGGCGTCGCGCTGTACGCGACCAACGTCTACCTGACGACCAGCCTGCTTCCGACTGCCATCGACGACATCGGCGGTCAGCAGTACTACGCCTGGACCGCGACGGTCTTCCTCATCGCTTCCGTCATCTCCTCGATGTTGGTCACCAACGTCCTCGCCGCCAGGGGACCGCGCGGGGCCTACCTGATCGGCCTCGCGATCTTCGCGCTCGGCACCGTCGTCTGTGCGGTCAGCCCGACCATGGAATTGCTGTTGGTCGGCCGCACGATCCAGGGTTCGGGAGGTGGCCTCCTGGCTGGTCTCGGTTACGCCGTCATCAATGCCGCGCTCCCCAGACATCTGTGGACCCGCGGGGCCGCGCTGGTTTCGGCAATGTGGGGAGTCGGCACCTTCGCCGGCCCTGCAATCGGCGGCGTCTTTGCTCAATTCGGAGCCTGGCGATGGGCTTTCGGCGTTCTGGTCATCGCGACGATCGCAGTCGCAGCTCTCGTCCCCGGCGCGCTACCGGCACATGAACCGGGCAGCACCACCAGTAGCCCGGTGCCGGTCCTCTCACTGGCATTGCTGACTGCGGCAGCTTTGCTGGTCAGCGTTGCCGGAATTCTGTCCAACCTCGCTGTGACCGCAGCAATGGTTCTCGCCGCTGTGCTGCTACTGATCGCCTTTGTCGCCGCTGACCGTCGCTCGCGCCACGGCGTACTACCGCCGTCGACGTTCAACGCGTCGTCGCTCAAATGGGTGTACCTGACCATCGTCGTCCTCGCTGTTGCGTCGACCGTCGAGACGTTCATTCCACTCTTCGGCCAACGACTTGCCGGACTGGCACCGCTCGCGGCCGGATTCCTCGGGGCCGCACTCGCTCTCGGCTGGACTCTCGGCGAAATCCCGAGCGCCTCGGCGACTACCCCTCGTATCGTGCGACGAATCGTTGTCAGCGGTCCGATCCTCGTCGCGATCGGGTTGGGCATCATGGCAGCATTTCTCACCGAACACGCCGGCGCCGGTGCGATGGTCGCGTGGGTGATCGGACTGCTGGTCGCCGGTGTCGGAATCGGCATCGCCTGGCCCCATCTTGCAGTCGGTGCGATGACCTCGGTCACCGATCCCGGAGAAGGTGCGCGTGCCTCCGCTGCCATCAACACCGTTCAGCTGATCGCAAATGCCTTCGGCGCAGCCCTGGCCGGAGTGCTGGTGAACATCGGCGAACCGTCGACGCTTCGTTCTGCGCAATTGCTTCTCTTCACCTTCGCCGCTATCGCGATCATCGGCATTGCCGTGGCAGCTCGCGCACTTCCGCGAACGCCCGACAAAATCGACAGCCCCGAAATCGTTCACGACGCTCGCTAAACTGTGGAAAACCCACACGGAGGAGTTGGCCAGTGACAGAACCGGATCCGGGCACAGTGGAAACCGACTTCCCGAAAACGGGAGCTCCCGCACAGCGCGCGCTGATCGGAGCGGGCTACACCCATCTCGCGCAATTGACGTCCGTGTCCGAGAAGGAACTCGGCGCTCTGCACGGGATGGGACCGAAGGCTCTGAGGATTCTGCGTGAAGCACTCGCCGAGCGCGGCCTGAGCTTCGCCGACTGAGCTCTCACATCAGACCAGGCTCGCCCGAACCTGGTTGCCACCTTCGCGCTTCGCTTCGTACATCACCGTGTCCGCGACGCGGAAGAGTTCGGCAAAGACTTCGTCGACGGACTCACCCGGATGCCGGGGCGCGGTGCGGACCGCCATTCCGATGCTCGCGCTCGTCGGTGGATCATCGGTCGCCCCGTCCATTGCCGAGCGGATCTGTCCTTCCAGCCTCGCTATCACGCTGACCGGCACCCGCTCGACCACGACGAACTCGTCACCACCCACGCGGGCGGTCAGTGCAGCTTTGGTTGTCCACAGGCGAATACGCAGCGCCGTTCGCAGGATCGTGCTGTCCCCCACGTCGTGGCCGTGAACGTCGTTGATCGTCTTGAATCGGTCGAGATCGATCACCACCACGAGAACCGCGTCGGCCTCGGTCACCGGAGGCCCCATCAGATCCTTCACCCGACGCGAAAGCCCGCGACGGTTGAGCAGACCGGTCAACGGGTCTATGTCGGAAGTAGTGGCGTCAGATCCCAGAACTGCCAAGACAATTTGGGACACCACGGGAATCACAATGATGGTGGCCATCACGACCGCGATTTTCGCCAACCCCAAGCCGACGTCCGCTGCTGGCCCGAACAACAAAGTCCACCCCGAAAACACCGTGACCATCGAGGCGAAGACCAAGTGACCGACTTGGAGTTTCGGATTGTGGAAGAACGCAATATAGCCGCCGATCGACGCAAACACGACGCACGCGATGAGCCGTCCCAGCGGTTCCGAGTCGGTTGCGGCGGCCGCCGCAATCGCAGCGTCGGAACCCACGACAAAGGTGTACGACCACAGCGGCGTCGGCGGAAACAGCCACCAGATCAGGGCAGCGCCGAGGCACAACACGATAACCGTCAGATTGACCGCTCGCCAGAACGTACCTTGCGGACCGACGTCACTGAATCGCGCCGACAGCAGCACCAACCCCATCCAGAGTGCCGTTCCGCCGACCAGCGCCCGGCAGGAAGTCAAGAACCCACGATCTTCGAGGTACCTGCTGAAACTATGGAACTGGTCCGGCAACTGCCACCAGCGCATGACAACTTCGACGAAACCGTTCATCGCCGGTCAGCCGATTCAGGTCTGCAACTTTCGGGCATACTTCGACGTAGCGGACAAGCTGATTTCCCCCCGGAGCACACTGGCATATCCGGCAGCATAGTCAGCTGCAGTGGACGAACCAACCGTTCCGCCGGATTAGCGATCGAGCCTACAACCAGCCCCGCCGGCTACTACTCAGCAAGGATTTGAGTAGCGTTTCGCCCTCCCTGTCATATCGATCAAACGCAGTCACATCGATCAGCTCAGTGCGTCGTAGGCAGCCGATACGTACTGCGCCGATCTCTCGGAACCGAGCAGGCCCGGCCCCATCTTGTTCATCACGTACGAGAAGGTCATGCGCTTCTCGGTGTCGATGATGATCTGCGAGCCACCCCAACCTCCCCAGAAGCAGATTCGCCCCTCCGGAATGAACGGGACGGACTCCGGCGTCGGCAATCCGAATCCGACGCCGAAGCGGACCGGCACACCGAGGACGAGGTCGACCCCGTACGACTGCTCCTCGAAGATCTTGTCGATCGTTTCTTCCGACAGCAGGCGAACGTCACCGACCTTGCCCCCGCACGCAATCACCGATTGGATCCTTGCGAGCGCCCTCGCATTCGAATGACCGTTGGCCGCACCGATCTCGGCGGCTCGCCACCCGTCGGTCCACGAACCTGTCGCGTCGGCCGGCGGCGCGGTGAAGGTCTTCACCATGATGTTGTCCATCCCGAGTGCCGCGATGTCTATCGGCAACGGCGGTGGCGCAATCACATTCGAGACTCGCCCGTATTCCGACTTCGGCAAGCCCAGGCGGAAATCAGCATCGAGCGGACCGGCTATTTCCTCGTCGATGAAGCGGCCGAGGGTTCGACCGTCGATGCGCCTGACGACCTCGCCGATCAGGTGGCCGTAGTTGAGGGCGTGATATCCGGATGCGGTACCCGGCTCCCACCACGGGGCCTGCGTCGCCAACCGGGCTGTGGCGTATTCGTCGTCGCAAATGTTCTCCAAGGTGAACGGTTGATCCCACCCCGAAACACCCGAAGTGTGCGACAACAGTTGCCGGACCTGAATACGGTCCTTACCCGCTGCTGCGAACTCGGGCCAGTACTGCGCGACCGGGGCATCGAGATCCAGCAACCCGCGGTCGACGAGCATGAGCGCGGCCAGTGCGGTCACGGTCTTACTGCAGGACCAGACGTTGGTGACGGTGTCGCGGGCCCAAGGAGCAGTGTGCTCGACGTCGACCCAACCGCCCCACATGTCGACGACGGATTCGCCGTCGATCGTCAGTGCGATCGCTGCCCCGACGTCCTCGCCGGAATCGAGATTGTGTGCCAGCGCCTCCTTCAAGCCAGAGAATCGCTGGTCACATACGCCTTCGACGTTCGCCACTGACAGCCTCCACAGGAAAGTTAAAACTTGACGTCAACTTCAACTATGTCGAGTATGTGTCCGATTCGCCTGTGGTGTCAATCACTTCAAGTGTCAGAGTCGGCTCAGACCAACGGGATTCCCTTGGCGATGCGCCGACGCAGATCCCAGAGATAGAAGTTATAGGGGAACATCCGCAGAATCTTCGGGCTGAACCGATTGACCAGCGCGGCGACGCGCATGGATCGGTCGAAGTTACGCTGCTGACGCACCGACCACGGGAGCCGCATTTCGTCACGAAAGGCCTGGGGCAGGAACCCGGTGGTGACAAATCGGTTGAGCGGACCGACCACGGGATGCAACAGCTTCGGCGTGAAGGTCGCCGACGCGATCCCGTAGAGATGCTCACGAATCGTCTCGTCGATCGCCACCTTGCCGAGGTTCTCGTTCCAGTAGACCTCGAACGCATCCCGGTCCGCCGGCCACATGTCGCGTCGCATCTGAAGGGTTGTACCGAACGTGGCGCTTCGCTGATAGAACGCATCCTGGGTGACCGGATCGAGATCCCCGTACAAGATTTTGTAGACGTCCTCGAAGCCTCGGTACAGGCAGGCGGCTACCCACAACTGCAGCTCGGGATCGAACGCGTTGTATTCGACCGCGCTGTTCTCATCGGAGCGAACGTGCTTGTGAGAGCCGTTGACTGCGCGTCGGTACAGCTTCTTTTCTTCGTCCGTCGCCAGGCTCGCGACGGCGAGATACGTCAGCGTCGTCCGGGTTCGCTTCACCGGATGCCGATCCAACCGACCCGTCTCGACCTTGCTCTCATACACGCCGTACCCCACCGCCGGGCGCGCCAACTGCATGATGACGTTGGCGCCGGCGGCCAACAGTCCGAGCCCGGACATCGCCTTTTCGACCTCGGCGTCGATGTCGACCGCCTGGACGCCGACCGCTCCGATGCCGCCCGTCACCGCTTCCTCGCGCCCGTCCATCGAATCCCTACTCACCGTCATGGCAGAACCCCTTCGAGTCGATATCTGCGAACGCATGTTCTCAGATGAGTGAAACGCCGAAATGCCGAGATGTCAAGCAATCTCGGGATGCAAAGATGGTCTTCATGAATGACCAACCGCGTTCGTACGGTGGCGTCGACGGCGCGCTCCGCGTAGCCCAACGACGAGAGACGCTGATCGAGGCCGGTCTGGAACTCATGGGCTCCGCCGAGCCCGAACTGACGGTCCGCGGAGTGTGCAAGAAGGCCGGTGTCGCGGCGCGGTACTTCTACGAGAGCTTCACCGATCGTGATGCTCTGATGTCGGCCGTCTACGACACCGTCATCACGGACATCGCCGTTTCAACCCAGGCCGCGGTGGACGCCGCCGAGACCGAACGAGGCAAGGCGCTCGCCGGAATCGCGAACATCGTCCGCACGATCGCGCAGGATCCCCGTCGCGGACGTCTACTGTTCTCCAGCGCCCTGACGAGCCCTGTCCTGGCCGAGAAACGGCGAGCGTCGACGACGATATTCATCGGTCTCCTGGCCGCCAACGCCAAGACCTTCTACCGATTGAACGACAGCGGCCACTTGACGCTGACGGCAACCTTCCTGGTCGGCGGCCTGGCGCAGACCCTCAGTGCATGGCTGGACGGATACATCGACGTGACGGAAGAAGAACTGGTCGCCGAATGTGCAGCGATCCTGCTCGCTCCCGCCCTACCTCCGTCTTGAGCTCCTGATTCAGTCCCAGATCCCGATGTTGTCGAGGTGAGCGAGAAGTCGAGCAGCGCCGTCGGAGAACTGCAGACTCATCTGCGCGTCCACCTGTTCTCGATCGTGCTTCTCGAACGCCTCGATCAAAGCGTCGTGGCTCGATACCGCAAGCTCACCCCAGCCTGGATCCGTCGCGTAGAGACGAGCAGGGGTGTACCGAATCGCGCCGAACAGGAACCATGCCAGCTTCGCACCACCCGCAGCGCGATTGATCAAGCGGTGGAATTCGAATTCGCACTGCTCGATCGCAGCTGCATCCGAGGCGTCCACCGCCGCTCGCAAATCGGCGTTGAGTTCCGTGAGTTCCACCAGTTGATCAGCTGTGATGGTGTCCATCGCCCGCAAAGCCAGCTTGACTGCGATCTGCCCCTGCAACCAGAAGATGTCTTCGATGTCTTGGCGACTGAGGGGCGAGACGAGATAGCCGCGATGCGGAACCAACTCGACCATTCCCTCGCCGCGCAATGCGACGAGGGCTTCTCGCACCGGCGTCACGCTGACACCGAGGTCGGCTGCGGTTTCGTCCAATCTGACGAACTCGCCCGGACGCACAGCGCCGGACATGATCAGGTTACGAACGTGGTTGGCCACGTCCTCCGACAACTGTGGCCGTCTCCTCAGCTCAGATGTCGCCCTCCGAGTGCGTGCAGACGTTGCCACAACCGATCCTCACAGTCCGTACGTTTTGCCGATGATGTCTCGCTGAATCTCGTTGGTACCACCATAAATGGAGGACACAAGAGTCTTTCGCACATGGTGCTCCATGTCGAACTCAGTCGCGTAACCGTACCCACCCATCATCTGCATCCCCTCGAGCGCGACCTTCTTGGCGGTCTCGGTCAGCTTCAGCTTGGCCATCGACGCTTCCCGCGGGAACATCTTGGTCGGGTTGGCGTCGACCATTCGGGCAACGCTGTAGACCAGCAGACGGCCGCATTCGATCTCCGTGGCGAGATCCGCGATCCGGTGGCGAAGCGCCTGAAACGATCCGACCGGACGGCCGAACTGCTTACGCGTGGTGACGAATTCGAGGGTGTCGTCGAAAGCGCGCTGCGCGGTCCCGAGCATCATCGCCGCGAGGATGAGGCGTTCGATGTTGAGTCCGGCCATGAGTTGACGCCAGCCGTTGCCGACTTCCCCAACCACCGCGTCCTCGGGCAGGAATGTGTCGGTGAAGTAGAGATCGTTGACCTCCTTGCCGCCCATGGTGTCGATTCCACTGATCTTCAATCCGGAGATGTCGGCCGGGACATGGAACATCGTCAGACCCTCATGCTTGCCTTCACCTCGGGATGTGCGAGCCACCAGAAGGATGTTCTCGGCGAAGTGCGCGTTGGAACACCACGTCTTCTGGCCGTTGATCAGCCACCCACCGTCGACCTTCTCGGCGCGGCAACTCAAATTTCCCACGTCGGAGCCCGCTTCGGGTTCGGACATCGAGATCGACTGAGACGCGCCACGGACGATCCCGCCGAGCACTGCCTCCTTCTGGGCCGGACTGCCGAACTTCTCGTATGCAGCCCCGGTGATGACGGTCGGGCCCAGTCCACCGATCGGCGCCATGCCCTTGGCGGCTTCCTCAAGGAAGATGCACAGGTCGACCGTGCTTCCGGCAGATCCGCCGTATTCCTCCGGGACGGTCAGCCCGAGCCATCCCAATTCCGCCATCTTCTCGTAGAACGCCTGGTTGTGATTATGGGCGCCATGATCGGTCAGCAGGTCTCGCTGCTCACGGGTACCACTTTCCTTCTTGCAGAACGACGCTACCGACTTGGCGAAATCAGACTGCTCCTGCGTGAAATCCATGTACATCGAAAACTCCCGAGTGAGATGAGGCTGGAGGCTTGTCGGAGCCCGGTCCGACGCATACTGTGACTACCAGCACAGTAAATCACATCACATATATGTGATGCACCGACATGTGGAGGATCTGAAGAACATGACAGAACAGCTCGGCCGCCAGAGCACGTCCACGTCGACAGATCCGAAAACGGACGATCACACCTTCGCGAGCCTCGACCCTCGCAACGATTCCGTGGTCGCGCAGCACCCCATTGCAGATCAGCAAGAGATCGAGAAAGCGGTCGCCGCAGCACGCACGGCGTCGAAGTGGTGGGATCAACTCGGATTCCAAGGCCGCCGGAAGGTGCTCGGCAGTTTCCGCGCCGCGATCGCCACTCACGCCGAATCGATGGCGGCGATCATTTCCGCCGAGACCGGAAAACCCAGCGACGACGCCCTTCTCGAAGTCATGCTGGCCGTCGAACATCTCGACTGGGCGGCACGCAACGCACAGAAAGTATTGCGCCGCAGACGCGTCGGTGCAGGACTGATCAGCGCCAACCAGTCTGCATCCGTCGGCTACCGGCCGATGGGCGTCGTCGGTGTGATCGGCCCCTGGAACTATCCGCTGTACACACCGATGGGTTCGATCGGCTACGCACTGGCCGCCGGCAACGCTGTCGTCTTCAAACCGAGCGAACTCTCACCAGGCGTCGGCGTCGAATTGGCCCGGCTGTGGAACATCGCCGCACCCGGACACCCTGTCCTGCAGACCATTACCGGTGACGGAAAAACCGGTGCACTTCTGTGTTCGTCCGGTGTCGACAAGATCGCATTCACCGGCTCGACGGCTACCGCAAAGCGCGTGATGGCCGCCTGCGCGGACACCCTCACTCCCCTGGTCGCCGAATGCGGCGGCAAGGACGCCATGCTGGTGGACTCCGACGCCAACCTCGATGCGGCCGTGAGCTTCGCTGCATTCGGGGCAGTGGGCAACGGCGGACAAACCTGTGCCGGCGTCGAACGAATCTACGTCGCAGCGCCCGTGTACGACGCCTTCTTGTCCAAGCTCACCGCCGCGCTTCAGGACGCCCACGCCGGCGCCACCGACAGCTCGACCTACGGGCCGATGACGCTGGGAAAGCAGACTGCGATAGTCCGAGGCCAGATCGAAGACGCTCTCGGTCGCGGCGCGAAAGCTGTACTCGGCGGACTTGATTCGTTCAACGGTCCGTTCATCGATCCGATCATCCTGACGGATGTTCCGGAGGATTCCACGGCGATCACCGAGGAAACGTTCGGCCCGAGCGTCGTGGTGAACAAGGTCGCCGACATGAACGAGGGGATCGAGCGTGCCAATGCGTCGAAGTACGGCTTGGGCGCCTCGGTGTTCACCAAGAGTTCGTCGAAGGGTCGAGCGATTGCCGAGAAGCTCGAATGCGGTGTCGTCACGGTCAATTCGGTTCTCGGATTCGCCGGAATCGCCGCCCTGCCGTTCGGCGGGGTCGGCGATTCCGGGTTCGGGCGTATCCACGGAGCCGATGGGCTGCGTGAGTTCAGCAGTGTGAAATCACTGGCCGTTCAGAAATTCAGCGCTCCGTTGGACCTGCTGACCATCGAACGAAAAGCTCGGGACATGAAGATCTCTCGTTGGATGCTGGCGAAGCGCCACGCAAAGTCCTGAGAGGCCAGGCGATCAGCCGGCGGTGACGAGCACCTGCTCGTCACTGTCGGCTGCTTCGAGTTCACGAACCAGCGGGAGCACCTTGGCCCCGAAGTACTCGATCTCTTCCTGGAAGTGCAGGAATCCGCCGA
The DNA here is from genome assembly GCF_056945715.1 of Rhodococcus sp. MurmanLake-1. Taxonomy (NCBI): domain Bacteria; kingdom Bacillati; phylum Actinomycetota; class Actinomycetes; order Mycobacteriales; family Nocardiaceae; genus Rhodococcus; species Rhodococcus sp. MurmanLake-1. Next base: position 15,003 of record NZ_JBWZNF010000007.1, on the reverse strand, counting down.
GAATCAGATCGACACCGCGACGGCGATATTCGACGATCCGATGGGCGATCTGTTCCGGCGTGCCGATCAGTTGTGAGCGGAAGCCGTCGTTGTACTGAACCAAGTCCTCGAATGTCGAATCTGCCCACATCCCGTCCTTGGACGAGGTCGACGCGCCGGCTTGTTGGACTGCATTCTTGAAACCCTCGACTGCGGGACGGTTCGCCTTGGCGATGATCTCGCGCAGCGTGTCTTTTGCTTCGGCCTCGGTGTCGCGGGCGATGATGAACCCGTTGAGTCCGAACTTCACCTCCCGATCGTTCTCGCGAGCAACACGGCGGACGTCGACCAACTGTTCCGTGACGCCGTCGTAGTCCTTGCCGTTACTGAAGTACCAATCCGAATAGCGACCGGCGTTCTCACGGGCTGCCGCCGAGTTACCGCCTTGGAACAGTTCGGGATTGGGGCGCTCCGGGGTGTTCAGAGGCTTCGGCTTCAATGTGAAGTCGTGAATGCGGTAGAAGTCGCCGCGGAAATCGACGTCGTCCTCGGTCCAGATCTTGCGAAGAACCTGAAGGAACTCGGCGCTACGCCGATAGCGCTCGTCGTGCTCGAGCCACGGCTCGCCCAGATGAGTGAACTCGTCCTTGAACCAACCACTGACGACGTTGACGGCAAATCGACCGTTCGACAGGTGGTCAGCGGTAGCGCCCAGCTTCGCCAACACTGCCGGCTGCCAGAGTCCGGGATGCACGGCGGCGATGACCTTGAGCTTCTCGGTGGCCAGGAGCAGTGCAAGGCTGAAACTCGTGGATTCGTGCTGGAACTCGGCACCGTAGCTCGCCTCGTAACGAACCTGACTCAGGGCGTACTCGAAGCCGTTGTTCTCGGCGGTCTGCGCCAACTTCTTGTTGTACTCGTAGTCCCAGCTGGTCCGCTGCTCGATGTCGGAGGTGACCAGACCACCACTGACATTGGGCACCCAGTAGGCGAACTTGATCTCGTCGGCGATACGTTCAGTAGACATGAAATCCAGCAAACATGCAGTTCCCGGGGGTTTCCAGGGTAGCGATCACACAGGTTGTAAGTGTTGGGCGGGTGCTGCAACTGTGAAACGGTGGCAGCATGACTGCTGTGGACATTCAGGAGATCGCGCACCGCATCACCAGTGAAGACGAGGCGCTCTCGGTAGCGTCACAGCTGTCCGACGAGTTCGCGGCAGGTGCCGGCGTCCGCGATGCGCAGCGCCTCCTTCCCCACGACGAGGTTCGCACCCTGGCGCAGTCCGGTCTGCTGGGGCTCTCGGTGCCGAAGGAGTTCGGTGGCATCGACGCGAGCACCGAGACGTTGGCCGAGGTCTTCCGCCTACTCGCCGAGGGCGATCCCAGCATCGCGCAGATTCCGCACAGCCACTTCACTTTCCTGGAAGCGCTCCGGTACCAGGGGTCTAACGAGCAGAAGCAGTTCTTCTACGGCGAAGCATTGTCGGGTAAGCAGTTCGCCAACGCCCAGAGCGAGCGCGGCAACAAGACCATCGACATCGACGGCACCACTCTCACCCCCGACGGGGAAGACTTTGTGCTCGAAGGTCGAAAATTCTATTGCACAGGAGCACTTTTCGCAGATTGGATCGTGGTACGTGCCGCCAATGCGGATCAGTTCACCGAGACCGGCGCACAGGTGAAATCCGCGGTCTACCTACCCCGGAGTACTCCCGGACTGTCGATCGTCGACGACTGGGATGGCATGGGGCAGAAGACAACTGCGAGCGGAACCGTGACACTCGAATCCGTGTCGGTGCCGCGGTTCAACGTCGTACCCTTCACATCGTTGTTCACTCACCCGACCACCTACGGGGCACAGGCCCAGATTCTGCACGCCGCGATCGACACGGGCATAGCGTCGGCCGCATTGCGTGAATCCGTGAAACTCGCAGCAAAGGCGCGGCCCTTCTTCGAGGCGAAAGTCGATACAGCGGTGGAGGATCCACTGCTCGTTCAACTCGCCGGCGAAGCGGCAATCGAGGTTCGCGCTGCCAGATCCCTCTTGGCGGAAGCGGCGCGATCGATCGACGTGGCGCGTCGTAATCCCACCGAGGACTCCACGGCCCGAGCATCCATCGACGCTGCAACTGCCAAAGTGGTCGGTGCCAGGGCGTCATTGGCGGCCACGAGCACGCTGTTCGAGATCGGTGGCACGAGAAGCGCGGGCGAATCAGCGAACCTCTCGCGATTCTGGCGTGACGCACGCACGCATACTCTGCACGATCCGACGAGGTGGAAGGTCCAACACATCGGCCGCTGGACGCTGTCGGGGACAATCCCACCGAGGCACGGGCTGCTGTAAACACTCTCAGTCGGAATTTGTGTATCCGCTGATCAAGACCTCGAGACCTTCCAGGTAACTCTCAGTCGTCGTCCCTCCCGGCCAGTCCTCGAGCACCTCACTGAGTACCGGCAGTTTCTCGGGACCGATTTCTCGGATCTTGACCGCGAGAGGTGACACACTGCCTTCCGGTCGTGTGGTGGTGTCGTAGATGTTGAGCAGTGCACCGAGTGTGTAGTTCCACAGCGCTCGATAGACCAACAGTGCGCGGCGCGGGGACATGCCGAGTTCGACACACGCGGCCATTGCCCGATCGACCAAGACCACAGCGCCGCCCCCGCCGCGCCCACCTCGCTGAAGCAACTCGATGATCCAGCGCTCCGATGCCAGCGTTTCGAAGATCGCGGTGAAGATCGTGCGAAGCCGTTCGACCTGATCCTGCGGCAGGACCAGCGCGCCGAGATCTTGTGAGTACACATCGAGAACCGCGCTGATCAGCTCTTCCTTGTCGCCCACGTGCCGGTACAGCGCCATCGGCGTGGTGCCGAGCGACTTCGCCAACGCTCGCATGCTCAACGCGTCGGCGCCGCCGGACTGGAGTTGCCGTTTCGCCTCGTCGACTATCTGCTCCGACGTGATCGTCGGGGGACGTCCGAGCCGCGGTGATCTCGGTTCCATCTTTTCGGCCATCCGTCGATTGTGCGCGCCCCTGCTACGACGCTCTCGCCCGGGGAACCCCTTGCATCTCAGTCGTCAGCAAGGTAAACCTAACTACTTATGAGAACGCGTATACAAATTAGGTACCTGCAATGACAACAACAACTCGAGCGGTAGCCGCACCGGCTTTGGTCCTCACAGCCGCCGCGGCAGCGCAGTTCCTGGTGGCCTTCGACATGTCGGTCATCAACGTCGCGCTGCCAGACATCCAGGAATCGCTGAACTTTTCCGACGCCGGGTTGTCCTGGGTCGTCAACGCGTACGCCCTCGCCTTCGGCGGGCTGCTGCTTCTCGGCGGTCGTCTGTGCGACGTGATGGGCACTCGTCGAGTTCTGGTTTCCGGGCTTCTGCTGTTCGCCCTCGTCAGCATCGTCGGCACCTTCTCCGTGTCCGCCGAAATGCTTGTCGGAGCTCGGTCGCTTCAAGGCGTCGGCGCTGCACTGATCGCGCCGGCCGGGCTCGCCGCCCTCAGTCAGGCCTTTCCCACCGGACGCGCCAGAGCCAAGGCATTCGGCATCGGCGCAATGTCGTCAGCACTGGGCGGCGCACTCGGTGTCGTCCTGAGCGGCATTTTGACCGAAGGGCTCAGTTGGCGATGGGTGATGTTCGCCGGCGCACCGGTGGCCCTGATCGCCGCGGTCGCAGGTGCCCGTGGCCTGCCGGCCGGCCAAGCCGCCAGAGGTGGCTCCCTCGATCTCCCCGGAGCCATCTTGGCGACGGCCGGAATCACCGCCCTTGTCGGCACAGTGATCGCCACTGAATCACATTCCTGGACTTCGGGTTACGTGCTGGGTGGATTCGCACTCACGGTCGCCCTGCTGACTGCCTTTGTCGTAGTCGAAAGCCGCTGCGCCACACCACTGGTACGACTGTCCACCCTGCTTCGACCCCGAATCGGACTGGCCAACGCCATCATGTGCCTGGTGTGTGCGGCCCAATTCAGCGCGTTCTTCTTCGTCTCACTCTTCCTGCAACGCGGGTTGGGCTATTCACCGACCACCACCGGTCTGGCTTTCCTGCCTTTCTGCTTCGGCCTGGTGATCGGCATCCTCGCGTCCACCAAACTCCTTCCGCGCTACGGAGTTCGACCGCTGCTCGTAGTCGGAACAGCAGTCGCCGCAATCGGGACTTTCATGTTTTCGACCATGAACCTCGACAGTCCCTTCTGGGCCGTCATCCTGGTGCCTTCGCTTCTGGCAAGCATCGGCATCGGTCTGTCGTTCATGCCGCTCAGTAACGTCGCCACCGCCGACGCTCCCCCCGAAGAAGTCGGCATGGCATCAGGGCTACTGAGCACATCGCGTCAGATCGGCGGTTCACTCGGACTAGCCGTTCTCGTGAGCGTCGCCGCTTCCTCGACGGCGCGTTCGGACAGCGCACCGACCGAAGCACTGGTTTCCGGATACTCCCAAGCCCTCTTCGTCTGCTCCGGCCTACTGCTGGCCGGCACCCTCCTGTCCTTCTTCTTCCCACGAATGGATCGTTGACCTCAGATGTTCACCACCCGAACCGCATTCGGCATCGTCTCGGCGCTTCTCCTCACCGTTGCCGGCGCAAGCGCGTGCAGCAGCTCCGCCGAGTCCGAAACCGCTTCTGCAACTCGCTCCGTCACACACGAACTCGGCACCGTCGAAGTTCCGGCCTCACCGCAGCGCATTCTCGCGCTCGACGAGTACGCGGGGCTGAGTGCACTCGCACTCGGCGTGAAGCCCACCGTGGTCTACAGCACCCTGCGATCGGACGTCGCCAAGTCGATTCTGCGCGAGCAGGGCGTCGAAGTTCTCGACAAGCCGACTTTCTTCGCCAACCCCGCCGTCGAAGAGATCGCGTCCGTCGAACCCGATGAGATCCTGATGAGCAATGCCGGTCCACTACCGAGCCTGTTCGCGCAGATCAATTCCGTGGCGCCAACCTTGGTCCTCCCGTACTCGGCGCCGTGGCGTGACGTGCTCGAACAAGCTGGGGCACAGCTCGATCGAGGCAGCGAAGCAACCGCCATGATCGGAAAGCTGGAATCCGGCCTCGAAGACGTCAAGTCCGCGGCTGCCGGCCAGAGCCTTGCGATCCTTCTCGGCTACAGCGGAAACCTGTTCACCGTGCCACCGACCACTCCAATCTCCACACTGGTCACCGAGGCCGGATTCACCAGGCCGGTATCGGAAGTCAACGCGACCAACAATCAAGACACCGGCACGATTTCGCCCGTCTCACCTGAACTCCTACCCGAGCATGCGGCGCAGACCGTCGCCGTACTTTCCGGGCAGCAGTACGACGCATCCATCGTGCGAAACACTCCACTGTTCGACAACCTGACACCCGACCCGGCGCACGCATTGGACGTCAGCGGCGATCTCTGGTTCGGCAGCCATCCTTTTGCCATCTACTGGATCATCCAGGATCTGGACGGCATCGCACATGGCAAGGGGCAGAACAGCATCGGAACCCTCGACAGCGCCGACGCGCGATGGGCGGCGTTCAGCGCGCTCTGACGTCCTGACGGAAGGTCAGCGGAGAAACACCCACCCGGGTGGCGAAGAATTTTGTGAAGTTCGCAGAATCGTCGAACCCCAGCTTCGACGCCACCTGGGTGACCGTGTCCGTGCCGAAAGACAGCAGACGTTTCGCTTCGAGCACCACACGCTGATCGATGTACTGCTTTGCCGTCATTCCGGCAGCAGCTCGGGTAGCCCGCAATACAGTCTTCTCGGAGTACCCGATCTTGTTGGCGTACTCCGAAACCGAACGGACCGTGGCGAAGTCACGTTCCACAACGGCATGAAACCTTTCGAACACGTCATTGTGTGCCAGCACGGAACTCTGTTCCTGTCCACCGAGGTGGGTCAGTTTCAACAGAATTGCCGTCAACGTGTGCCGCAGAATGGCCGCGCGAACGACCGGCGCAGAAGTATCCGGACAACCGTAATTCAAGTTCAGGTGTTTCATACCTGCGCTGATGGTCTCGAGGTTCTCGCCGGACAACTGCCACGCTGCCTGCCGACTGTGAGCGTTCCCGTCCAACAACTGCTGGCTGACGGCATCGAGCGACGAGGGTGTGAACAGAACAACCATCGCCTCGAAATCCTGGATTCGCCCCCACTGTTGCACCTGCCCCGGTCTGACCCAGAACACGGTCCCCGGGCTCACCGCGTAGTTGACGAAGTCGATGGTGTGTAGCGCCGAACCCTCGGTCACCAGTGCGAGTAAGTGAAACTGCGGGCGTTGGGGGCCGACGAACTCTGCACTACCCCCGTTGATGCGAATGGTGTCCAGGCTGAGTACTTCGATCTCGGTCGCGTCAGCCACCGAAGACGCGTACCCGACGTCCCGGACGGGTACTTGTCTGTTTTTCACTAGTTCGGGACTCATCTTCACCGTGACCGAATACCCGAATGCGACATACCGTCAGAGTATCAATCAGTTCGCGCTCGGATAGGAATCAACAGTGCAATCGACAGGCTCGAAAACAGCAGGCACGACGCAACTCACCTACGTCTTCGACGCCTATTGCGGGTGGTGTTTCGGCTTCGGCCCTGCGTTGACGGAGTTCGTCCGTCAAAATGCCGATTCCATCGACTTGTCCGTGGTCAGCGGCGGACTGTTCACCGGTGAACGCGTCGCACCCATGTCTTCGGCTCCGTACCTGAAATCAGCCAATGCCACCATCGCAGCCCAGACCGGCGCCGTTTTCGGTGACGGATATTCACAACTGGCGTCTGACGGGCGGTTCGTCATGGATTCGACGGATGCTGCGATCGGACTCGCCGCGCTTCGCACAGAGGATCCGACACGCGCACTCGACATCGCGGAGGCCATGCAGACCGCGTTCTACCGAGACGGTCGCAGCCTCTCCGATCCCGAGACCTACCGCGCCATAGCGAAATCGCTCGGGCTCGACCCATCTGCCGCAGTGTCTTCCCTGTTCACCGCAGATTCGAAGGACGCCGCCCACGCCGATTTCGTCCGGGCACGCAGGCTCGGCGCCACTTCGTTTCCGACGCTGCTGTTCCACGGGAGCGACGGGTCCGTCGTGAAATTCGGTTCTCCGACCAGTACAGCAGCCGATCTCACCCGCGACCTGAACACGTGCGTGCGGGCGTATGCGGTGGCTTGACCCACCCACTTTCCGAGCGAAAGGTACGTTCAGCGCCTTCAGTACGCCGAACGTACCTTTCGCTCAGCGTGACTTCACCCAAATCACTCCGGCCCCCCTTCTGGTTTGATGAACACCGAACGAATCGCACCAAAGGGGAACGACAGTGGTTTCAGATCCGATCACGGGCCTGGAGATGGAACTTGCCGACATGTGGCAACGAGGACGCGCCCAGGCGCGCACCTATGCGCGTGCAATTCATCCCAAACTCGATCCGGCGCTCTACCCGGTTCTTGTCATCCTGAACCGTTCCGATGCCGTGCGAATGTCCGACTTGATCTCCACGCTCGATATCGAGAAGTCCACCCTGACCAGGCAAATTGATGCCGCAGCTCGGCTCGGCCTGGTGGAACGGATCCCCGACCCCGACGACGCTCGCGCGAAGCTGGTGACCCTGACCCCTGAGGCTCGGACGAAGCTCACGACGATCCGTAATCATCAGATCGATCGTTGGCGCGCCCGACTCGCAAAATGGGAAACTGACGACATCACCACGCTGACGGCCTTGCTGCACCGACTGGGCAGTTCCGAGGACTGACAACAAAGTAGTTGTGCAGTGCAACCAACTTGATCTATAGTTGCAAATATCAACTATTCGAGGGGGTGGCCGTGATCACTCACGACAGTGCCGAGGCAATCCTCGACAACCTTCGCGCCCTAGTCCGGCGCCACCGCGAGGTTTCGTCGACCGGCTCACGCCAACTGTCCCCCGGCATGTTGCCGGACCCACTGGGCGCCCTCCTCTCGCAGTTGTCGGCCGCAGATTCCACGAGATCGACGGATCTGGCGGAAAAGTTGAGAGTGACAGTCTCGACGCTGAGCAGACAGATCACACACGCCGAATCTTGTGGATACATTCAGCGGCGACCGGACCCGGACGACGGACGGGCATCGCTCCTGTCCTTGACTCCACTCGGCGTCCAGACCCTGGTCTTCCATCGCCGCGCCCAGGCGCAGCGACTCATCGACCATCTCGACGGATGGACCGAAGAGGATGCCGTCGACGTCGCATGTGCACTCGATCGACTACGACGCTCGACCTGCCCAGAGTCCCACGCGGCGCACTGACCGACGCTGCACGATCAGATCGAATCATTCTCCGATGCAAGGACATTCATGAGTTCTTTCACGTCTACCGACGTTCCACCATCTCAGTCATCGACCGATGCGCCGATGACCCACAAGCAGAAGATCGAGGCACTTGTCGGGCTCCTACTCGGCATGTTCGTCGCATTCCTGTCATCGACGATCGTCTCGAATGCACTCCCCACCATCATCACCGAACTACACGGCACCCAGGATCAGTACACCTGGGTCGTGACGGCAACGCTGTTGGCTTCCACCGCAACAACTCCCATTTGGGGCAAGTTCTCGGATCTGGTGAGTAAGAAGCTGTTGGTCCAGCTGTCCATCACGCTGTTCACGATCGGCTCGATCCTTGCGGGCATGTCGCAATCGGTCGGCATGCTGATCGGTTTCCGCGCTGTTCAGGGACTGGGCCTCGGCGGCTTGCAAGCCCTCGTGATCATCGTGATCGCGGCGATGTTCAGCCCGCGTGAGCGTGGCCGATACCAGGGACCGATCGCAGCCGTCATGTCCGTCGCGACAGTCGCCGGCCCACTGATCGGCGGCCTGATCGTGGACACTAGTTGGCTCGGCTGGCGCTGGACGTTCTTCGTCGGCGTGCCGCTGGCAGTCATCGCATTGATCGTCGTGCAGCGTACGTTGAACCTCCCGATCGTCAAGAAGGACGTCAGCATCGACTACGTCGGTGCAACCCTCATTGCCGCCGGTGTCAGCACTCTTTTGATCTGGGTCACTTTGGCAGGTAAGAACTTCGAGTGGGCTTCTGCGATGTCGTTCTTCCTCGTCGGACTCGGCGTCGTGCTGCTCGCCGCAGCGCTGTGGGTGGAAAGCAAGGTCAAGGAACCCATCATTCCGCTCCGCCTCTTCCGAGATCGGACTACCACGCTGGCAACGCTGGCAAGCATCGCCGTCGGCGTCGCAATGTTCGGCGGAGCAGTGTTCTTGGGTCAGTACTTCCAGATTGCCCGCGGCTACTCTCCCACTGCCGCAGGTCTTCTGACACTGCCCATGGTGATCGGTTCCATGCTCTCCGCCGGCCTGTCCGGGGCAATGATCACGAAGTTCGGGCGCTGGAAGGGCTTCCTGATCGCCGGTGCCGTCGCAATGTCGGCAGGCTTCTTCCTCCTCTCGACCATCGATCACGCGACGCCGATGTTCTGGGTCGGACTGGTCCTCTTCGTGCTCGGCGCCGGGATGGGCATGGTGATGCAGAATCTTGTTCTCGCAGTTCAGAACACCGTCGCGCCTAGCGATCTCGGCACCGCAAGTTCGACGGTCTCGTTCTTCCGCTCACTCGGCGGCGCGGCAGGCGTGTCCGTCCTCGGCGCAGTGCTCTCCACTCACGTTGCAGATCTTACGACCAAGGGACTCAGCGCAATCGGGGTCGATCTGAGTGCGTCCGGAGGATCCGGCGCAGGGCTGTCGAACCTCAACGAACTACCCGAAGCGATCCAGGATGTGGTCCGCGCTGCGTACGGCGATGCCACCGCACGGGTCTTCCTCATCGCCGGAATCCTGGCTCTGTTGAGTCTGATCGCGATCGCCTTCATCAGGGAGAAGGCGCTTCGGACGGAAAGTGGTGACGAGCAACTCCTGGCGAAGATCGCCGTTCCCGGTGAGATCGATTCGGACACCGTCGATGCCGAACTTGCGCTTCTGACCGAAGGTGACGACGAGTTGCAACGACGAAAGTAGCAACCCAGAAACAGTTCCGCGTACCGTCCGGGTGATTCCGGCGGTACGCGGAACTGTATGGGCAGCTGGGTGCGTCAGGTCGCAGCGATCACGCCTGCGACCGGGATCCGGCCGAGAACTGCAACCCGGAAGTCCACCATCGCGCGTTCCACGTGATTGGCGCTCGAGACCACAACCACGCCCGTTGCTCCTCGATCGGCGAGAATCCGCGCAGAGTTGAGCGCGTTCTCCACCGTGGACCACGACGTTCCTTCTTCGGTGATCCGGCCCGGGTCGACGCCGTTGGCGACGAGCCACTCGCGCATCGCCCTGGCTTCCGTCACTCCGGCCTTCGGGGCCCCACCGCTCGTGATGATCGGAGACTGCGGGTACTGACGAGCCAGCTGCAGCGCCGCCTGAAGTCGGTCGACCAGCATCGGACGCATCGTGCCGTCGTCGAAGAGGCCGGCGCCCAAGACGACGATGTTGGTACCCACCGGGTTGAGGTCGAGCAGCACGGGCGACTGGCGCGTCAGCGTCTCAGCACCCGTGCACGCAAGGATGAGAGACCGCACCGGCGTCTGGCAGCCGCCGACAGTCGACAAGATACCGTTGACGACCGTGGTCGGTGTGATGTCGGCGCTCGCTGTCGCCGGCGAAAGGCCCACGCCAGCTGCGGCGATCACCGAAGCAGCGATCAATCCCTTCGTCACAGACCTGCGAACATTTGCCATGTAGCCGAACCCCCAGATTGTCGGTTGTCCAGCACACGGTAGCGAACATTTCGCCACGGTTGCATCATTTGACTCAAATTTACTGTTCACTGACCGTCACACAGACTAAACATAAATATTGGGCAACAATTCGGGTTCGAAACCGTCATCTACCAGCATCTCGTATCGACGCGCCCGCCGCATTACCTATCTGAGCAGCAGAGTCATCGAGAAGGTTGACAACGCGGAACGGCAACAATTCGTTGTCACAGATCACGATGTTGCATCCAGGTGTTCCTGCCCCGTCCCGTCCCGGCCGAGGTGTCGAAGATCAATTCAGGGTTCGCGAAACCGACAAGCTCTGCCGGGTCTCGACGGGCGGACCACCCGAACCGTGTGTGGGTGGCCCGACATACGGCGCCTCGCCATGTCTCCCCACCCGATCGCCAGCCCTCCGGCTCGTTCACCGAGAACCACAGACGCATCACGTTTGGGAAGAGTCCGCCTCCATACCGATTGCGCGACGCGCTCCCAGCGCCATGGTGACTTGCACAAGATCCTTCGGAGACGACAGGTCAAGTCCCGTCAGGGAACTCGCCTTTCGCAGGCGGTACACCACTGTGTTCGGATGTACGTGTAGCTGCCGGGCGGTGGCGGCTCGATCGAATCCGGAGTCGATGAAAGATTCGAGCGTCTCGAGTACCGCGCTATCGGACTCCAACGGCAACAACACATCTGCGAGTATCGGCAGCGCAGCACTGAAGCGGGTCAGTTGATACTCCACTGCAAGATCCTCGAGACGGACGACCCCACTGGTGCGTCCGTACTTTCGGGCAACGTTCAGCACCTCGCGCGCCTGCGTGACCGCCGCTGGAATTGCCGTGGGCGCCGCGACGTGTACAGCGGCAACCGTCGATGCACCGATGACCTTCTCGAGATCACCCAAACGTCGACACAATGACAAATACTGCGGACTCGACGCCCAGTTTCCCTCTGCGGGTTCCGATTCCACAATGGGAATCAGTACGGCTCCGCCGCTGCTCCCGAGCACCCCGAGGGCTTTGTCACGCCCCACCTGATCGAGCTCTCGTTGCAGGTGGCGCACCTTCCTCCGCTCGGCGACGGCAGTGTCCACCTCGGTCGAGGACTCGTCGTCATTCCGCTCGACGTGCAGAGCCACCACCCAGTACAGGCGCGCCAACCTGATCCCCACCTCGTCGGAGACCCGATCCACGTCGACACCCGTCGAAAGTGCTACGAACAGGGACCTTCGCGCCGAATCCTCGTCCGTCTGGGTGGCGTGGTCGGAACCGTAGCCGGCAAGAACCGCGGACGTGGAGGCCGCGGTGTATGCATTCAGGAGTCGTCCGGTGCGGGCAAGTGCAACACCGTCTTCCGGGACCGCCCATTCGCTGATCGTCTCCCACCACAACCCTGCTGCCAGGTGATATGCGCGCAGCACCTCACTGAGCGGAACCAATTCCTGCGCCCGTTGACGAGCCGATTCGCTGATGTCGGCGAGCAACTCGGGCGCCAGATCTGCGCCCGTCCGGAGCATCGAAATGAACAGTTCCAAATTTCGCCTCACGATGGTCGTCACGTCGTTACGCAACGCCTCGTCCGGAAGCAAGCGGTAGAAGGTGACGTCGCGGTGGACCAGATCGACCGTCGCATTGACCAGCGGATGGGTGCGTTGCGCCAATCGGTCGGCTAGAGATCTGCCGCCAACCACTATCGGTTCGAACGGCAGATCTTTGTTTCCTGACACAAAACCCTCCACAGAATTGAATTGCCACCACAAGGCCGACCTGCCTTTTTCCTATCACTATGTAACCCACGCCACTCTCGAATTCACAATCAGCGGCGTACCTGGAAGTCCCACCTTCGACCAAATAGGAGCCTCGAGTGACGTGGAAAACGCACAGCGCAGCCATTCTGGCAGGCGTCGTGGCTGCCGGTTCGATCGCGGCACTCGGGACCGGTGTGTCACATGCCGAAACGCATGCCAGCCCCATCCAATACGTCGCTCTCGGCGATTCCGCGGCGGCCGGCCCGCTGGTCGCCGAACAAGATTCATCGGCGCCGGGCTGCCTACGATCACTCGACAACTACCCTTCCGTGGTGGCGCAAAGACTCGACGCTCACCTCACGGATGTGACCTGCTCGTCGGCGCGATCCGCCAACGTCACGGACACCGCACAATCGACGTTCTCCGGTCAAGTACCGCCGCAGGAAACAGCATTGGGGCCCGATACCGACCTCGTCACCATCACAATCGGCGCCAACGACATCTCGTTGTTCCCGACAGTTCTGAGCTGCGTAAACCCGCTCCCCGAACCCACCGGAACGTCCTGCCGTGACAAGTTCACCGCAGGCGGCGTCGATCAACAGCGACAGTTGGTCGAAAATGCCTCCGCAGGTTGGAGTTCCATGCTCGAATCGGTTCGCGACCGAGCGCCCTCGGCGCGCATCGTCGTGATCGGATACGGAACATACATCGCCGCCGACGGATGCCCCGGCACCCAGCCGTTCTGGCCGCGCGACGCCGACTATCTCCAGAGTGTGATCGACTACGGGAACACGGTCATGGCAGCAACGGCGGCCCGTCACGGCGTCGAGTACATCGACATCACCGAAGCCACTGCCGGGCATGACATCTGCACTGACCCTGCAACTGCTTACTACACCGGAATCGTCCCTACCCAGCCGGCGGTTCCACTGCATCCCACTGCGGCCGGGATGCAGGCGATCGGCAAAACCGTCGCCGACGCTCTGTCCTGAGCCTCTCCCCCAACACAATTCATTCAGCACTCGCGAAAAGGGTGGAACAATCATGTCAATTCAACGAGACGCTCCGCCGCTGCCGTCCATCGACGGCGCCCCTGTCGGAACACGCGACAAACTTCTCGGCGGCACACTCGTCGCACTGTTTCTCGCAAACATGCTCAACTTCTTCGACCGGGCGATCCCCTCGGTCGTTGCCGAGCCGATCAAGAACGAGTTTTCGCTCAGCGACTTGCAATTGGGATTGATCACCTCTGCATTCACCCTCGTCTACGCAGTCGCAGGGTTGCCTCTGGGCCGGTTGGCCGACACGAAGAACCGTCCCAAGATCATCGGGATCGGACTCCTGGTGTGGAGCGGACTGACGGCAGCAACCGGTGCCGCCGGCAGCTATGTGCTGTTCATCCTCGCGCGTCTAGGCGTCGGTGTGGGCGAAGCGACCTTTACACCCGCAGCCAACTCGATGATCGGTGATATCTACCCGGCAGAACGACGCTCACGCGCACTTGGTGTCTTCATGCTCGGTTTGCCGATTGGCCTCATGCTCGCCTACTTCACCGTCGGCAAGATCGCCGAGGCATTCGACAGCTGGCGTGCACCGTTCTTCCTCGCGGCGATTCCCGGTGTCCTGCTGGCAGTCGTGCTCTACCGCATGGCAGATCCGGTTCGTGGTGGTTCCGAAAGTCCGGAGGCCCGCGCAGCCGCTGTTTCACAGGCACCGATCACCCGTCCGATCCGTCGTCTGCTCGCAATTCCCACGCTTCGTTGGCTCATCCTTGCCGGACTGACGTTCAACTTCGCCGCCTACGCAGTGAATTCGTTTGTCGTCCCGCTTCTGATGCGCCAGTACCACCTGAAACTGACTGCTGCGGCATCGGTCACCGGCATCATCGTCGGAATCACGGGCCTCATCGGATTGCTTCTCGGCGCTCGCTACGCTGACAAGGCCAGCGCACGCTCACCGCGCGCACGGTTGATGATCGGTGTCGGAACCTCGGCATTGGCAGCACCTTTGACGGCACTGGCACTGTTGCAGCACGGCGGGAACGTCGTGATGTTCACGCTCTTGTTCTCGGCCGGGTGGTTGTTGGCCTACGGCTTCTACATCAGCGTCTACCCTGCCATTCACGACGTCGTGGTTCCCAGGCTCCGAGGCACTGCGACGGCGTTGTTCTTCGCTGCCATGTATCTTCTCGGCGGATTCTCGGGACCAGTTGCCGTGGGCGCGATTTCGGACTGGTTCGCCAAGCGTGCGCTTGCCGATGCCGGTACCGGGAAGTTGGCTCAGTACGCCGGCGACGGGTTGAACTCGGCCATGTATCTCGTGCCGATCATGTTGGCGCTCACTGCGGTATTCATCTACCTAGCCACTCGCACTGTCGGCAAGGACGCCGCGCGTATGCAAGCGGAGCTGAGCCAGGCCTGACCCAGGAGTTCACGGCGGTGGGGGGGGGGGGGGGGGGGGGGGGGGGGGGGAGGAGGGGGGAGGGGGGGGGAGGGGGGGGGGGGGGGGGGGGGGAATGGGGGGGGGGGGGGGGGGGAGGGGATGGGGGGGGGGGGGGGGGGGGGGGGGGG